>JAOZTG010000058.1 GCA_029939235.1 Flavobacteriaceae bacterium
CCTATTATTTTTACAGATGTATTTATTTATCAAATTGTAATATTCCTCTTTAGAGGGAATATCTACAGGACAAAAGGGCTTATTTCTTTCTAAAGTATATTACGATTGGAACTCCTGTAAAGTTGTAAATCTCACGCATTTTATTTTCTATATATCGTTTATATGGATCCTTTACATATTGAGGTAAATTTGCATAGAATACAAATTGTGGGGTTGGAGAAGGCAATTGTCTTACATATTTTATTTTGACGAATTTTCCTTTATGTGCAGGTGGATGATTTTGTTTAACAATATCTAAAATGGCATCATTTAATTTGCTTGTTGTTATTTTTTGTTTCCTGTTTTCAAATACTTCTACAGCAGTTTCAATAGCTTTATAGATTCTTTGTTTTGTTAAAGCTGAAATAAAGATAATAGGAACATCTGTAAAAGGAGCAATTTCCTCACGGATCATTTGTTCAAATTGCTTGGTAGTATGGGTGTCTTTTTCCACAAGATCCCATTTGTTTACAAGGATAACAATTCCCTTTTTGTTTTTTTCAGCAAGCCAGAATATATTTTGATCCTGTCCTTCAAACCCACGGGTTGCATCGATTATTAATATGCAAACATCACTATATTCAATTGCCCGAACAGATCTCATCACAGAGTAAAATTCAAGATCATCTTTTACTTTTGATTTTTTTCGAATACCTGCGGTATCAATTAGGTTAAAATCAAAGCCAAAACGATTGTATTTTGTGTCACTGGAGTCACGTGTAGTTCCTGCAATATCTGTAACAATATATCGATCTTCTCCTATTAAAGCATTGATAAAGGATGATTTTCCTGCATTGGGTCTTCCTACCACAGCGAATCTTGGAAGTTCATCATCTTCATTTTCTTCGTGTTCGGGTAAAGCTTTTATAATAGCATCCAGCAATTCACCTGTTCCGCTACCATTAATACTTGCAATAGTATAGTATTCTCCCAATCCTAGAGAATAGAATTCAACAGCATCATTATTTCGTTTACTGTTATCAACTTTATTTACTACCAGAAAAACAGGTTTTTTCACTTTTCTTAAAAGTTGAGCAACCTCATTGTCCATACCGGTTACGCCACTTTCAACATCTACCATAAAAATAATGACATCCGCTTCGTCAATGGCAAGTTCTACCTGTTTGTCAATTTCGGCCTCAAAAACATCATCACTTCCTACTACATAGCCTCCTGTATCAATCACAGAAAACTCCTTGCCGTTCCAGTCAGATTTGCCATAATTTCTGTCTCGGGTAACTCCACTAACAGCATCAACAATAGCTTCTCTTCGCTGTATCAATCGATTAAAAAGGGTTGATTTTCCAACATTTGGTCTTCCAACAATTGCAACAATATTTCCCATTTGTGATAAAATAAATTTTTTGCAAAGATAAGCTTATAAAGTATATAATTAAAATGGAAAAAAATGAAATAAAAAAAGACTATATATTTTCATTGATCATGTGTATTGCAATGCCGGTAATTTGGATCCTTTTATATTTGGCAGGTCAAATTGGCAAAAAGATAGGGTATACTCAAATGAACAAATTCCACTTTATTTTAAAAAAACAAGCTAAAAAAATAAGATTTATCTTATATCAAAATTCGTTTTCCAATAATATTGATGCCATTTCCTTTTGTAATTCTTTTGATTTTTCTCTCGCTTTTTTTGCAAAATCTTTATCAGAAGAAGCATAAATAATTCCTCTGGATGAATTGATCAACAAACCTATTTCATCATTTAAACCATATTTGCAAACTTCCTGTAAACTTCCACCCTGAGCTCCAACACCAGGAACTAAAAGAAAACTATCAGGTACAATATTTCTGATCTTTTTGAAATATGCTGGTCGGGTTGCACCAACTACATACATCAATTGTTCACTGTTTTTCCATGTTTTAGATTCCTGCAAAACTCTTTCATACAAAGTAATTCCTTTCTCATCTTTTATTACCTGAAAATCAAGTCCCCCTTTGTTAGATGTTAAGGCTAAAAGGATCGTGAATTTTTCCGCGAAAGCAAGAAAAGGTTCAACAGAATCACTTCCCATATAAGGAGCAACAGTAACCGAATCAAATTGCATATCGTCAAAAAAAGCCTTGGCATAGCGAGTGGAAGTATTGCCAATATCACCACGTTTTGCATCGGCAATGGTAAAAATAGTTGGATAATTTTTATGGATGTATGCAATGGTTTTTTCAAGAGATTTCCAGCCTTTGATTCCGTAAGCTTCGTAAAAAGCTGTATTTGGTTTATATGCAACAGTCAGGTCATGTGTAGCATCTATGATTTGCTTATTGAATTCGAATATGGGATCTTCTAATTCTAATAAATGTGAAGGGATTTTTTCAAGATCCACGTCTAAGCCAATACATAAAAATGATCTTTTGATTTTGATCTGCTCTATAAGTTGTTTTTTATTCATTTTAACTAAAAATTAAGTGGTGTAAAAGTACACATTTTAACTGTTTGCATTATATTTGCAATTCAATAATTTTTAATCTAAAATATCAAACAATGAGAAGCAAAATTGTAGCAGGAAACTGGAAAATGAATAAAACTTATCAAGAGACAAAGTCTTTTGTAAAAGAATTAACCAAAGAAGTTAAGAAAGTTAAACTTGATAATACACGTGTAATTATTGCTCCTTCATTTACGAATCTTCAAAAAGCCTCAAAAAAGACAAAAGATTGTAAGATCGAAGTTGCTGCACAAAATATGTGTGCTAAGGAAAGTGGTGCATTTACCGGTGAAGTTTCAGCAAGTATGATCAAAAGTGTTCATGTAGATTTGGTAATTTTAGGTCATTCAGAACGAAGAGAATATTTTGGTGAAACAGATGAATCATTGGCAGCTAAAGTAGATACAGCCTTAAAGAATAAGCTGGAAGTTATTTTTTGTTTTGGAGAAGTTTTAGAAGAAAGAAAAAATGAAAATCACTTTAAAGTTGTAGAAGAACAAATTAAAAAGGCCTTGTTTCATTTGACTTCAGAAGAATGGAAAAGTATTATTTTGGCTTACGAACCCGTTTGGGCTATTGGAACAGGTGAAACTGCCAGTCCGGAACAGGCACAGGAGATGCATGCATTTGTTCGTGAACTGGTTGCAGAAAGATATATTAGTGATGTTGCAGAGCAAGTTTCTATTCTTTATGGTGGTAGTGTAAAGCCAGCCAATGCAAAAGAAATATTTTCAAAAGAAGATGTGGATGGAGGATTGATAGGTGGAGCTGCTTTAAAAGTAGATGACTTTGTGGCTTTGATCAAGGCTATATAAAACCTTAAATCGCAAAAGGAATATTATTAGTTTTATAATTGCTAGGGTATTTCATTGGATTTTAAAAATTCAATGAAATACCCTTAACTTTGCAGTAAAAGTTCATTCTTAATAACCATCTGGAGAGAATCCTTCCTAATTATTAAATTTTTATTATGAATTACATTTCCTATACATTTGAAATTAAATCAAAAACATTAGCAGTCCAAACCGCAATGGAAATTCTTATTGCTGAATTAGGAGCTGTTGGTTTTGAGAGTTTTACAGAAAAGGAAAACGGACTGATAGCTTATATCCAAAAAAAGGATTGGTTTGAAGGAGTCTTGGATGATATTCAATTGCTTCAATCAGATGAGGTTGTGATTACTTATGATATGGAAGAGATTGAGCCGGTAAACTGGAACAGTGAATGGGAAAAGAATTTTGAACCTATTCAAGTGGATGGTTTGGTTAGTATTCGGGCTCCTTTTCATGAAGATCCCCATTTAAAATATGATATTGTTATTGAGCCAAAAATGAGTTTTGGTACAGGTCATCACGAGACCACTCATTTGATGATACAGCATTTAATGAATATAGATCTTAAAGGGAAATCAGTTCTGGATATGGGTTGTGGTACTGGAATTTTAGCAATTTTTGCAGAAATGAAAGGTGCATCAAAATTAGATGCAATAGATATTGATTCCTGGTGTTATGAAAATTCAATGGAGAATGTTGATCGCAATAAATGTAAGAATATATCTGTTTATGAAGGAGATGCCTCTTTACTTCAAGACAAAAAATATGATGTGATCATTGCTAATATCAATCGTAATATCTTATTGCAGGATATTCGAGTTTACGCAAAAATTCTGAATAAAAATGGTATACTTTTGCTTAGTGGTTTTTACACCGAAGATATTCCGGTAATAGAAAAAGAAGCCAAAAATAATCACTTGAAGTTAGTAAAGAAGTTAGCCAGAAATAATTGGGCAGGGCTAAAATTAGAAATATTTTAATTTAACCAAATTTTGTGGTTGGGTAAATTTTTATAGTTTTGTAAAAAATTGAATGATGATGAATGAATTTTATATGACAAAAGAGAAAATTCAGGAAGATTTTGATGTACTGGAGCAAGAAGTTAATCAACATGAAATTATTTTATTTAATGATGATGTCAATACTTTTGATTTTGTTATTGATTCTTTAATTTCAGTTTGTGAGCATACTTTAGAACAAGCAGAGCAATGTACTTATTTGGTGCATTATAAAGGAAAATGTGCTGTTAAAACCGGTGAGTATGATGAGTTAAAATCTAAATGCACCCAGCTGTTGAATCGTGGGCTAAGTGCCGAGATTGTTTAAAAATAAAGCAATTGTTAAGTTGTTATGAATGAAATTATTTACCAGCCTATAGGTTTGATCCATTCTCCGTTCAAAGAGCCAAAAGGCACACCTATTCAGGCCTCCGGAGCAAAAGGTATTCAAGGAAAAATAGAAGTATTTCAGGAATTTACAGACGGATTAAAAGATATAGATGGATTTTCACATATTATTCTGATCTATCATCTTCATTTGATAAAAGATAGTCCACTGGAAGTCAAGCCATTTCTGGATAAGCAAACACATGGAATATTTGCGACAAGAGCTCCTGGTCGCCCAAATTCAATTGGTATTTCTGTAGTTCGGTTAGTAGATGTTGACCAAAATATTTTAACTGTAAAAGATTTTGATATTATTGATGGAACACCACTTCTTGATATCAAGCCTTATATTTCAGAGTTTGATTATCGTGATGTGACAAAAAACGGATGGTACAAAGAAAATGTTCACAATCTTTCTGAGTCAAAAGATGATGGTAGATTTGTATAGACAGATCGCTTCTCTGCTATTTTTTTGAGTTATACGAATATCGGAGTTATTAATTTTTTACAGACTACTATTACTCTTTCTTGATTCTCTCTTTTTCCACCTTTTCTGCTAATCGTTTTGCAAGTACCGGTTGAATTTCAGTTTGTTTCTTTTTTCTTTTTAAGAAAGGATAGATTTCCAGGTCATCACCAATTTTTTCTTTTAGATCAGGATACTTGTTCGTTCCCACCAAAACCAATTTACCTGTGTCAAAAAGATCCTGTTCCTTTTGAGCATTTTCATTAATTTTTCGTTGAATTGATCCTTTAAAAAGTTGCTTTACAAATCCGCCATTTTTTTCAATGTCTTTAAAAATATGTAAGGCTTTTTCTGCAATTTCATAAGTAAGATCTTCAATATAATAAGATCCTTTTGCTAAATTTCCATTTTTGATTTTGCTTTCTTCTTTTAAAATAATAAGTTGGTTTCGGGCAATTCTTTCTCCAAATTCATTTTTTTTGCGAAAAACAGCATCAAACGAAAAATTGTTAATGGTATTTGAACCACCCAGGATTGCACTCATATTTTCTGACGTGGTTCGCAGCATATTTACATGAGGGTCAAAAAGAGTTTTATTTCTTAAAGTTGGCTGAGCAAATATATTCGCTTCTATTTCAAACTTGTATTTTTTTAGTAAAAGATTCCATAAATATCGAAAAGCTCTAAGTTTACTGATCTCAAAAAAATAATTACTTCCCATTGAAAAAATAAAAGGGATCATTTTAACTGAATCAATCCTATTTTCATTGATAAAATTTAAGTATTCATTTGCATGTGCCAAGGCATAGGCGACTTGTTGCACTGTGTTTGTTCCAGCATTTTGATAAATAGAAACATCCACACCAAAAACATGTGTATTACTGTTATTAATCTGGAGAATTTCTCTTAAGATCTCATGATCCTTTTGATTGTTAAAAAACCAATTACCTGTTTTAGCCAGATTTCCTATCAGATCAATATTTAAAAACAAAGTGGATTCTTTGTTCGAATTTACCAGTTTAAGAATGAATTTCAGGTCTAAAAATGAAAGCTGAAAATAAATGGAAGCAACATGTAATCCTTCTAAGATAATCTTACTGTCAAATGCTTTATTAGAAATAAACAGTATACTGTTTGCTCCCCTTTTGATTGCGTCTTTGGCAAGAAAATTTGCGGTTTTTTCATTACTGATAAAAATTGACTGACAAATTTTAAATTCATCCGGCGTGGGGGGAATGTCTATTTGTTTAAAACTGTCAGCATGATAAAAAGGCTTGATTGTTATCCCTTCTAAAGTGTGGGTGAGGAGCGTTTTATTATAATCAACACCTTTCAGGTCGAATTGAATTTTTTGTTTCCATTGTTTTGAACTTACTGATGGGAACTCCTCAAATAAATTATTGTTTCTCATTTCACAAATATCTATTATCTGCTAAAAATTGTATAATTTTTTCTTTTTAACATTGTACTATAACCTTTACAAAGGAATATTGCCATGTTTCCTTTTTGGTCTTTCAATTTTTTTGTTTTCGAGCATAGCAAAAGCTTTTATCAATTTTCTTCGTGTATTTTTTGGTAAAATAATTTCATCAATAAATCCTCTTCTTGCTGCCCTGTATGGATGTGCAAATTTTTCAGCATATTCTGCCTCTTTTTCTTTCCATTTTACTTCAGGATCTTTTGCCTTTTTTATTTCAGTTTTGAAAATAATCTCAGCAGCTCCTTTTGCACCCATAACTGCAATTTCAGCACTTGGCCAGGCAAAATTCATATCAGCACCTATGTGTTTTGAATTCATTACATCGTAAGCTCCACCATATGCTTTTCGTGTGATCACAGTGATACGTGGCACTGTTGCTTCGCTAAAGGCATAAAGCAATTTAGCTCCATTGACAATGATTCCTCTCCACTCCTGATCGGTTCCCGGCAAGAAACCGGGTACATCTTCAAATACTAAAAGAGGGATGTTAAATGCGTCACAAAAACGTACAAATCGAGCTCCTTTTTTAGAACTGTCAACATCTAGAACACCCGCAAGACTCATGGGTTGATTAGCAACTATTCCGATACTTTTTCCAGCCAATCTCGCAAATCCTACTACAATATTATCTGCAAAATCTTTATGTATCTCAAAAAAGGAATCCTTATCACAGGTTCCTGAAATAACTTTTTTAATATCGTAAGGCTTGTGAGAGTCTTTTGGTACAAGGCCTTCTAATTCTTCCCTTATTTCTTTGCCTAATTCATAGGGAAGATCCGGTGTTTTTTCTTGGTTATTTTGAGGAATATAACTTAATAATTTCTTCAGTTTTAATAGACCCTGCACATCATTTGCAGATGTTAAATGCGTAACACCTGATTTAGTTGAATGAGTAGAGGCTCCTCCTAATTCTTCTGAAGTAACCACTTCATTTGTTACGGTTTTTACAACATTTGGTCCGGTTACGAACATATAACTTGTATTCTCAACCATCAAAGTAAAATCAGTCATTGCAGGAGAATATACAGCACCACCTGCACATGGCCCCATAATTGCCGATATTTGGGGAATTACGCCTGATGCCTGGACATTTCGGTAAAAAATGTCTGCGTAACCACCTAATGATCTAACACCTTCCTGAATTCTGGCTCCACCGGAATCATTCAAACCTATTACAGGTGCTCCAACCTTTACGGCAAGGTCCATTATTTTGCATATTTTTTCAGCATGTGTATCTGATAATGACCCTCCAAAAACCGTAAAATCTTGCGAGTAAATATAAATTAGTCTGTTATTGATGGTTCCATAGCCTGTAACAACTCCGTCTCCAAAAATGAGTTGTTTATCCATACCAAAATCAGTAGTACGATGTGTAACAAACATGTCCATTTCTTCAAAAGACCCTTCATCTAGTAATATCTCTATTCTTTCTCTAGCAGTTAATTTTTTCTTTTGGTGTTGTTTTTTTATTCGTTCCAGGCCACCACCATGTTTGGCTTCTGCTCTTCTTTTCCAAAGTTTATCTTGATTTGGATTCATAATTAATTTGTTTCGGGTTGGTCGTTTTGTGTTACTCCTAAATTCCCTAATGGGTGAACTTAATTAACTGTAAATTACAGGTTTCAGGTTTGTTTAAATAGCTATATAACCAAATACCAAATTACTTTTTTCTATTGACTTTAAGCCTTTTGACATATGACTTAATTTGGTACTCTTAATATTTTTTGATCTTCTAAATAAAGTTTTAATCCAAGCAATGCTGCAACTTTTGCTTCTTTGTCAAATCCGTCTTTTAATTTATCGGTTGTATAGTAATTTTTTACAAAGTGTGTGTCAAAATTACCTGTTCGAAATGCTTCATGTTCGCAAACAAATTTGCCAAATGGTAGTGTAGTTTCTACTCCTTCCACTTTGTATTGTTCTATTGCCTGAATCATCAATTGAATGGCTTCGATTCTGTTTTTGCCATAGGTAACCAGTTTAGAGATCATTGGGTCGTAATAAATTGGTATTTCCATTCCTTCTTCATAGCCATCATCCAGTCGGATATTTTTGCCTTTTGGAGTTTTATAGATATCTAATGTTCCAACATTTGGCATAAAATCATTCAATGAATCTTCTGCATAAACTCTTAATTCAATTGCATGCCCATTAATTTTCAGATCTTCTTGTTTGATCTCTAATATTTCCCCACGTGCAACTTTAATTTGCTGTTCTACAAGATCTATTCCGGTAATATATTCCGTTACCGGATGTTCCACCTGCAAACGAGTATTCATTTCTAAAAAGAAAAAATTCATTTTACTGTCAACCAAAAACTCAACTGTGCCTGCTCCAACATAGTCACATGATCTGGCAACATTTATTGCCGCATCTCCCATTTTTTTTCTCATTTCTGGAGTTAAAACTAAAGAAGGAGCTTCTTCCACTACTTTTTGATGTCGTCTTTGTATACTACATTCTCTCTCAAAAAGATGAATTACATTTCCATGCGTATCCGCCAAGACCTGGATTTCAATATGACGAGGTGATATAACATATTTTTCAATAAAAACTGAACCATCACCAAAAGCTGAAGTTGCTTCACTAACAGCTCTATCCATTTGAGATTCAAATTCTTCTATCTTTTCAACAATTCTCATGCCTTTTCCGCCGCCACCGGCAGCAGCTTTGATAAGAATAGGGAAACCAATTTCTTTGGCAATAATTTTAGCCTCAGAAATATTGGTAATGGCATGATCCACTCCCGGAACCATCGGAATATCATAATTTTTAACAGCCTCTTTTGCCGCCAATTTGTCTCCCATCATTTGGATGGATTTTGATTTTGGTCCAATAAAAGTAATTCCATTACGCTCAACAGCATCCGCGAAAGCGGCATTTTCACTTAAAAAACCATAACCAGGATGAATACCATCTACATTTAATTCTTTTGCAACTTCTATGATTTTATCTCCCAGCAGATAAGACTGACTGGAAGGATTTCTACCAATATTTACAGCTTCATCGGCAAACCTTACATGAAGTGCATTTCTGTCAATATCAGAATAAACAGCAACAGTTTTAATCCCCATTTTTTTAGCTGTACGCATTACACGTAGTGCTATTTCACCACGATTGGCAATAAGTATTTTTTTCATCGTATAAATCTTAGGAATTATTCTAATTCAATTAGTAGTTTATTTTTTTCAACTGTATCTCCGTTTTTGACCAAAATGGATTTCACAGTAGCATCTTTGGAGCTGATGATGCCATTTTCCATTTTCATTGCTTCCAAAATGAGAAGCGTATCACCTTCCTTTATTTGATCACCTTCTTTTACTTCAATTCCTATAATAATCCCCGGCATTGGAGCTTTGATAGCATTCAATTTTTTAGTGCTTCCAATGGAAAACCCAAGTTCTTTGATCAATAGATCTAATGGATTGTCAATTTTAACTTTATATGTATTTGAGTTTACACGAATAGTATAAAGCCTGGCATCAAAATCTTTATGGATCAATTCAGCTTCCAATCCTTTGTTTTGATCTAAGATATGGAATAGTGATTTATTTACTTTCACCATATTAAATTCATTTACCTGATCTTGGTCTAAATCAAATTCAGAAGAATTATTCACTTTTACTTTGTATGGACCTTTCATAAAAGATGGTTTGAAATTTCAAATAAAGATACTTATTTTTTTTATGTTACAGAATCTTTTGAACCGACAATTCAATGGTATAGATCAGGTGTTTTTTAACCTTTTCAATCCATAGGTTTTCTTCTTTTTGCAGGGATGGAATAATAGTTCTAAAATCTCCTGAAATTTGTAAACATTCCAAAATCTTCTTGTCTCCTGCAAGCAACTCCATAGCAGTTTTATCAGATCCATATTCGTACTTTCCTTCTTTCCATATGGAATTCTCCGTGTACTTTTCAATATGCTGGATCAATATTAAAGAAAATAATAAAGAATAAAATTCGGGTCTTAAGATGTGAAGCTGAAAACCATTACAAACTTCCCCTTTGAATTTATGATCATATGGGATGAATCTTATGGGGCGTAAAACTATCTTATCTTTAAAAAAAGGATAACTCTTAAACAGTTCTCTTTTTATTTTAAGAAGAATTTCCCAGTTTAAAAATGGAGCACCTATGATCTCAAAAGGTTTTGTAGTGCCTTTGCCTTCACTAAGAATAGTACCTTCAAATAAACACTGACCAGTATAGATCTGTGCTGTGGTAACCGAAGGAAAATTTGGAGAAGGAGATATTTGGAAAGGAGTTTCGAATTCTTCTGGGTTAAAAGAAATAACTTTCATATCAAATGTTGCGTCCATTTCAGATCGGAGATATTTACACATTTCTCCAATGGTCAATCCGTGCCGATGTGGGAGCCCGGTAATTCCTATAAATGATGCGTATTCTTCGGGTAAATGAGTCCCTTCAACTTGTCGGCCAGCCGGATTTGGATGGTCAATAACATAAACTTTAATATGTGAAGCATGATTCTTTATAGAAGCAAACAGATTATTGATGGTAGATAAATAAGTATAGTATCTACTTCCAATATCTTGCATATCAATGATAAAAACATCTATATTTTCAAGATCTTCTTTTTTATATATATGGAATCTTCATCTTTCCCATATAAAGAGATAAAAGAAGCATGCAGATTAAAAAAATGATAAATTTCGGTGTGATCCAGTTTTACCTGATCCTGAAATTCAGCAAATAATCCATGTTCAGGAATAAAGACTTTTTTTAGATTACCCCGTTTATGCAGGATCTCAAACAAATATTTATTTGTTTTAAAATCAAAGGAGATCTGGTTACATAAAATTGCCAGATTTCCATTAAATAATAAAGGGTCTTTTTGATTTAAAAATATTTGTAGTGCAGAGTTCATCACCATTTAGAAATAATTAATTCATTTTCTGTGCGATCATTAAAAAAAGAGGATATTCCTTCGTTGTATCGTCGTTTGCCTTTGTAATGGTATATGGCTGCGCATAATAAATTGCCTTAAAGCCATGTTGATATAAAAGATCTTCGAGTGCGTGTCTGTCAAAGCCTAAATGTCCATCGTAATCACTGCTTGAATGAAATGTTCCGTCTTCTTTTTCAAGATCTGCAACACATAAATAACCGTCTCTTTTAATTTTTGAATGAAAGATTTTTATAACATTGTCAAGATCCGGAATATGATGCAAGGTCATTGACATATAGATCACATCAAAATCCTTTTGGTCAAAAGTATCCTGTGTCAGATCGATCTGATAAGGATAAAAGTTAGATAATTTCTTTTCTATGATCTTTTCTTTTAGAACCTCTATCATCCCTTCGGATGTGTCCAGCAAAGAGATCGAATGAAAATAATCTTTTAGTTGTTCACTTAGCAAGCCCGTGCCGCTGCCAAATTCCATAGCAGTCATTTCATTATTTGGTTTTATAAAGTGAAGGATCTCTTTAGCAAAGACCCTTGCTCTTTCAGCTTTTTCGGGATTCTGATCCCATGTTTTTGCTTCTTTATCGAATGACATATACTTTTTTTGGTTCTTATTTTCAGACAGATGTTAAATTTACAGTTAATAATTCATTTAACAAATGCTTTAAAAATTATAATTCTAATCGTTTTTTTTTATAATTTTATAACTCACCAAAAGAATTGACGTATGTCTGCCTCTACAAATACGGTCCATCATAAATTCGGTACTTTTTTAGGTGTTTATGTGCCCAGTATTTTAACCATTTTGGGATTGATCATGTTTTTACGATTTGGTTGGGTGGTAGGAAATGTCGGACTGATAAAAACAGTGATAATTGTACTTCTCGCAAGTACTATTACATTTATCACCGGGTTGAGTGCTTCAGCTATTTCAACCAATTTCAAAGTGGGTATTGGTGGTGAATACTTTATGATTTCCAGAAGTTTAGGATTAGAACCCGGTGGTGCAATAGGAATTCCACTTTATTTGTGCCGTACATTAAGTGTAACTTTTTACAGTCTGGGTCTTGCAGAAGCCATATTAATACTTTGGCCGGCGAGCTGGGTAGATTTACCTCCTTATTCTATACAATTATTTGCTGCAGTTATCATTATCCTAGTTACTGCCCTTTCGGGGAAAAGTGCCGATTTAACACTAAAATTACAAATTCCAATCTTAATAATTGTTGCACTATCCATTGTTGCCTTGATTGTAGGAGTAATGTTAAAAGGAGTTCATGCTCCGATTATGGAAGCTACATATACCACAGCACCAAAAGGATTTTGGTTTGTTTTTGCCGTATTTTTTCCTGCCGTTACCGGATTTACAGCAGGTATTGGAATGAGTGGAGATCTTAAAAATCCTCAAAAATCTATTCCTGTAGGAACACTTGGAGCTGTGATAAGCGGCGCAATAATTTACCTGATCGTTCCTGTTTTTTTGTCTATTACTGCAGCCCTGACTTTAGAAGAATTAGCGGATCCTAAAGGAGGAATTACTATTTGGTCACGTTTGGCTGTTTTCGGGCCACTTATTGTTTATCCTGCAGTTTGGGGAGCAGTTTTATCTTCTGCCTTTGGTAGTATTTTGGGTGGACCAAGAATATTACAGTCCTTATCAATAGATGGTCTGGCTCCTAAATTCCTGGCAAAACTATCGAAAACAGGGCAGCCGGCAGTTGCAACCTGGATCAGCGGATTTATTGCATTATTAGCTGTTTTTATTGGAGGACTGAATGTCATTGCACAATACGTTTCTGTTTTGTTTTTAACCTTGTATGTAGCGGTCAATATTAGTGCTGCTGTAGAGAAGATCATAAAATCTCCGTCTTACCGGCCAAGAATTAATATTCCGTGGTATGTTTCCATCATTGGAGCTATTGGTGCAGTTGTGATAATGATCCTGATAAATCCAATTGCCTTTGTCTTTGCTTTTGGTTTGGAAGCTGTAATATTATATTATCTGTTTTCAAAAAAACTGGAGCAAAAATGGGGGGATTCTGCTGCAGGAGTGTGGATGAGCATAAGCAGGTTTGCTCTGTTAAAACTAAATGCAAGAAGAATACATGTTCGTAACTGGAGGCCTTTTATGATCCTTTTTGTTAAAGATATTAAATATAGTGTAGAAATTGTAAAATTCGCTTCGCTTTTAGGGCAAAATAGTGGTGTTTTAACAGTTTCAAAGTTGATCAAACCAGATGATCATGAAAGATTGAGCAAAATCAAGGAGTTGAATTTTACAATGAAAAAAGAATTGACAAAGAGAGGTATTGAAGCATTCACCGAAATCAATATTGTGGATGATTTTAAAAAAGGAATGTACTCAGTTGCTGCTTCACATGGTATTGCAGGCTTAAAAACAAATACGGTAGTTTTTGGATGGTCGCTTACTCAACAAGGAAAAAAGGAAGAATTAGAAACAATTCAGGAAATTGCCAAATTAAATAAAAACATATTGCTTTTGCATTTTAACAAGACAATTTCCAGAAAAAAAGATAAGCGAATTGATATTTGGTGGGGTGGTTTAGAGGCCAACGGAGATCTTATGCTCATGCTTTCATATTTGATACGTTTGAATAATGATTGGCTTAGAACAACGATAAATATTTTTTCAATTGTTGATACCGAAGAAGAAAAAAGAAAATCGGAAAATCAAATTCAAAAATCTATTTTTGATGCAAGAATTAATGCAAACGTAAATTTGTTTTTACGTAAGAACAGAAAATTTATAACCCTTTTACATAAAAAGAGTTCAGAAGCTGATCTTGTATTTTTAGGACTGAAACTTCGTATTTCAGATTATGATAAGACCATCCAAACCATTGATCATATTATAGATGGATTAAAGGCGGTTGTATTTGTGCAGAATAATAGTATGGCCAATGATATTCCAGCTATTTTTAATAAATAAGATCACTTAATTTCTTGGTTCTCAGGATGTTTTTTAATTCATATTAAGCCAAAACAATCATTAATAAAGCAGCAATAACAGCTCCTATAATGGGACCTAAAACAGGAATCCAGGCATAGCTCCAATCATTTGAGGCTTTATCTTTTATTGGTAAAATAGCATGTGCAATTCTAGGTCCGAGATCACGGGCAGGATTGATAGCATATCCGGTAGTTCCTCCCAATGACAAACCAATTGCCCAAACTAAAAAAGCAACAGGTAATGCTCCTAGAGAACCTAAACCAATTATTGCTTCAGGTTCATTTATTGTCGCATCTGTAAAATTAAGTATCGTAAAAATTAACACAAAAGTACCTACAATTTCACTCAACAGATTTGTAAAGTTATTTTTTATGGCTGGTGCAGTACAAAAAACTGCTTTTTTTGCATCTCCGTTTTTGGTTGCATCAAAATGATCTTTATACATCAGCCAAACTATGGAAGCTCCCGTCATAGCACCAATCATTTGAGCCAAAATATAAGACGGAACCAACTCCCAGGAAAATTTACCTGCAACAGCTAATCCAATACTAACAGCAGGGTTGATATGTGCGCCGCTATAAGGTCCTGTAACCACTACCGCTACATAAACTGCTAATGCCCAACCTGTAGTAATCACGATCCAACCGCTGTTATTACCATTGGTTTTATTTAATCCTACATTGGCAACGACGCCACCACCTAATAAAATAAGCAAAGCTGTACCAATAATTTCTGCAATAAATGGAGTCATTTTTATCTGATTTTTTAGTTATATTTAATTTTTTGTCCAATATTCTAAAGCAGCAATAGCTTTATACCAGCCTTTTATACCTTTTTCAATTTCTGTCTTTTCTGCTGTAGGGTCAAAGCGTTGATCGGTTTGCCATATTTGTTGAATTTCTTCCGTATTACTCCAATATCCAACTGCTAATCCTGCCAAAAATGCTGCACCTATAGCTGTAGTTTCTATGATTTTAGGACGAACACATGTTGTATTTAGCACGTTTGCCTGAAATTGCATAAGCGTATTATTTACACTTGCTCCACCATCAACCCGTAGCTCTTTTATTGAAATACCTGAATCGGATTCCATTGCTTTTAAAACATCCATTGTTTGGTAAGCAATAGATTCTAAAGCAGCTCTGGCAATATGTGCATTAGTACTGCCTCGGGTAAGGCCAAACATTGTGCCTTGTGCATGTTGATTCCAGTGTGGTGCTCCTAATCCTACAAAAGCAGGCACAAAATAAACTCCATCTGAGCTATCAACTGAATTTGCCAGTTTTTCAACTTTAGCAGATGTTTTAATAATTTTTAAACCATCCCGAAGCCATTGTACTACTGCACCAGCTATAAAGATACTACCCTCAAGTGCATACTGTGTTTTACCATTAATTTTCCATGCAACGGTGGTCAATAAGTTATTTTTTGAAACAATTGGTTTTTCACCAATATTCATTAACATAAAACACCCTGTACCATACGTATTTTTAACCATACCAGGTTTGGTACACATTTGACCAAATAATGCTGCCTGCTGATCTCCTGCAATACCAGCAATGGGAATTTTTGTATCGTAAAATGTTGATTGGGTATGCCCATATATTTCACTGGATTGTTTTACTTGTGGCAGCATACTTTTCGGAATGGTAAAAAGTTTTAACAATTCATCATCCCAATCCATTGTGTTAATATTAAATAAAAGTGTTCTTGAAGCATTCGTAACATCTGTAATATGTTGATCTCCTTTGGTGAAATTCCAAATTAACCAGGTATCAATAGTCCCCAAAATAAGTTCTCCAGCTTCAGCTCTTTCTCTGGCTCCTTCAACATTTTCAAGTATCCATTTTACTTTAGTTGCTGAAAAATAAGAATCAATTACCAATCCTGTTTTTTCTCTTATTAATTCCTCTTTGCCTTGTTTTTTAAGATCATCACAATAATTGGCAGTTCTCTTATCCTGCCAAACAATGGCATTGTAAACAGGTTTTCCTGTTTTTTTATCCCAAACTACAACAGTTTCACGCTGATTTGTAATGCCGATGGCTGCAATATTTTCAACATTTAAACCCTTTTTTGCAATAGATTCTGCTGCAACTCCTGTCTGGGTTGACCAAATTTCATTAGGGTCATGTTCAACCCATCCCGGATTAGGAAAATACTGGGTAAATTCTTTTTGAGCTACAGAAATAATGTTTCCTTTTTTATCAAAAATAATAGCACGTGAACTTGTTGTTCCCTGGTCAATAGCAAGTATATATTTTTCCATCTTTATTATTTGGTTTAAAATGGTTTAAAAGAATGCTTAAAGTTAAAAAATTTAATTTACTATATTAATTTATTATTTCTGTTACTTTTCTGGTTTTGTTTGAAAAATAATATTGTTAAGTTCCTCCAAATGATACTTTTAATTTACCTGTTGAACTTTCCCCAATCCGTATATCAAAATCACCA
>JAOZTG010000205.1 GCA_029939235.1 Flavobacteriaceae bacterium
AATGCTTTAAATGCAATCACTGAAGTCCAAAAAGGAATAAATAATGACATAAGTTCAGATCTTGTTGCGATTGACATTCGCGATGCTCTTTACCATCTCGGGCTAATATCTGGGGCAGTTTCAACAGATGAGCTCCTTGGAAACATCTTCCAAAATTTCTGTGTGGGGAAGTAAGTGAAACTCTAAAAATTGAAAATTTTTATCTAGCTTAACTTATCCTGTTCGACTACTAAAGAGGATAGGGATCTCATACTCTAAATGTTTTTCATTATTCTTATTTTCCATTTTATAGTTGATATTTGTTATTGTTGTTACCCTCATTTATCAAAAAGTAAAGAACCACCGTTAAAAACGGTGGCTTTGGTTTTCAGATTAGACCCAAAGGGTCATAACACTCACTTCGAACCTTATGTTCTTGATATATTAATTTTCTATATTTACTCATCTTAAAAAGTTTTAGATGTGCAAACCTATAAAATGGCAGAGCCTTTAAACATTACCACCGTCAAAGACGGTGGTTTTTCATTGGTAAATAAATTTATCCAATAAAAATTGCCTGATAAATCACTCTTTTTTAAGCATAAAAATGATAAGGTAACATGATAAGAATATCCAAAGAGTACGAATTTATAATAAAAAAGAAAAAAATGTTGTAAATTTAATCATCTAATAAATTCTTTTCCGGAGTGGATAAAACTTTTATAAATAAAATCCAACAGATAATTTTAAAACATTTAGATAATGAAAAACTAAGTGTTGAGAATTTGGCTTTTGAAATAGGATTAAGCAGGTCTCAATTATTAAGAAAAGTTAAAGCTTCAACAGGAAAAACAGTAAGTGAATTTATTAAAGAAATTCGTCTTAATGAAGCTTTAAAATTATTAAAAGAAAGTGATTATACTGCTTCAGAGATATCGTATCGGGTAGGTTTTAGCAGTCCAGCCTATTTTAACAAATGCTTTCATGATAGTTTTGGGGTAACACCTGGAGATTTTAAAGCGAAAAATGAAAAATCTTATTTATTTAAGAAGAATGACGAGTCAGAAAATTTAGAATCCAAAGATTCTATTTTAAAAATTGACAAAACAAATAAAATTCAAAAAAAATCATTCAATAGAAAAAAGTTTATTGTTTCTTCACTTTTAGTTTTACTGATCATTGTTTTATCATTTTACTTTTACACAGACTTTACAAATAAAACAACTCTGTTTAAGAAAAAGACAGCTAATAAGACCATTGCAGTTCTGCCATTTAAAGATATGAGCTCGGAAGATACTCAGTGGTTTTGTGATGGAGTTACCGATAATATTTTATCTAAATTATCTCAAATAAACGGTTTATCTGTGATTTCACGTACTTCTTCAGATACTTATAAAAACACAAATAAAAAAATCCATAGAATAGCCAAAGAATTAGGAGCAACTTATATAATTGAAGGGAGTGTGACCAAGTATAATAATAAAGTTAAAATTATTACTCAGTTGATCAATGCATATGGTGAGCATATTTGGTCTAAAGAATATACGGATAGTTTTGAAAATATTTTTACTATTCAGCAAAATGTGGCTAAACAAATTGCAGAGCAACTTCAAATCAATTTGACCTTAGAAGAAGAAAAAAGAATCGGTCATAATCCTACTGATAATTTTGAAGCCCTTAAATTTTATCAAAAGGGTCGTCTATTAGCTGATAACAGTACCATAAAAGACTTGGAAAGCAGTATTGAATTTTACAAAGAAGCAATTAAATTAGACCCAAATTATGCAGAAGCTTATGCCGAAATAGCCAATTCCTATTATATAATGGATGATTTCGGTCAAATCAATCGTGATAAGATCAATAGTTATGTTGAAAAAGCATTTGCAATCAATCCTAATACCGTTAGAGCATATACGGTTAAAGCAATGATCTATCGAGAAGATGAGCATTGGGGAAAAGCAAAAGAATATTTTGAAAAAGCCCTTGAACTAAATCCAAATGATGCTATCACCCATCATTATTATGGAATATTTTTAAATAAAAGTCCGGATCGCGACATAAAAAATTACCTTATTCATATTGATCTGGCACAAAAATTAGATCCTTTATCAACTCCCATTAACAATGCATTAATAACTGCTCTGTTAACCCATTACAAAGTTAATGAGGCTGAAGAACATTTGAAAAAAGTCAGTTTCAGTTTGACTGATATCAGTAAAATTGGGAATAAGCAGAAGATCATAAACAAAAAATGTGAAATTATAAGTCTGAAAAAAAAGGATTGGACAGAAGCTATTAGATTTTATCAAAAAGCGATTGAAGAGGATCCTGATTATTCTTTTTTATATGGTGAACTGGCATTCTATTACAATGTAGTTTTAAACGATGATAAAAATAGAGTTAAATATCGTAAGAAAGCATACCAACTGGATTCAACAAAATTTTTAACTGCTGCTGGTTTGTATTTTTCCTTAGTAGAAAATGAAAAATTTACTGAAGCTGCAAGACTTATGGAAACCAAAAATTACAAATCAATAGTAAAAGAACGTGGGAAATTGTTTGAATTGCATGGATCAGTCTGTTACTATTATTTTAAAAAAGACTATAAAAAAGCACAAGAGATTTTAGCTAAGACCTTAAAGAATGAATTATATTTTGACAAAATCATTGTTCTTGCACAACTTGGTAAAAAAAACGATGTTTATCAGCTTTTAAAAGATCACAACGATATGACTAATTCACGTAAGGCTTTTATTTTTGCCTTATTAAAAGATAAAGATTCTATGTATCACTATCTGGACAGAATAAACAGTGTATATATAGATTCTAAATGGATAAACGGCCGAACTGAATTAGATCCATACAGAAAAGAAAAAAGGTATAAAGCTTTTCTAAAAAAGAATTATTTACCTATCACACATTGGAATGAGTAGCTTATTAAAATAAGTATCTCAATTTTAAAATGATCAATCAAAAAATATACTCCTTTCAACTTCTAGATCACCATAAAAATCTAGAATAATGTTTATTAAACAGAGACATTTCAATTTAGAATTAGGAACAATGCTTCATAATTGTAACTAATGCTTCAAAACTTAAATCTTTTGCGGCATAGATGATATGCCCTGTAATCTTTTATTTCAGAAATTTATGATATTAATTTTTAATCCTCTTTAATTTAAATTTTAAAACTTATAAATTATGAAAAAATTTATTTATTTTTTGATCTTACTTACTTTTACTTTTACGTCCTGTGAGAAATATGACCTGGAAGAAGAGCATTTAGAACTTTCTAAAGCAGAAAAAAAATCTACTTTGAAAGGAGCGATAACGGTTGTTGGACAGGACAACCCTTCAATTGACCCTGCTGCAGTTCAACATGCAGTTGACAACTATGATAATATCATTCTATCAGGTGAATTCGACTTTGGATTTGACCCATCAAGCGGAGGAGTGGATATTACCAGATCGGATGTGATTTTACAAGGTCCGGCGACTATTAACAACGGAGCTAAGCTCATAAACACTCCAGAATTCGGTTCATTGAATTGTCCATTGAGCATTCGAGCACCGGGAGTTGAAGTCAGGGAACTTGATATCAGCAGTGACAACAATGGTATCATTGTAAATGTGCAAGAAAATGGAAAGCCTGTTGTTATTGAGGGTAACAGTATCGAGACTTATTTAGGAGCCATTATAGTGTCGTCTACCTCATGTGGAATTAAGGTGGTTAATAACGACTTAGAGGCTTATTATGGATATTACGGGTACAAGACTTTAGGGAAAACCGAAATAGCTAATAATAATATTACGGCCTGGACGGATGGAGTTAATCTTTTCAATTTTGATCATCAGCTCGACATCATTAACAATACTATGGGTTCTATCGGTTGGGATGGTATTTTCATTGGAGCATGGCAGGTGACAGAAGAAACAGGTCCGGAATGGGGTGATAATGCTCCAGTCAAAATAATCGGGAATTCCATAGATCTTGTTGACGATATGTATGCTGGTGGAATTTTAGTAGGTGGCTCAAACTATGGAATCAACAATGTCATGGTTAAAGAAAATACAATTACAGGTGTGGCAGGCTTTCCAGGTTTACTGAAGGAGCCTTATGGTCACAACAATAGCTTTATCAATAATGATCTCACGGGTCTTACCACCTACTACTACCCACAAATATGGACATTTGGTGGCCATCATAATCAATACAAAAATAACAGGTTAGGAACCGTGATAGGAGAAACTGGCACCTTGATTTGGACGGCAAACTGGCATTATCAGGACAACAAGCTCAACACGCCTGATCCCGTAAATTATGCCAATCATTACAGTCAAAATGATTATAGTCAAACCGGGTTACCTGGCTGGTCAGATGATACGGAGTCTATTGGGGCGGTGCTACTTTCAGACATCTTAATACGATTCAGTGTTAATTGGGAACAAACTGAAGAACCATTTGCTATGGAGAATTACGTGAACGAAAGGAAATTTCCTGATGGGACAGATCTCTGTACGCAGATACTTGACCTTAGCAATTTAGAAGGGGACGATTTGGTTATGGGTACCAACCAAATTGCTGGTTGGATATCTTGTGAGGCAAATGCTGACAAATCCACGTATAAGAAGGTAAATAATCGTAATAAGAAATTCGGTAAATCATTAAAGGACAGATACATGAAAAGGAGAAAAGCAAGAGAAAAAATTGGTAAATAACTATAAATTGATTCATTTTCTATACTTCTTAAGAAGAATGCTCCTGTTAATGATTAAAATAGACCGTCAGAATTAATTTTCTGGCGGTTTTTATATTAGTGCATCATCCTAAAATAAAATCCTATATATACTTATTTGTTTTTTCTTTCTTTTATCCACTAAAACTTGTTGCCAATACTATATAAGTAGTTGGATATCAATTTTAATTACTTCCTGTATCGGCAAATAAATGAGAAGCAAAATTTATTCAAATCGACTAAAATTTCACACCTTTTTTATACAGCTCAATTATATTTATTAAATTCGTACAAA
>JAOZTG010000206.1 GCA_029939235.1 Flavobacteriaceae bacterium
ATGGTCGGTTATATTTTTTCAAAGCTTTTTCAAAAGCATTGAACATCTCCTGTCGTTGTTCGGGTCTGTCGCGCAGATCATCTTCTTCCCAGGGGGTATCTATATAAGTAAGTAAATACAAATTATACTGATTTTTTAAAGCAGCTTTATCTAATTCAGGATCTACAAAACCTCCGTAATACTCTTCGGAATATACTTTTGTTTCCAGCAGATCGGTATCACAAATTAAAACTTTATCGGCTTTTTTTGATAGATCATTTTCCAGTTTCATTTGCCCAATGGCAATGGGAATCAGATCACTATGCTCACAGGTTTTACGCTCATTATTCCACTTGTTTTGTAAATAATTTCGAGCAAACTCACGAACCCATACCGTGTTATAATGGCGTGCCAAAAGTTTTGATAAAGTAGTTTTACCGGTTGATTCAGGTCCAAATAAAACAACTTTTATAAGGTTTGCTGGTTGTTGTTCAGGTATTTTTTCCATGCTAAATATCCAAAAATTGCTATAAAAGTAAATCCAAAGTATTGAAAAGCAGTAAATGCAAGTCCTTTATACAAATATAAAGGTACAGAAATAATATCACCAATGATCCAATAGATCCAGTTTTCAATTTTTCTTTTTGCCATCAACCACATGCCAACAAAGAAAACGGCTGTGGTAATCGTATCAACATAGGCAGTCCAGCTTGTCCATTTATCAAAGATCTGATAAATAACAAAAACGAAAATAACTGTTGCAATAAAAATATATACAGATTGTTGGTTTTCCTTTTTTGTAGTTCTGCTTATCGGAGTCACATGCGTTGCGTCTACCTTACGTGTCCAGATATACCAACCATAAACACTCATGGCAAAATAATACCCATTGATCATCATATCGCCTAAAAGCCCCCATTTTAGTAGCAAATAAACAAAAATAGCAGTACTGATCATTCCGGTTGGGAATACCCAGATCTTATTTTGTTTGGAAAACCAGACAGAGAAAAACCCAAAAATTACGGCAATAATTTCAAGAACAATGTCTGCAGTATCATAACCGTGATATTGTTCAAATAAATAATCAATAATTTGGGTCATGGTGGCTACGGTCGTCGGTTACAATTTTTAGAATGAAAATACAGTTCTTTTCATTTAACAATACTTCGTGAACATTGGTATTTATAAATTCCATTACTTGTAAATATTCACCAAAAATTTGGGTACTTAAACCATTTTCTTCGGTATGAAAATCTGATTTTCTAAGTATTTTTATAAACTCTTTGATAGGAGTTTCAAAATCTTTGTGCAATGGGTACATGGAAATATCAATGGATACGTTCATTTTATATGATTTTATTTAGAATATTATTATTTTCTTCAAAAGCAGTTCCAACAACAACCAAATCAGCACCACTTTTATAGGCAGTTTCCAATTGCTGTTTAGTTCTAATTCCTCCACCAACAATTAATGGGATTTTTATTTCCTTTTTTACATATTTTATCACTTCTGCAGGAACCGGAACCTGAGCTCCACTACCAGCTTCTAAGTATATTAGCTGATTCCCTAAATACATTCCTGCACAAGCAGTATGCACAATTTTTTTTAAGCTATTTGGAGAAATTGGAATTGTTTCACTTACTCTTTGAACTGCAGTTTCTATCCCACCATCAATTAAGATATAACCCGTAGAGATAATCTCCAGATCTGTTTTTTGTAAAAGTGGAACAGATTGTATTTGTTGCTCGATCAGATATTCCGGATTTCTTCCCGAAAGGAGAGAAAGAAATAGAATAGCATCTGCATATTTATTGATCTGACTAAAATCTCCGGGAAATAGAACCAATGGGATTTCCGTAAAGGATTTCAATTTCTTCACAAAAACCTCGGTTATTCCATTTTTTACCGTGCTTCCGCCAATAAAAATAAAGTCAACTTCTTTTGGATCAATATTAGTTGTTACTTCTTCAATTTTTTCCGGTTTCAATTTATCAGGATCCAGTAAAATAGCTAATAATTTTTTACCTTTTTGTTTTGATGATAATATTTTAGAGTAGATTGAGTTCACTTTATTCTTTTTACCTTTAGCTTTTTACTTGGAATTGCATATACCATGGTAAAACCTTCGTTAAAAAAGGTAAACCAGATATCATATTCCTTTTTCCAGTTATCAAAATTCACCCTGCCACTTGTTCTTTTATCGGCAAATAAAAATGGATCAATAGCAATATGGTTATGAAAACTTAAACCTCCGTAAGGATACGTTTTATACATCGCTTCTTTTGCACCCCAGATTACAGTCAATTGCTTTACCATATCTTCTTTTGATAAAGAATCTACTCTAGTATTTACAAATCGATCATAGATCCTAATGATCTTATCCCGGTTCATTTCAACATCAATTCCAACATCCACATTACTAATGATAATTGCTGAAAACTGATACGAATGCGTTATAGAAATATGTTTTCCATCTTTTAAAATTGGTTTGCCATACTCATTATAATACAGATCAAAGTCAGTATAACCAGCCAGTTTTAACAAATACCGTACACTTAAAAATCCACGTTGATGTAGCTCAGATTTCATTCCGCTTAAGCGTTCTTTGCTTCTGTCATTTAATACAATATTATCAAATAAATCATGATAGGATTCTTCTATTTCCCAAACAAATATTTTTGTAAAATCATTGTGTTGTATGGTTTTAAATAGCGGCATTGTATATCAATTGTATTTTGTATTTTTGCAAATTCAAAAGCAAATATAAATAATATGAGTACAGAAACGTCAACTTACGTAAAATATAAGGTAAAAGATATCAATTTAGCTGATTGGGGTAGAAAAGAAATGCATTTAGCTGAAGCAGAAATGCCTGGCTTAATGAGTTTGAGAAAAGAATACAAAGATGAACAACCTTTAAAAGGAGCAAGAATTGCAGGGTGTTTGCATATGACTATTCAAACGGCAGTTTTAATTGAAACATTGATCGAATTAGGTGCTGAAATCACATGGAGTTCATGTAATATATTTTCCACACAAGATCAGGCTGCTGCTGCAATTGCCGCTGCAGGAATTTCAGTTTACGCATGGAAAGGGATGAATGAAGAAGAATTTGACTGGTGTATAGAACAAACTTTATTTTTTGGAGAAGAGAAAAAGCCATTAAATATGATTCTGGATGACGGTGGCGATCTTACCAATATGGTTTTAGATAAATATCCTGAACTTGTTGGTGGAGTAAGAGGAATTTCTGAGGAAACAACTACAGGGGTACACAGACTTTATGACAGAATGAAATCGGGTACCTTACCAATTCCGGTTATTAACGTAAATGACTCAGTTACCAAATCAAAGTTTGATAATAAATACGGTTGTAGAGAAAGTGCTGTGGATGCTATAAGAAGAGCTACAGATATTATGCTTGCCGGTAAAGTTGTTGTTGTTGCAGGATATGGTGATGTAGGTAAAGGAACTGCAGCTTCCTTTAAAGGAACAGGAGCAAGAGTAATTGTTACTGAAATTGATCCAATTTGTGCATTACAAGCTGCTATGGAAGGGTTTGAAGTGAAAAAAATGGATAATGTTGTTGCTAAAGCCGATATTGTTATTACCACAACCGGAAATAAAGATATTGTTCAGGAAAGACATTTTAGAGCTTTGAAAGACAAAGCAATTGTTTGTAATATTGGGCATTTTGACAATGAAATTGATATGGCATGGTTGAATAATAATTATGGAGATACCAAAGTTGAGATCAAACCTCAGGTAGATAAATATACCATTGACGGGAAAGAAATTCTTTTATTGGCAGAGGGCAGATTAGTTAATTTAGGATGTGCAACTGGTCATCCTAGTTTTGTAATGAGTAATTCATTCACAAACCAAACGCTGGCGCAAATTGAATTGTGGAATCACCAGGAACGATATGAAAATAAAGTATATATGTTGCCTAAGCATTTAGATGAAAAAGTGGCTCGATTACATTTAGAAAAAATTGGTGTTGAGTTAGATGAGTTAAGACAAGATCAGGCAGAATATATTGGTGTAAAAGTTGAAGGACCGTTTAAACCTGAGTATTACAGATATTAATTGAAACAGGATCCTTTGGGTAAGAACCTGAGGAAAGCATTAAAAAAAATAATTAACTATTACAACTTTATAAAAATGGAAAATATTCTTGTACCCGTTAGTCCTAATGAAAATGCAAAAAACACTTTGCAGTATGCCATTGATTTTGCTTCCTATTTAGATGCAAACATTATTCTTGTAAATATCTTTAGTAGTACGAAAATTTCAGGTTCATTTGTAAAAATAGATGATATTTTTGAACACAAGAGTAAGACATTTTTAAAAGATCTTATTCAAAGTACTGATAAGAAGGGGGTTGAAATTAGTAAAGTATCGTTTAAAAGCTATGATACTTTTGATAGTATCAATGATTTTTGTACACTAAACGCAATTGATCTGATCATTACATCAACAAAAAATGATGCATCAAATAAAAATATTTTCTTAGGAAAAGTTACAGGTAAGATGGTTAAAGATCTTATTACACCAGTTCTTATTATTCCTTCTACAGCAAGTTTCAGGCCTATAAAAAAAGTATTATTGGCAATTAAACGTGGAAAAATAAAATCAGAAAAAACATTAGATATTCTATCAAAAATAAAAAATAGTTTTAAAGCAGAGATCAATTTAATTCAGGTTAAAACTCCAAAAGTGGAGGAGAAAAAATTAAAATTAAACTCTACTTTAAAGGGGATGATCAATAATACAACTTTAACAGAAAATGCTACTGTTTTTCAGGGTGTTTTAGAGTTTATCAGAGTAGAAGATCCTGAAATAATTTGTGTGATAAGAAGAAAAAGAGGGTTCTTTAAAAAACTATGGGAAGATGATGTTGTTAAAAAAGTTGACTTTGAAAGTAAGATTCCCTTGCTAGTTTTAAAAGGAAAGCCTTAATTTGCAAAATGTTTTTTGGGGCTATAGCTCAGTTGGCTAGAGTGCTTGACTGGCAGTCAAGAGGTC
>JAOZTG010000207.1 GCA_029939235.1 Flavobacteriaceae bacterium
TAAGTTGTGGGGAAGTGAAAAAAACATATTGAAATATTTATTTTGTTATTTGTAAATAACCTTATATTTTCGCGACATAAACACTGAAAGAATCGAATATTACAAATTTGAAATTCAGAATTCTAACTATTAAATTTAAAACAATTATGAAAAAAATCAGTATTGCCTTGGCATTATTCCTTACAATAGGATTGGTATTAACATCTTGTGAAAACACAAGTAAAGGTGTAAAAAAAGATGCTAAAGAGATGGGAAAAGAAATTGAAAAAGAAGCAAAGAAAGCCGGAAAAGCTATAGATGAAGGTGCAAAGGAGGTTGGAGATGCAGTAGATGAAGGAGCAAAGGAAGTTGTCGAAGCTGTGGATGAAGGTGTTGAAAAAACAAAAGATGCCTTAGCAATGAATGACTATCAATGCCCGATGAAATGTGAAGGAGATAAGGTTTACCATGAACCAGGGAAATGTCCAAAATGTAAGATGGATCTAAAGAAAATAGATACAGAGAGCAAATAATAAATTGTTAAACAATTTATTAAAGAGCAGCCGAAAGGCTGCTTTTTTGTTTTAATAAATATCTAAATAGGCAAATAAGTATAGAATAATTGCTATTTTAGAACAATAAAAACCTATAGTATGAATACAACTTCTTTTAAGATACAATTCTTAGGTGCAGCAAGTACGGTTACAGGCTCAAAATATTTATTGGAGATTCAGGATAAAAAAATATTGATCGATTGTGGTTTGTTTCAGGGTGAGAAATCACTAAGACTTTTGAACTGGAATGTTCCTCAATATGATCCTAAGGAGATTGATCTTGTGTTGCTTACACATGGGCATTTAGATCATACAGGATATTTGCCAAGGCTTGTAAAACTTGGATTTAAAGGAAAAATTTATGGAACTTATCCAACCTTAGATGTAGCAAAAATTATTTTAAAAGATACCGCCAGAATTCAGGAGAGTGAGGCAAGAAGAGCAAATAAAGAAGGGTATTCAAAACATCGTCCAGCTCTTGCATTTTACACTACAAAAGATGTAAAAAGAACTTTGAAAATGTTCAGAGGTTTGCCTCAATCACAATGGATACCTTTGTTTGATGGATTTAAAGTTAGATTTCAATACAATGGTCACATTTTGGGTGCCACCTATATTGAATTAGATCTGAATGGTAAACGTATTGTTTTTTCGGGAGATGTAGGCCGTACAGATGATTTACTTTTATATCCTCCACTAAGGCCAAAAAGAGCCGATATTTTGTTGATGGAATCGACCTATGGTGGAAAATTTCATCAGGAAGAAATGGAGGCTATTCCTGAAATGGAAAAAATCACGAACGAAACATTAAATCGTGGAGGTAGTTTATATGTTCCAAGTTTCTCGGTGGAAAGAGCACAATTGTTAATGTTTATTTTTTGGAAATTGAGAAAGGAAAATAAAATTCCAAAAGTACAAATGATTCTTGATAGTCCGGAAGGGGCTAGTATTCTTAGACTGTTTCGTAATAACCGCGAATGGCATAAGCTGGATGAAAAGTCATGTAAAGAAATGTGTGGAGAATTTCATATTGTGAGAAGTTACAAAGAAACTTTAAAACTACGTGATAATAATATTCCGAAAATTGTGATTGCAGGTAGTGGAATGTTGACAGGTGGTAGAATATTAAATTACCTGGAAAAAGAAGCTGCCAATGTGAAAAACACTCTTTTGTTTGTCGGTTACCAGGCAAAAGGCACAAGAGGAAGGAGGCTTTTAGAAGGTGAAAGAGATTTGAAAATTTACGGAAAAACTGTTCCTTTTCATATGCAGGTAGAGGAGGTGAGTGGTCTGTCAGCGCATGCCGATGATAAGGAACTGATACACTGGTTAGAGAAAATTGAAAATAAACCTAAAAAGGTATTTTTAGTTCACGGTGAAGTAGAGTCTGCAACAGCCCTAAAAAAGGAAATTGAAAACAGGTTCTCATGGCCATGTGAAATACCTGAACTTTACAGCAAAGAAGAAATTATTTTATGATCTACTTTTTCTTATGTTCTAAACTTGCATTGATAAAAGCAACAAATAAAGGATGCGGATTTAAAACAGTACTTTTATATTCAGGATGATATTGCACACCAACAAACCAAGGGTGGGTCGGTAATTCAATAATTTCTACTAAACCGGTATCAGGGTTAACTCCGGTTGGTTTTAATCCGGCATTTGTCAATTGCTCTAAATAATCATTATTATACTCATAGCGGTGGCGGTGACGTTCACTGATCAATTCAGTATGGTAAGCCTCATAAGCTTTTGAATTTTTATCAATTTTACAGTCCCATCCACCCAAACGCATGGTTCCACCTTTGTTGGTTACTTCCTTTTGATCTTCCATTATATCAATAACGGGAAATGGAGTTTGCGCATCCATTTCGGTAGAATTTGCCTTTTTAAGTTTTAAAATATTTCTGGAATATTCAATAACAGCCATTTGCATTCCTAAACAAATTCCTAAAAAAGGAATATTATTTTCTCTTGCAAAGCGAACTGCTTCAATTTTACCATTGATTCCCCTTTCTCCAAACCCTGGTGCAACGATCAATCCGTCAAGATCTTTCAATTGTTTAGCTGCATTTTCATGGGAAATATCTTCTGAATGGATGGAATGAACATTTACTTTAATTTCGTTTTGTGCTCCGGCATGACCGATAGACTCCAAAATAGATTTATAAGCATCCTGTAATTCAACATATTTACCAATCAAACCAATTTCAACAGTGTTTTTTGGATTTTTGAATTTTTTTAAAAAATCATTCCATTTGTTTAATTTTGGAGTTCTGCCTGCTGATAAATTCAATCTGTTTAAAACAACTTTATCCAAACCTTCTTCCAGCATCAGATTAGGAACATCGTAAATAGTTTCTGCATCAATAGATTCAATAATAGCCTCTTCTGTAACATTACAAAAAAGTGCAAGTTTTCGACGAATACCATCATTTATGTGGTGTTCAGTTCTGCAAACCAAAACATCAGGACTGATACCACTTTGCATTAATTCTTTTACAGAATGCTGGGTTGGTTTTGTTTTTAATTCCTTGGCTGCAGCCAGATAAGGAATCAAAGTTAAATGCACTACAATAGCATTTTCTTTCCCAAGATCCCATTGTAACTGTCTAACAGCTTCAATATAAGGTAACGATTCAATATCGCCCACAGTACCACCAATTTCTGTGATCACTATATCAAAATCACCTGTTTGTCCCAGAATTTTGATACGTCTTTTGATCTCATTAGTGATATGAGGTATGATCTGAACGGTTTTTCCCAAATAATCACCTTTACGCTCTTTGTTGATAACGGTTTGATAAATTCTACCAGTGGTAACGTTATTTGCCTGTGAAGTAGGAATATTTAAAAATCTTTCATAATGCCCAAGATCCAGATCGGTTTCTGCACCGTCATTGGTTACATAGCATTCTCCGTGTTCATATGGGTTTAATGTTCCCGGATCTACATTGATATAAGGATCCAGTTTTTGAATGGTTACAGAGAAACCACTTGCCTGTAATAATTTTGCTAGTGAAGCTGCAATAATTCCTTTTCCGAGAGATGAAGAAACTCCACCGGTTACAAAAATATACTTAGTATTGGACATTGTGTTTAGGTTTGTGCAAAATTACAAAGTCTGTTTAAGTACACAAGTGAAATTGATTTTATTTTAGTACAAAAAAAGGCTGTTTCAAAATTTTGAAACAGCCTTTTTTCAATTAATCAATTATTATAATTTAATTATTCATTATCATCATTCATAAAATCACTGCTTAGAACGACTTCCTGATTTTCAAATTTCATATTTTTAATGATGTATTTTTCAGAAGATACACAACTTGCACTTGAGCCTCCACACGAAGTTAAAGATGCTGAAGCAAAAACAAAAATAAGTAAATAAGCTAACTTTTTCATAGTAATAGTTTTTGGTTAAAAATCTAAGTGGGGAGCAATAATACTATTAACGTAAATAAATTATGAATATTGTATTGAATACAGAAAATTATTTAGCAAGCTTATTTAAAGTATATTCTATCAAATTTTCAACAGCTTTATAAGGATCTTTGCTAAATGTTAAATTTGCACGATTTGCAATAATGGCATTCATGGAAACAGCACGATGACCCAATAATTTTGAAAGACCGTAAATAGCAGAAGTTTCCATTTCCAGATTGGTAATTTTAATTCCATTGTAATCAAAACTATCTATTTTGTGATTTAATTCTGGATCTTGAATAGCAAGTCGTAATACTCTGCCTTGCGGACCGTAGAATCCTCCTGCAGTTGCTGTTATACCTGTAAATATCGTATCAGATATTAGCTTTTTTTCTAATTCTCCATCGTTTTTAACAATGTATGGTCGTGATTTCCTGTTGGAGTAATTTGTATGTTTGATAAATGCATCTTCCATTTCTTTTTCAAGAATTTGTTCAGCATCATAAGCATGTAATAAACCATCAAATCCAATTCCATATTTTGCCAGAACAAAACTATCTACCGGAATATGATCTTGTAACGAACCGGAGGTTCCAATTCGAACAATATTTAAAGCAGTATGTTCTTTTTTAATCGTTCTGGTATGGAGATCAATATTTACCAGTGCATCCAGTTCATTGACAACAATATCAATATTGTCAGGTCCAATTCCCGTTGAAATAACCATAAACCTTTTATTTTTAAATATACCGGTAATGGTTTTAAATTCTCTTTTTTGGGTTTCGAATGTAATCGTATCAAAATGTTTGGCAACTTTTGCAACCCTGTTTTGATCACCAACAAAAATAATATTTGGGGCTACATGTTCCGGTTTTAAATTGATATGATAAATACTGCCATCAGGATTTATAATTAATTCGGAAGGTGCTATTTTATTCATGTTAATCTGTGGATTTGTTTATTTGTGTAGTTGATTTTTTCAATAGTTCGTTAAGTTTTTTTTAATTAAAAAACACAAATCATGTAAAACAAAGA
>JAOZTG010000208.1 GCA_029939235.1 Flavobacteriaceae bacterium
TGGAATCAGGTGATTTAATAGATTGTACAAGTATTATAGCATTGACTTATTGCATTATTATAACATTTATAAACATTTTGTAGAATTACTCATGACTATTTAGATGAAAAACATATTTAAAAATATAGGACCCGCAACATTAATTGCAGCAGCATTTATTGGCCCCGGTACTGTTACCCTTTGTAGTATTGCAGGTGTTGAATTTGGTTATCATTTGCTTTGGGCGATGTTATTATCTATCATAGCAACTATTGTTCTTCAGGAGATGGCAGCCAGATTAGGAATAATTACTCAAAAAGGATTGTCTGAAGTATTGCGAAATGAGATCAAGAATCCTATTTTTAGGATTTTTTCAATTGTGTTGGTAATTTCAGCAATTGTTATTGGAAATGCAGCCTATGAGGCAGGAAATATAAGTGGTGGAGTACTTGGTTTAGCTGCCATCATCCCAAATTCAAAATTTGAAATAGCTTCCTTTACTTTCAATTATTTAATTTTTATCATTGGTTTTCTGGCCTTTGTAATTCTGTATATCAGTAATTATAAAATTATAGAGAAAATATTGATCATTCTGGTGGTTTTAATGAGTTTTTCGTTTGTTGTTACCGCAATCATTACAAAGCCTGATGTATCTTTGATCATCAAAGGAATATTTGTTCCTAAAATTCCAGATGGTAGTTTGTTGACTATTATTGGTTTGATCGGGACCACTGTGGTTCCTTATAATTTATTTTTGCATGCATCTTTAGCAAAAGAAAAGTGGTTTACCAAAGAGGATCTGCCACTGGCAAGAAAAGACACTTTTATTGCTGTGATCCTTGGCGGAATTGTATCCATGTCAATTATTATTGCTGCATCAGCATCTAATTTAACGTCGGTACATAACGCCATTGACCTGGCAAAAGGATTAGAGCCTCTCTACGGAAATGCTGCCAGGTATTTTCTGGCTATTGGTTTATTTGCTGCAGGAATAACATCATCCATTACAGCTCCGTTAGCAGCTGCTTTTGTGGTTAAAGGAATGATGGGCTGGGAAAATGGTTTGAAGTCAAAAAGGTTCAAAGCAGTATGGATGTTTATCTTATTTTTAGGCATATTGTTTTCTTCTATGCAGATAAAACCTATTGAGATCATAAAGTTTGCACAAATAGCGAATGGAATGTTGTTACCTGTAATCAGTGCTTTTTTATTGTGGATAATGAACAAAAAGGATGTTTTAGGGAAATATACCAATAATGTCATTCAAAATATTTTTGGTTTTACTATATTAGGACTTGCAATTTTTTTAGGATTTAAAAGTATTTGGAAAGTGTTGGAAACATTTTAAAATAATTAGAATGGATATCAATTGTGATCTGGGGGAAGATTTAAAAAATGATGTGCAAATTATGCCATTTATCAGTTCGTGCAATATTGCCTGCGGAGCTCATGCAGGGAATGCAACTTTGATGAAAACAACCGTTCTTTTAGCTAAAAAGTATCATGTAAAAATTGGTGCACATCCATCTTTTTTAGATAGAGAAAACTTTGGCAGAAAAGAAATGAATGTCCCAAAAGAAATTTTAACTGAACAGATTATTAACCAGATCTCCGTTTTAAAAAGGATTGCCGAAAAGGAGGGGGTGGTTTTACATCATGTAAAACCTCATGGAGCACTCTATAACATGGCGGCAAAGGATATGGGCATTGCCAGATCAGTTATTGAAGCAGTACAATCATTTGATAGTGGTTTATTATTATATGTTCCATTTGGATCATTAATAGCAAATGAGCTATCAAATATGAATTTACCATTTTATTATGAATCTTTTGCTGACAGGATGTATTTGGATGATTTTACCCTGCAATCAAGAAAAGAAATTGGTGCAGTGATAGAAAACCCTCAAAGAATTATAAAAAGAGTAGAACAATTAATAAATTTGGGGACTATAAAAACAGTACAGGAAAATATTATTAATATTAAATCGGATACAATTTGCGTACATGGTGATCATCCGCATGCAGTTGAAATTGTTAAAGGTATATCAAAATTGATTAGAAAATAAATGAATAAATACAAATTAAGATTTAAACCTTACGGAAGTATTGCGATCTTGATAGAATGGCCTAAAGAGATCAATAGAGATATTTTAAAGAATAGAATCCTCTTTAAAAGGAAAATAAAATCAGAAATGGATGATTATATATTAGACACTGTTCCTGCGTATAATTCTTTGACTGTTTTTTTTGATACTGCTAAAATTAAGTATGCAGAAGTGGTGAAAAAAGCCAAGGAAATATACGAAATGAAGTATAAAGACCTGAAACTACCATATAAATTGTGGAAAATACCGGTTTGCTATGATGATGAATTTGGAATTGATCTTGATAAAATTGCCGAAGCAAAAAAAATATCAAAAGATGAAATAATTCAATTACACAGCTCTGCGATCTATGATGTGCATTTTATTGGATTTTTACCCGGATTTCTTTACTTAGGGGGATTGCCCGAAGAAATTCAATTTCAAAGAAAAGATAAACCCCGGCAAAAAGTTATAAAAGGAGCAGTAGGTATTGCCAGTGATCAAACTGGGATTTATCCAAGAGAAAGCCCCGGAGGCTGGAATATTATTGGTAATTCTCCCTTGGATTTTTTTGACATTGATAAAGAACGCCCTTGTTTTGCAAGTGCCGGTGATAGACTGCAATTTGTCTCAATAAGTAAAGCTGAATATGAAAAAATCAAGAAAGAGGTGAAATCAGGAACATATATAATTGAAAGTAAGAATTATGGACAGTAATATTCTTGTGTTATCGCCTGGTTTACAATGTAGTATCCAGGATCTTGGACGAAAAGGGTTTCGATGTTTTGGAGTGCCAATTTCCGGAGCTATGGATAAGTTTAGTGCCATACTGGCAAATAAATTATTGAATAATGAGGAGGGGCTGCCAGTGATGGAGATGACTTGTAAGGGGTCAAAATTATTTTTTGAAGACGAGACCTTTATCGTAATTACCGGTGCAGATTTATCACCTGAGATAAATGGAGAACCCATTCAACTCAATTTGGTATACAATGTGAAATCTGGAGATATTTTAAATTTTGGTAAACTTAATTTTGGATCAAGAACCTATTTGGGAGTAAAAGGCGGATTTTTAACTGAAAGCAGATTGAACAGTTATTCTTATTTTCAGGGAATTACTGAGAAAGGCAGAATTGAAAAAGGTGATCGATTAAAAATTGCATCTAATAATCCTGATTTTCACGCCTCATCATCAAAGTTAAAGATCAGTAAATCACACTTTAATACAAAGAAATTAGAAGTTACAAAAGGTCCGGAATTTAACAGATTAACAAAAAGACACCGGTTGGTTCTTTTTAAAAGAGAATTTACAATTGATGGTTTGAACAACAGAATGGGAATTCAGTTAAGGAACAAGTTTCCATCCGTGGAAAAAGATGAGATCATAACATCCATTGTAATTCCGGGAACGGTACAATTAACACCTTCTGGAAAATTGATAATAATGATGCGAGATTGCCCAACAACAGGTGGATATCCGAGAGTATTACAATTAACGGATATTGCAATCAATCAGCTGGCGCAAAAAAGAACAGATGATAAATTCAGGTTTGAACTGGAAAGCAGTTATGGTTTTTTGAGTAGATTGGTTAAAAAGTTTAGAGATTAATATAAATAGGATGGAGATAAATTTAATAAGTGATACGATTACAAGGCCAACACAAAAAATGCTGGAAGCAATGCTGCATGCAAAAGTTGGAGATGATGTTTTTGGTGCAGATCCCACAGTTATTCAATTGCAGGATAAAATGGCAAAGATATTTGGAAAAGAAGCTGCTTTGTATTTTCCTTCCGGAACAATGGCCAATCAAACAGCCATAAAGATCCATACGCAACCTGCTGAGCAAATGATTTGTGATAAATGGGCACATGTATATAATTTTGAAGGAGGAGGAGCCGCGTTTAATTCGGGTATTTCGTGTTTTTTATTAGATGGAGATAGGGGGATGTTTACTGCAGAGCAGGTAAGATCCGCTATCAATGATCCGGAGAATTATCACATTCCCATAACAAGTTTAGTGGCGGTTGAAAACACTACGAACAAAGGAGGGGGAGCATGCTGGGATTTTAATGAACTACAAAAAATAAGGAAAGTATGTGATGAAAACAATCTGGCATACCACTTGGATGGGGCAAGATTGTTCAACGCTTTAGTTGCAAAAAAGGAAGATCCAAAACAGTATGGTGAACTTTTCGATACTATTTCTATTTGTTTATCAAAGGGTTTGGGAGCTCCAATTGGATCAGTTCTACTTGGTACAAAAGCAGATATTACAAAAGCAGTGAGGATAAGAAAATTATACGGTGGTGCCATGCGTCAGGTTGGTTATCTGGCTGCTGCCGGAATCTATGCCTTAGATCATCATGTGGAAAGATTAGCAGAAGATCATGACAGGGCAAAAAAAATAGGAGAATCTTTAAGTAATTCTGCATTTATCAAAAAAGTGGAGCCTATTGAAACTAATATTGTCATTTTTTATGTAAAAGATCATGTAAATGAAACTGACTTTGTAAATGCCTTAAAAGAAAAGGAAATACTGATCAGTTCCATGGGAGATGGTAAATTGAGAATGGTCACACATTTAGATTTTACGGAAGAAATGCTTGAAATTGTTGTTAAGGAAATAAGAGAATTAAAGATTTGATATTGTATTGATCTGGATTTTGTGTTGTGGCTATGACTATTTTGCAAAGGTTCGCTAAGAAAACACAAAGCTTCTTAAAGATTCTTTCGCTAAATATAAATTCAAGTAAAAAAGAATTTCTAATTAAATTTTAGGAGGCTGTATCAAAAGTCCTCTATGTGTTTCTGTGTCTCCTCAGTGCATCTCTGTGACACATTTTAAAAGCTGTTACGCAGAGATACACAAAGAATCCGCAAAGTGACGCAAAGTTTTTGTAATATTA
>JAOZTG010000209.1 GCA_029939235.1 Flavobacteriaceae bacterium
CTCATAATTCTTCCGGCAAGGATCACCTCTTTACCTTCTAAAGTATCAAATCCATCAACTATTTCCTCTATGGTTACGGAAGTTTTGAATTGTGCAGCCGGATAAGGGTTAATACCTAAATCACGTAATTTTTGAAGGGACTCTCTTCTAACAATTTCTTGCTCTGATAATTGCATATATATGTAGTTTGTTTATTATTAAAAATAGTTTGCAAAGATACAATGGTTTTTGAAAATAGGCAACGAGGAAAATTCATATTTAAAGGAAAACAAACTCCTCATTAAAAGCATGAAACCTGAAATGTAATAATTGTACTTGTAAATTAGAATATATTACTGACCTTTGCTTATAAACTTTTATTAAATGAGTTTCTGGCGTGTACTTTTATCGATCTTATTACCTCCTCTGGCAGTTTTAGACAAAGGATGTGGATCTATTTTAATCGTTCTTATTCTAACCTTTTTAGGATGGGTGCCAGGTGTAATAGCTGCACTCATCATATTGAATAACCCTAAAAACTAAACCTATGAAAAAAATTACAAATTTAATTTTCGTTTTAATTGCGACTGTATCATTAACAAGTTGCCAATTTACTGAAAGGCTGGATATCAAAGAAAATGGCAGTGGTGTTTATTCTTTAGAAATGGATATGAGTGCAATGATGAGTGCAATGAAGCAGATGGGGGATTCTTTACAAGCAAATGATGAGAAGCAAGAGCAAGTAATAGATACAATCATTCTTTTTAAGGATATATTAAAAGAAAAAAAAGACAGTATTGCTAAATTATCAAAAGAAGATCAAGAAACTTTAAAAGCTATTGAAGATTTGAAGATCCATATGATGGTGGATGAGAAAAATGGAAAAATGATATCTGATTTTATTTTTGAATTCAACTCTATAAATGAATTGGGAAATATTCAGGAAAGAATTTCCAAGGCACAATCGGTTAAAGATGGTAAGGATAGTAAAACTCCCTCAACGGATATGGAAGTTAAATACAGCTATAATGGCAAAAAATTCACTAGAAAGGTAACAAAGAAAAAAATGACTGCTGAGGAAAAAGAAGCCTATAAAAAATCGATGGAACAAAGTGCTTCTTTTTTAGATGGCAGCTCGTATAAACTTATATATCATTTTCCAAAAGCTATCAAAAGTACTACTTATCAAGGTGCTACATTTAGTGACGACAGAAAAACAATATATATCCAGACAGACATGAAAACCATTACCGAGAATCCGAAACTTCTTGATTTTGAAGTCATTCTAAAATAAAAGATTTCAAATATTCAAATGCAAAAAATAGTTTTAAAAGACTTAGGATTAAAAGATTACAAAGAAGTTTGGAATGATCAAAATATTCTTTTTCAGAAAGTTATTGATATCAAATTAGCTAACAGAGAAAGAGAAAAACAGGAGCCTACTCCAAATTATTTTTTATTTACAGAGCATCCACATGTTTATACATTAGGTAAAAGTGGCAACATCAATAATTTACTACTGAGCGAAGAGCAACTCAAAGAAAAAAGTGTTACGTTTTTTAAATCAAATCGGGGTGGTGACATCACTTATCATGGTCCCGGACAAATTGTTGGATATCCTATTATTGATCTGGATAATTTCTTTCCGGATATTCATTTGTATATGAGAAAACTAGAAGAAGTTATTATTTTGACCATTGCAGAATATGGTTTAAAAGGAGAAAGAAGCAAAGGAGAAACAGGGGTTTGGCTGGATGTTGGCACTCCGTTTGCACGAAAGATTTGCGCATTAGGTGTTCGCACTTCCCGATGGGTCACCATGCATGGGTTTGCCTTAAATGTCACCACAGATCTTGGATATTTTGATCATATTATTCCTTGCGGTATCAAAGGAAAAGCAGTCACATCTTTAAAAGCTGAAATAGGAAAAGTAATTCCTCAGGAAGAAATAAAACAAAAAATTCTAAAGCATTTTTCAAAGGTTTTTGATGCTGAGTTTATCCCATCCTAAATCCTTCCCAAAGGGAAGGACTTACAACTTTATTTTTAAATTCAAATTTTAGGAAATTTACTTTTTACTTTGAACTTTGAACTTTAAACTTGAAGTCTTAATCATTTAATTTAAGAACTGCCATAAATGCCTGTTGTGGAATCTGAACATTCCCTACCTGACGCATACGTTTTTTACCTTTTTTCTGCTTTTCGAGTAATTTACGCTTTCGCGAAATATCACCACCATAACATTTTGCAGTAACATCTTTTCGCAAAGCTTTAATGGTTTCACGTGCAATGATCTTTGCTCCAATTGCAGCCTGGATAGGAATATCAAATTGCTGGCGCGGAATTAATTGTCGTAATTTTTCACACATTTTCTTTCCAATTCCGTAAGCGGTACTATCATGTAATAATGCCGATAAGGCATCTACCGGTTGTCCGTTTAACAGTATATCAACACGAACTAACTTCGATGTTCTTAACCCTAAAGGATGATAATCAAAGGATGCATATCCTTTCGATACGGTTTTTAATCTGTCGTAAAAATCAAAAACAATTTCTGACAAAGGCATATCAAAACTCAACTCTACTCTTTCAGTAGTTAAATATGTTTGGTGTGTAATTTCACCGCGTTTTTCAATACACAAACTCATTACCGGACCAACAAATTCTGATTTAGTAATGATACTTGCCTTGATATAAGGTTCTTCCACCCTGTTTAAAGTAGATGGCTCCGGCAAGTCAGATGGATTATTCACTAAAATTTCCACATCAGGATCTTTATTTGTAAATGCATGATAAGACACGTTCGGTACCGTCGTGATAACTGTCATATCAAACTCTCTTTCTAGCCTCTCCTGAATGATCTCTAAATGCAACATTCCTAAAAATCCACAACGAAATCCAAAACCCAATGCAGCCGAACTTTCGGGTACAAAAACCAATGATGCATCATTCAATTTTAATTTTTCCATTGAAGATCTCAGCTCTTCATAATCCTCTGTATCAACAGGATAAATACCTGCAAATACCATTGGCTTTACATCTTCAAAACCTTCGATCATATTTTGAGTAGGTCTGTCAGCATCCGTTATGGTATCACCAACCTTTACTTCACTCGCGGTTTTTATACCGGTTATCAAATATCCAACATCTCCAGCTCTGATCACTTTTTTGGGTTCCTGATTTAATTTTAATGTACCAACCTCATCTGCAAAATATTCATTTCCAGTGGCTACAAATTTTATGCGTTGTCCTTTTCTTATCTCACCATTCATAATTCTAAAGATCGTCTCAACTCCACGGTAAGAATTATATTGTGAATCAAAGATCAATGCCTGCAATGGTTCATTTGGATCTCCTTGAGGAGCCGGAACTTTTTCAATAATCGCCTCTAAAATTTTATCTACACCAAAACCAGTTTTCCCACTTGCATGGATAACCTCTTCAGGGTCACAACCTAAAAGATCAACAATATCATCAGTAACTTCCTCTGGATTAGCGCTTTGAAGATCTACTTTATTCAATACCGGAATAATTTCCAGATCATTATCTAATGCCAGATACAAATTAGAAATGGTTTGTGCCTGAATACTTTGAGCTGCATCTACAATTAAAAGAGCACCTTCGCAGGCAGCAATAGAACGGGAAACCTCATAAGAAAAATCAACATGGCCTGGAGTATCGATCAAATTCAAGGTGTATTCCACACCATCTTGTTCATAATCCATTTGAATAGCATGGCTTTTAATAGTAATACCACGCTCTCTTTCAAGATCCATATTGTCAAGCAGCTGATCTTTTTTTTCACGATCTGTAATGGTACCTGTATATTCTAAAAGTCTATCTGCCAGAGTACTTTTACCATGATCAATATGGGCAATAATGCAAAAATTTCGTATATTCTTCATCTTCAAAATTGTGTAAATGGCATATGCTTAATAAAACTATTTTGCATTTCATCTGCCTTATAAGATTTGCAAAAATAATGAAAGAATTCTATAATTTATCAAGTTCTGCAAAATAACGAAAAAACAAATGGCAAAGTCTTAAAACTTTGCCATTTGTTTTTATAAAAATTACTGATCTAAAAACAACCTATTCTACCCAGTCTGCTACAAATAAATTGGTTTCATGCGTACCTCCATTGTTTCTGTTAGACGAAAAAACCAATTTTTTACCATCAGGTGAAAACATTGGAAAAGCATCAAATACACCGTCAAAAGTTATTTGCTCTAATCCGGTTCCATCCACGTTAATCATAAATAAATTAAAACCATCATGTTTTTCTTTATGATGATTGGTTGAAAAAAGAACTTTTTTTCCTCCAGGATGAAAGAAAGGAGCCCAATTCGCACTTCCAAGATCTGTAATTTTCGTTAGATCACTACCATCCACATTACAAACATATAATTCCATATTGGTTGGCATTACCAATCCTTGTTCAAGCAAATCTTTATATTCCTTTATTTCTTTCTCTGTTTTTGGTCTTGAAGTCCTGAAGATTAATTTTGTGCCGTCAGGTGAGAAAAATGCACCACCATCGTAACCCAACTCATTGGTTACCTGCCTTACATCTGTTCCATCAATATTCATGGTATATAATTCTAGATCACCCGAACGAGTTGATGTAAAAACAATTTTATCTCCTTTTGGAGAAACAGTTGGTTCAGCATCATAGCCAGGTTCATTTGTCAATTGCCTGAGCATATTTCCCTTAGTGTCAGCAATAAAAATATCAAACGATTTGTACACCGGCCAAACATATTTCCCTCCATGATCTTCTTTTTTTGGAACAACCGGACATTCCTTACTGCCTAAATGAGTAGAAGAATAAACGATCGTAGAATCACCATGTAAAAAATAACTGCATGTGGTTCGTCCTAAACCTGTGCTCACCATTTGAGGTTTTGCTCCTTTACTTAGATCATCACTTAAATTCATGGTGAAAATCTGGTCACATTGTAA
>JAOZTG010000059.1 GCA_029939235.1 Flavobacteriaceae bacterium
ATTAGTATTACGAATTAATAGAATGCTTTTTGACTTGATAAACATGAAATTATTTAGCTAAATTAACTAGCATTAAAAGACTTCTAGTCCATCAAAAAAAGTGTAATTTTCCTAATTTACTGGAAAAATCAATTAGTTTTAATACTTAATTTTGGAAGATTGGCATTCAAGAATTTAATGTTCTAAAGGAAATAAAACCTTAGTAAAACAGAGAAGTTGAGAGCTTGCTCGAAAATCACTCGGTTGCACTTTGGTTTTATAAAATTTAGGTTATTAAATTATTGTAAGCCATGACTTTTTTGGTTCGTTTTTTTGTCACTAAAAAAATGAACAAACAAAATGAGAGAAAAAATTCAATTGTCTTCGATAGTCTTTTGATTAACTTATTAAATTTAGAATTGCTTCCATATTTTTAATATAATCTGTTAAAACACTTATGTTTTGTGCTTTATAGTTCTTGTTGAGATAAAATGTTATATTTGTATGACCAGAATATAGAAAATATGACAAAGTTTGGAGAATTGATAGGTTCAAGAATTCCTACGTTGATTGATTTTTACTCCGAGTGGGATGAAGAGAGCAGCAGACTGCATTCCATATTAAGAGATGTGGCGTCGGCACTGGGTGATAAAGCGAAAGTTGTAAAAATTGATATTTCGAAAAATGAAACTTTAGCATCTGCATTGCGTATCAAAGGAAACCCTACCTATATAATTTATAAGGACGGCGAAATGAAATGGCGTCAGACGGGGCAACAGGATGCGAATACTTTGATCAATCTGGTACAACAATATGTTTAGTAAATATTTCCCTCTATTTTTTTGAATTTTTTACCGCATGATCACAGGCTCTTGCTGTTAATGCCATATAGGTTAAAGATGGATTTTGCGTGCTGGTAGAAGTCATGCAGGCTCCATCAGTTACATAAACATTTTTACAGGCATGTAATTGATTCCACTTATTTAAAAGAGAAGTTTTAGGATCTTTTCCCATTCTTACTCCACCCATTTCATGAATGTCTAATCCGGGAGCTTGTTTGTTATCATGTGTCCTGATTTTTGTAAATCCAGCTTTTTCATACATTTCTGTGAATTGTTCAAAGAAATCCTTTATCATTTTCTCGTCGTTCTCATCATAATCCAGATCAACCTTTAGCAGAGGGATACCCCATTCATCTACTTTGTTTTCATCCAGCGAAATCTGGCTTTTTTCTTTAGGAATGGTTTCTCCCATCATGTGCGAACCTACTCTCCAGTTACCAAATGTAGGGTTTAGAAGTTGCTCTTTTAGTTCCTGACCAATTCCATCTGATTTTTGAATGATCTTTCTTTTTGCGGAGAATCCTGCAGCATAGCCTCTCAAGAAATTAGTTTCCTGTTTAAAAACATTTCTAAATCTTGGAATATAACCACTTGTAGGTTTTCTTCCTGTTGTGAAATTATCAGGAAATCCATCATATTCAGCACTAATTTTGGCTCTGTAATTATGAAAAGCTACATATTTTCCCAACAATCCGTTATCGTTACCTAAACCATTTGGAAAACGATCAGATTTAGAATTCAATAAAATAATGTTGCTGTTAAAAGAGCCGGCATTTACAAATATGATTGGGGCAAAATATTCAACGGTTTCTTTTGTTTTAGCATCTATGACTAACACCCCTGTGGCTTTTTCTTTTTGGTCATCATAAATGACAGAGTGCACTATAGAATTGTTGATCAAGGTAAGGTTGCCTGTTTTCATAGCCCAGGGAATGGTACTTGAATTGCTGCTAAAATAGCTTCCAAATGGGCAACCTCTTTCACATAGATTCCTGTACTGACATCGGCTTCTCCCTTGTTTGATGAAAATATCTCTGTTTTTGGTTATGTGGGCACATCGGCCGCTGATCACATGTCTGGTATTTTTGTAATTTCTGGCAACTTCCCCTTTAAAATATTCTTCAATACAGTTCAATTTCATACCAGGTAAAAACTCTCCATCCGGTAATTCGGGTATTCCATCAAGGTCTCCTGCTATGCCAACAAATTTTTCTACATAGCTGTACCATGGAGCAAGATCCTTATATCTAATAGGCCAGTCAACGGCAAATCCATCTCTTAACGGACCTTCAAAATCATAATCACTTAGCCTTTGTGTTTGTCTTGCCCAAATCAGCGATCTTCCTCCTGTTTGATATCCCCGAATCCAGTCAAATGCCTTTTCTTGTACATAGGGATGCTCTTTATCTTTAACAACAAAATGAGCTGCATCTTCTTTAAAAATATAGCTCTTGCTGGCTATTGGATTTTCTTTTTTAATGTCTTCCGTAATTTTACCCCTGTGTTTGAATTCCCATGGAAACATATTGGTAGTGGGATAATCAATATTGTGCTTTACATCTCTTCCTCTTTCAATTACCAAAGTTTTTAATCCTTTTTCCGAAAATTCTTTTGCGGCCCAGCCACCACTTATTCCCGAACCAATAACGATGGCATCAAAAGTTCTTTGCTTTTTACTGTCAATATTGATATTAGCCATTGATGTTTACTCTTTTATTTGTTTCTATTGTCTCACAGGAGCCATATGTTCCCGGCACTAATTGATAAGGCATAATTTCTGTCATAATGGACTCTGACTGCATATAACCCCAGACTGTATAATACTTTGCTGCTCTTACAAGGCCTCTGATGTCTTTTAGGTCTTTATTGTTTGCTGATTTATCTTCTTTTATACTACCGTTTAAAAGATCTTTAAGAATGCTCAATCTTTCATTTTCTGATAGATCCATAAATGAATTTTTCATTTGTTCTTTTACTACAGGGTCAAACATTTTTAAACCGTTCATAAACGATTTTTGTTTTTTATCGTTAAGCATATCGTCGATCATCACCCAAACAAAATTATGGACTTCTAAAGATCTTCCTCCCGGGATTTCTCCTTCCGGAATGATGGTTGCAACAATTTCCCGAAGTAGTTTCTCTTCCTCAACTGTAATTTGAAGTTTGTTTAAAATGATGGTAACCTTTTCATCTGAAAAATTACAAGATGGTAACAGGAATATTCCACCAGTGATCAAACTGAGATTTATGAGAGCTTTTCGTCTGTTCATATTCTAATTAAAAATGGTTATTTTTTTAATGGGGTAAATATATAGATTTAATAAAAACCAAAGCAAATTGAATATTATAAAACTATGTGAAAATATTTCAAATATACCCAATGAATTTTTGATAATTTGTGTTAATTGATTTAAATTCATTATTTTTGTCACGTATAAAATTATTTTATTAAATGTCACTAACAAAGAACATTACTTCCTTAACAAAATCATACAAACGCCTGTTTGAATGTTTGATGTTCTTTTCTCGTATTTCATAATTTTTAGTTTCCAATATCACTTTGTGTATTTTTTTTCAGATCAAATCTGATCAATTTTAAATTTAATAATTATGACCATATATAAAACTTTAAACCCGGAGAGGAATGCTTCTGCAGAAGGTAATTTTTACAAGCCTTTAGGCGATAAAATAGGCCCCGGAATGAACACGAGAATTCAAAAACTTAGAAAACTGAGTTTTGAAGCCGAACCATCATTATCTATTGAACGGGCATTGATCCAGACCGAATTCTATAAAAAGAATTTCGGAAAATATGATATTCCTGTTATGCGATCTCTCAATTTTTTAGAGATCTGTAAAAAGAAAACCATTTATTTGGGTGAAGGAGAATTGATCGTTGGTGAACGCGGACCAGCACCAAAAGCAGTTCCAACTTTTCCGGAATTGACCTGTCATAGTGTGGAAGATCTTCATGTGTTGAATACACGTGATATGCAACAGTATACTATAAGTCAGGAAGATATAGATATTTACGAGAAAGAAGTGATTCCTTTTTGGGAAGGAAAAACGATTCGTGATCGTATTTTTAATCATGTTCCAAATGAGTGGAAAAGAGCTTATGAAGCCGGTTTGTTTACCGAGTTTATGGAACAGCGAGCTCCCGGTCATACCGCTTTAGATGGTAAGATCTATAAAAAAGGAATGCTCGATTTTAAAAAAGAGATTCAGAATCATATTGACCGACTTGATTTTTTAAATGATGTGGAAGCTACCGATAAAAAAGAGCAGTTAACCGGTATGGCAATTGCCTGTGATGCGTCTATCTTGTTTGCTGAACGTCATGCAGATCTGGCAGAAGAACAAGCTAAAAAAGAAACAGATCCCAAACGAAAAGAAGAACTTCAAAAGATAGCGGAGGTATGCAGATGGGTTCCTGCTCATGCTCCAAGAAATTTTTGGGAAGCCATACAAATGTATTGGTTTGTGCATTTGGGAACTATTACCGAATTGAATGGCTGGGATGCGATGAATCCGGGTCATTTTGATCAGCATTTAGCACCATTTTATGAAAAAGAAATTAAAGAAGGAACACTTACCCGTGAAGAAGCCAAGGAATTACTAAGTTGTTTTTGGATCAAGGTAAATAATCATCCGGCGCCACCAAAAGTTGGAATCACAGCGAAAGAAAGTGGTACTTATAATGATTTTACAAATATCAATATTGGTGGTGTTCAAAAAGATGGATCTGATGGAGTGAGTGAAGTTTCCTATATCATGCTGGAGATTATTGAAGAATTACATGTGCTTCAGCCCGGGAATTCAGTTCATGTGGGCTCGCGAACTCCTGAAAGATTTTTAAAAGAGGCCTGTAAGGTAATCCGTCAGGGGCATGGTTATCCTTCTGTTTTTAATCCTGATATTTATATTCCGGAAATGCTCCGACAAGGAAAATCTGTAGAAGATGCCAGAGAAGGTGGTTGTAGCGGTTGTATTGAAGTAGGAGCTTTTGGAAAAGAGGCTTATATTTTAACCGGTTATTTGAATGTTCCAAAAATTGTAGAGATAACTCTAAATAATGGTATCGATCCGATGACCGGAAAAAGAGCGAGTATGGAAACTGGTGATCCCAGGAATTTTACTTCTTATCAGGAATTGTATGATGCTTTTCTCAAACAACTGAATTATATCATCGATCAAAAAATTGTAGTTAGCAATTATATTGATAGCATGTTTGCAAAATACTCTCCTGCAACATTTTTATCGGTAGTGATCGATGATTGTATCTCTAAAGGAAAAGATTACTATAACGGTGGTCCAAGGTACAATACCAATTATATCCAATGCACAGGTTTAGGTACAGTAACCGATAGTTTATCTACTTTGAAGAAGCATGTTTTTGAAGAGAAAACATTTACAATGGATAGACTATTGGATGCTATCTCCAACAATTTTAAAGGGGATGAGATATTAAGGCAAACGATTATAAATAAAACACCTTTTTATGGGAATGATGATAATTACGCCGATAATATCTCATTGCAAGTTTATAATGATCTTTTTGATGCCATTGATGGAAAACCAAATATAAAAGGAGAATCTTATCATTTGAATATGTTGTCTACTACATGCCATGTTTATTTTGGAAAGGTCATGGGAGCAACTCCAAATGGAAGGTTGGCGCACAAATCAATTTCTGATGGAACCTCACCTTCACATGGTTGTGATATAAACGGTCCATCGGCAGTGATCAAATCACTTACCAAATTAGATCATGTTAAATCGGGTGGAACTTTATTAAATCAGCGTTTTTTACCTAGTTTATTGAAACGCGACGAAGATATTGTAAAACTTGGGAAATTAATACGTACCTATTTCGCTTTGGGAGGGCATCATATTCAATTCAATATTGTGGATACGGCTACCTTATATGCTGCTCAGGAAAATCCGGAAGATTATAAAGATCTGTTGGTGAGAATGGCAGGCTATAGCGATTATTTTAATGATATGAATGCTGATCTGCAACAGGAAGTAATTGACAGAACCGAAAATGATTCTTTTTAGATGCAAACAGGTTTAATTTTCGACATTAAGAAATATGCGATCAATGACGGTCCCGGAATTAGATTGACAATTTTTTTTAAGGGTTGCAATTTAGCTTGTGAGTGGTGTCATAATCCGGAAAGTATTTCTCCAAAAGTTCAGAAAATGTACACAGCTTCGAAATGTATCGGGGCTGTTAAATGTATTGAAAATTGTCCGAATGATGCTTTAAGAATGACAGAGGCAGGTATTGTAACCGATTATAATAGTTGTAATTTTTGTGGAATTTGTGCAGAGGTTTGCCCTACAAAAGCTTTTGAAATGCTTGGTAAATTCAAACCTATTGACGAATTGATGAAAGTGATCGATAATGAAGCAGCTTTTTTTGATCAATCGGGTGGGGGAGTGACTTTTTCGGGAGGAGAACCTTTGATGCATACCGATTATTTATTACAGATATTAAAAGTGTGTGGTAAACGATTTTATCACAGAGTGGTAGATACAACAGCATTTTCCAGTTTAGAAACCATAATAGAAGTTGCGAAGCATACAGATCTGTTTTTGATCGATTTAAAGGTGATGGATGCAGATATTCATAAGCGATTTACCGGTGTTAGTAATGAAAAAATATTAAAAAACATTACGGAGATAGCAAAGACAGATGTGGATATTATTTTTAGGATTCCTCTGATCAAAAATGTAAATTCTTCTTATGAAAACATTGTAAAAACGGCTGAATTTATTAATTCTTTAGAAGGAAACAGGAATATAGTCAATTTGTTACCATATCATAAAATTGCGGAGAATAAACATAAAAAATTAGGTAATCCAGATGGTTTTATTGAATTTGAAGCACCATCAGAAAATGAAATAGAAGAAATCATTTCTATTTTTAAAGAGTATGGAATTAAAGCAAGTGTAGGAGGATAATTTTTTATAAAAATAACCAACCTATGATCATTACGATTGTAATACCGGTTATTCCCTGTAAGAAAGTAGAAACAGTCTGACTTTTTAAAGCTGTAGCGGTATCCATTTCTGTAAACTGAGCAACTACCCAGAAAAAGCTGTCATTTAGATGTGAAACTGTCATTGCGCCGGCACCAACAGACAGAACTGTTAATGCACGACCAAGATTAGAATCTAAACCAAAAGAATCCAATGTAGGAGCTATAATTGCAGCAGTGGTGATAATTGAAACTGTAGATGAACCTTGTGCTGATTTTAGAACGGCTGCTATAATGAATGGCAGCAACAAACCAATATGTAAACCAGAAAACCCAGAACCAATGATATCACCAATGCCGGTTGCACGAAGTATAGCGCCAAATGCACCACCGGCTCCTGTTATCAGTATGATTATCCCGGCTTCTTTTAAACCATTGGTAACCCAGTTAAGATGTGTTTCTTTTGTTTTTTTATCTTTAAGTCTGAATGCTAAGAATACACCTGCAAACAGAGCAATAATTGGGTTCCCAATAAAATTTAATACTGATAGAATTGTTCCTTCTCCAAAAGGAAAAGTAGGGTAATTTGCTATTGATTTAAGTGCAATTAAAAAAATAGGTACAATGATCGGACTAAAAGTTAAACTGGTTTTGGGTAGTTTTTCAAATTTTTCAACTACAACATCATTTTCAGTGGTTTTTGTTTTAATTCTTTTACCAATATATTTAGCCCAAAAAAGGCCAACAAGCGAAACTGGAATTGCAACAAACAGACCGAGTAATATTACTAAACCAAGATCTGCATCAAGTGCAGCAGCCGCTGCCAATGGCCCTGGAGTAGGTGGTACAAAAACATGGGTAGCGTATAATCCGGCAGCTAATGAAACACCCAATACTAATAAAGGTATTTTAGAGTTTTTGCTTATTGCCTTATTTATTGGAGAAAGAATAATAAAACCTGAATCACAGTAAACAGGAATTGAAACGATAAATCCTGTGATATTCATGGCAAGTGCTGATCTTTTCTTACCAATAACTTTTAACACCGATTTAGCCAAAGTTTTGGCGCCACCGCTTTTTTCAAGATAAGCGCCAATGATAGTCCCAAAAGCAATGATTATACCTATGCTGCCAAGTGTTTTTCCAAAACCATCTGTTAAGGTACTAATCACTTCTGATTCATTGAGTCCGCCAACAAATCCCATGATAATGGCTGCCATTAATAAAGATAAAAAAGGATGAAAATTGAATTTAGTAGCAGCAATAACCATTGCTATAATAACAATAATTAGCACGATCAGTATCTCCATTTTGATAAATTTTGATAAAGATAAGGTTTTGTCTTATTCCTTTTTTAATTAATTAAAATCTTTGATTAAAAAATTAAGAAGCAGGAAATACTTTAAATTTAAATCCTTTTTTTGTAAAATACTCTAAGATCTTTGGCAAGACATATTGTAATTTATCAAATGCTTTTTTACTATCGTGTAAAACGATGATACTGCCATTATTTGTATTTTTGATCACATTTTGAAGACATTTTTCTTTACTTACATTAGGGTCAAAATCGCCACTTAGCACTTCCCACATAATGATCTGATATCCTTTTTTTTGCAATATTTTTCTTTGTGAAGGTCTGATCTTCCCGTAAGGAGGGCGGAATAGTTTGGTTGTTGGTTGCTGGTTGTTAGTTGATTGATCACTTCTTTCTTCTTTCTTCTTTCTTTTTCCTACATTTAAGTCTCTAAAAGTAGATCTAAATATTTCCTCTGATTGAATTACATTTTCAATGTATCGGTCCGTATTCGTTCTCCATCCATTTAAATGGTTAAATGTATGATTTCCGATGGAATGGTTTCTATCCAGTATGCTTTGAAAGGCGTTGGGATGTTTTTTGACGTTGTCACCAACACAAAAAAATGTAGCTTTAGCATTAAATTTATCTAAAGTTTGCAATACCCAGTTTGTGATCTCAGGTATTGGTCCGTCATCAAATGTGAGATATATTTCCTTTTTATTAGTTGCAATTCTCCATGTAAAATCCGAAAAAACATTTTGGATGATCTTAGGAGTTTTTGCAAAATAGGGTTCCATACAATTTAGCTATTGATCTATTAGAAAAACAAATATAATAGAAAATAATATTTATTCCTGAAAAGAATTACAGACAATACTTGGTAAAATTAGTTTGTAATCTTTAGAAAAATGTAAACTCTAAAATTGTATATTTGATTAGTTAAATCAAAATGTGAAATATTATTGAATCAGAATACATGAAAATTTTAAAAATTACTCTCACAGCTCTTGTCTTGATTGTATCTCTTAGTTGTACTAAAAACACCAATGAAGTTATTGTTTACACAACCGTTGATCAAATTTTTTCGGAGCCTATTTTAAAAGATTTTGAAAAAGAAACCGGTATAACTGTTAAAGCTGTTTATGATACCGAAGAGACAAAATCCACAGGTGTTCTCAATAGATTAATTGCAGAAAAAGATAATCCGCAATGTGATGTTTTTTGGAGTGGTGATCCGGTAAGGACCATTGTGTTAAAAAATAAAGGAATTACAGCTCCTTATCATTCTGCTGTTACTGAGGATATTGATCCTGTTTTTAAAGATCCCAATGATCACTGGACGGGTTTTTCGGCGCGGGCCAGAGTGTTGATCTATAATAAAGATCTGTTAAAGGAAGCAGATGTTCCTCAAACCATTTTTGATCTGGCCAATGAAAAATATAAGGGAAAAGTCACCATTGCAAATCCACTGTTTGGAACAACCACTTTTCATTTTTCAGCTTTATTTTCGGTTATAGGAGATGAAAAGGCTAAGCAATTTCTAACCGATCTAAAAAATAATGATGTAGTAATTGCAACCAGTAACGGAGATGTGAAAAAGAGAGTGATAAAAGGGGAGGTTTTTTGCGGACTCACTGATACCGATGATGCTTTTGAGGCTGTGAAAGAAGGAGCCAATGTTGGAATCATTTTCTTAGACCAGCAAGGAATGGGAAGCCTGATCATGCCTAACACCGTAAATCTGATAAATAATTCAAAACATACAGAAAATGGTAAAAAATTAATGGATTATTTATTAAGTAAAGAAACGGAAGCAAAATTAGCATTGTCCTGTGCACAGATGCCTTTACATAAAGGAGTGAATATTCCTAAAAATGTTCCGTCTTTGGATCATATTGTACCGATGAAAATTAATTACGAAAAAACTTCGCAAAAGCTGGAAGAAATTCAGGATTATTTGAAAACCTGGGTGGAGGAGTAAACATTTGAAATGGATGATCATGGGTTTAAAAAATAGCATAATCTTTAACTAATTGATAATTTGAATAGTAAGTTCTTATATACAATCATATTTATTTTGTTTGCTTTTCTTGTGGTAATTCCGGTTGCATATACACTTATTACTGCTCTTTTTGTGGAAGATTCATTTATAACTAATTTAAGAGCTCTAAAAAGTGATACTTTTTTACTGTTGGCAAAAAGCAGTTTTATTGCTTTTATGATCGCTGTTTTATCCACTTTTTTCGGAACTGTTTTAGGGTTTATATTATACAAAATGAATGTTCGTTTTAAAAGGTTTTTTAAAATAGCATTGTTAATTCCTTTATTTATTTCGCCATATATTTTAGCAGTTGCCTGGAAGGATCTCTTTTACCTTTTATTTGATGATGCAAGTTTTACATCGTCTAACTTCGGATTAATTCTGGTATTGACAACGGTTTTCACACCATTGTCGATGCTGATCATTGGTAGTGCATTTTCTAATATTGATGCACAATTAGAAGAAGCCGGTTTTGTGATCACCAATATGAAAAGTGTGATCTTAAAAATTACACTGCCTCTTATCAAACACGCATTGATCAGTTCTTTTGTACTGGTTTTTATTTTTAGCATTTCGGAGTTTTCGGTTCCGGCATTTTTTGGAGTAAAGGTTTTAACTACTGAAATATTTACACAATTTTCAGCATTTTATAACCACTCACTAGCAATATTGCAATCGGGATTATTGATTTTTATTTGTATATTTCTTTTGTTTACGGAAGGAAGACATATTGCTGATGCATCCTTTTTATCTGTTGGCAGTAAAGGAATGAAAAATCAAACATATAACATTAAAAACTGGAATCTCTTTGGATTGTTCATGCTGGTTGTTTGGTTTGTGATATCGGTTATTTTGCCTTTTATAATCCTTTTTATTCAATCCTTCAAAGAAGGAACAAGCAAGTTTGTGCAGGCATTTGAATTGTTAGTTCCAACTTTTGGAAGTTCTGTTGGTTTGGCATTTTTAGGAGCAATTATCATCGTTTTTGTTGGTTTTACTGCTGCTTTCTTTTCAGCAAGGCATACAGGTAAAAAAGGAAGATCTTTTGATTGGTTATTACTAATTGTTTTTGCTATTCCATCCACTATTTTTGGAATCAGTTTGATCAAGTTTTATAACCAACCAATGCTTGAACTGATTTATGCAAGTTATTTGATCATTTTAATTGCCTATGTTGGTAAATTCTCATTCATTTCCTCCAAAATAATTGGTAATGCTATTAGGCAAATTCCAGGATCATTAGATGAGGCTGCAAAAATTCAGGGAATATCTGCTTTTAAGCGATTGATAAATATATGGATTCCTTTGATCATGCCATCCTTGTTCATTTCTTTTATGATCAGCTTTATTTTTAGTCTGGGAGAATTAGGAACAACGATCATGATCTACCCGCCAGGAACAGAAATTATGCCGATCAAGGTTTTTACTATCATGGCAAATGCCCCACAGTCTCTTACAAGTTCTATGACATTGATCGTGTTTACGATAACCTTATTGATCATTACAGGTTTTTATTTTATGATGAAACCACTTTTAAAAAAATATCATTATGCAATTGATTAAGCTTCAAAATATAAGACATTATTATGGTGATATTTCTGTATTGGAAGGATTAGATATAAACTTTGAAAGTAATCAATTGACTTGTTTGCTCGGTGGTTCCGGAAGTGGTAAAACTACCATTTTACGTCTGATCGCTGGTTTGGAAACCCCTCAGCAAGGAGAAATAGAAATTGATGGTCATCTTGTTACAAAAGCGAATCAGATTGTAATTCCACCTCAGGATCGATCGGTTGGTTTTATTTTTCAGGATCTGGCTCTTTGGCCGCACTTTACAGTTTATAAAAATATAGCATTTGGTTTGCAAGAGCGAAAAGAAAAGAACATAAAGGAAACTGTTTTCAGAATGCTTCAATTTTTTAATTTACAAGAGCATGCTGAAAAATACCCACATCAATTATCAGGTGGCCAAAAACAGCTGGTTGCGATTTCCCGTTCATTGATCCTCGAGCCAAAAATTCTATTGATGGATGAACCTCTTGCCAGCCTGGATGTTAAACTAAAACGAAAGATACTCGAACATATTAAAAGTCTAAAAAAACATTTTGATCTCACAATTATATATGTTACGCATGACCATAAGGAAGCATTTGAAATTGCAGATAAAATAGTGGTTCTTAACGAAGGGAAAATTGAAGAAGTGGGTACAGTGGAACAGATCAAAGAATCCAAAAATAAATTTGTAAATTATTTTTTGGAGTATTAAGCAGAAGATTTACAACACAATAATTATTGAAGTTCATTTAAATAATAATCATAAAACAATAAATCATGAAAATTTTAAGCATTATCACCATTGGCATTTTTTTACTGTTTAGTTATATTCAAACAGATGTATTTGATATAATTATTCGAAATGAAAAACCATCAAAGGAAGTTAACTCAGATCTGTCAAAGGATAAAACATTTACATTCGAAAATTATGAATCTGGAAAAATTCCTTCCGGATGGTCACAATATTTTACAGGAAAAGGGAAAAGTACCGACTGGAAAATTATGGATGATCATGGTAATAAGGTTTTAGCACAATTATCAAGCAACCAGCCAAATTATCATTTTAATGAAATCGTTTATGATGGTTTAAAAGTCAAAAATGTTTTGTTAAATGTAAGATTGAAAGGAGTAAATGGCGAAGAAGATCAGGGTGGAGGTTTTGTATGGCGTTTTACAGATGCTAATAATTATTATGTTGTTAGAGCAAATCCACTGGAAGATAATGTTGTGTTATACAAAGTAGAAAACGGTAAAAGAACAGATTTACCATTGATCGGAAAAGGAAAAACCTATGGTGTTAAAGTGCCAAAGTTGGGCAGTGGCTGGAATAGTTTGGGATTAAAAGTTATTGATGATGTTTTTACTGTTTATCTTAATGACAAGCAAATATTTCAGGTAAAAGACCAAACATTTACAGGTGAAGGTAAAGTTGGATTATGGACAAAAGCAGATGCAGTAAGTTACTTTGATGATTTTCAGATCAAAAGTATGAAGTAATTGATATTCAATCTATAAATATTCATGGGTAACTTGGAGTTATCCATGAATATTTAAAATTTATTCTTCTTCCAATACATCTTCCAGTAAGGAGACCGAAGTGATAAAATCTTTCTTTGTTTTTTCTGTATACTCTTCTGTATCAAATTCCTGGATAGTGGAAATAATATATCGATACAAATCTAAATTTCCTTCCAGATCACTAAAGTTTTGAGTCAGTTCATAGGAGCTAACACCACTGTAATAAGCTATTTTTTCCTGGAATTTTCCTATCAAAAATTCAGCAATAAATCTGGCCTTTTCAGGTTTTTTAATATTATAATAAGAATCAATATAACCGATAACCAATCGATAATAACCATATTTGTCAATTGGCATTTTTTCTATAGACAGATCAAGAATTTCTTCTGCTTTATCAAATTTATTCTCTTTGATAAGTTCATCCGCAAGTCTGCCCAAACTGTTTCTAAATGAGATACTGTTTTTTCTGGTTTCAGGATCTACATAAATATTGCCATCTGAATTTTTCCATGTCCATAATTTCACATTTTTATACATGGTATCTGTGTCAATCCTTCCCATATCCATAAAGCTCTTTTTATCGATTGGAGTTTTAATTGGTACAAATTTATAGGCAAGTCCGTCTAGTTGCAAATAATCTTTTAGCCAGATGTATTCTTCGGCAGCCTGTGCTCCTCCGGTAAAATAAATAGGTCGTTCCCAGTTGGTATTTGCGAGGATATCAAGCATTAGAATTCTGTTTTTAACCAATGCAGCTTCTGATATTTCAAAGTCAATATAAGGTACAATTTTATCTGCATCTTTGGCTGCAACAATCCCATTTTTAAGAACAGCTTCTTTGTCAACCATCAATCTTACCTTATTGGTAGGATATACCTTTTCAGGATGTCCGTTTTCCTCAAAATCAATATAAGTTCTTTCATCTTTGCTGGAAATCCATCTCATTAAGAATTTAATATCAATAACTGAATCTTTAAATTGAGGATAAGGGTAAGGGTAGTGATAAGCAACATCTAATGAGCCTTCTTTATAATCATCATGTGTTAGTTGAGACGGAATAGGATCAGCCTCATAGGTTTTTCTTTTTTGCTGATCAATATACCAGTCTTTTGCAAATAAACTCGTGTTGATTAGTTTGATGTCCGTTCGGTAATTTTCAACCTCCTGCATGTACCACAATGGGAAAGTATCATTATCACCAATGGTAAACATAATTGCATTTTCCTGACAGGAGTCTAAATAGGCCTTCGCATTATTGTAAGTGGCATATTTTCCTGAGCGATCATGGTCATCCCAGTTTTCTTTTGCCATTAATGTTGGAACAGCCAGTAAACTAATCACTGAAATAGCTATTGCCAAAGGTTTTGGTTTCATTTTATCTTTGAATTGCTCGTATAAAGCTAAAACTCCAAATCCGATCCAGATCGCAAAAACATAAAAGGATCCAACTACTGCATAATCTCTCTCACGTGGTTCAAATGGTTTTGGATTGGTGTAAAAGATAATAGCAAGTCCTGTAAAGGCAAAGAATAGAAATAACGTGTAAAAATTATTCTTGTCATTTTTAAACTGAAAGATCAAGCCAATGATCCCTAGTATAAGTGGAAAAAAATAATACGTGTTACGTCCTTTATTTTCCAGTACGTCACTGGGTAGATTTTTTTGAGAACCCAATCTGATTTCATCTATAAAATTGATTCCGCTAAGCCAGTTGCCATGATTGTCGAGGTTTCCCTGAATATCATCCTGACGGCCAACAAAATTCCACATAAAATATCTTCCATACATATATCCAAACTGATATTGTATCATAAAAGAAATATTTTCACCAAAAGAAGGACGACGCTTACTTCTTTGCGGAATTCCGGCGACAGCCTTATAATTTTGGACTACACTTGGTGAAGGATCCACCATTCTAGGAATAAATCCTTTATGCTTGTTACCATACCTTGGAAGTGCATTTTTATAGTTATTTACAATAACATATTTGCCGGCTTTTTCGTCTTTTTCATATTTTGGTTTAGCATCCATATAAGGATTGCTTTTATCTCTTTCGCCGGTTTCAGAATAATAAGAACCGTAAAAAACATTGGCATCACCGTATTGTTCACGGTTATAATAGGCCAGTAGTTCTCTCGCACTTGACGGATTGTTCTCATTAATGGTTGTATTTGCATTTGCTCTTATAGGAAGCATTAACCAGGATGAAAAACCTATCATGATAAACAGTACGGACAGCAATAATAAATTAGCTGTGAATTTATTCTTTTTACGGGTGTATTTTAATCCGAAATAAAACAGAGCAATAAGGACTATTCCAGCTATGATACTTCCAGAGTTAAAAGGTAAACCGATCGTATTGATAAAAAATAATTCGGAAGCACTAAAAAATGTTAAAGTGTATGGAAATAAAAATTTGAATACAAAAGCAAGTACTAAAACAGCAACAATATTAGCAATGATGAACTGTTTCATATTTAGAGTTGGATATCTTTTGTAGATATAAATAAATACAATTGGAGGTATCACCAAAAGTGATAAAATATGAACACCAAAAGAAAGTCCAACAATAAAACTGATCAAAAGCAACCATTTATTGCCTCGGGGTTTATCCATTTCTTCCTCCCAATGTAAGGCAAGCCAAAAAAGTAAAGCCATTAAAAAAGATGACATGGCATAAACTTCTGCCTCTACTGCACTAAACCAAAAACTATCTGAAAAAGTATAGGCTAAAGCACCAACTAATCCGCTGCCTAAAATTGCAATGCTGTTTCCGGTGGTTAATTCACTGCTATTTTTTAAAACTATCTTTTTTGCCAAAGCAGTGATGGTCCAGAATAAAAATAAAATAGTAAAAGCACTTGCCAGTGCCGACATAAAGTTAACCATCATCGCTATATGAGATGGATCAGTGGTGAACATTGCAAAGAAAGCACCCATCATTTGAAACAGTGGTGCTCCTGGTGGGTGACCAACTTCCAGTTTTACCGAAGTAGCAATATACTCTCCGCAATCCCAGTAACTCACTGTAGGCTCAAGTGTTAAAGTATATGTGATCAAAGCAATTAAGAAAGCTGTCCAGCCTAGAATTGTGTTGTATTTTTTATAATCAAATGAAAGCATAGTTGCAATTTAAAACTGTGGCGAATTTACTAAAATATATCTAAAAGAGAATTTTATATTAAAGGAGATAAAGATATTTATAAAATTGATATAGAATAGAAGTAAAAAGTTAATATAATGAGAAAATTTGTTAAGTATTTTCAATGGTAAAAAAAACGAATAAACTGTTTTGTCAAATAAAAACTTTATTATAAATTTGCACCCGCCTAACCAGATAAGGTGAAAGCAATTTTTAATTGACCCATGGTGTAACGGTAGCACTCCGGTTTTTGGTATCGTCAGTCAAGGTT
>JAOZTG010000010.1 GCA_029939235.1 Flavobacteriaceae bacterium
TTACAGGACCATAGATCAAAAATCCGATAGAGATCAAACAAATATTATCAACAACCGGATGACCTACCGGATTTTGCCAATAAAAAAAGATGGCAATCACAATCAATACCATGTAGATAATACTTACTGGAGCTCTTTTCCCTTTAAAGACCTTATCGCTTAACCATCCGCTTAACAAAGTGCCTGGAATGGCAGCAATTTCATAGGCAGAATATGCCCAGCTACTTGCCTGTTCTGTAAATCCTTTTACCTCAATAAGGTATGTGGGAGCCCAATCCTGTATACCGTACCTCACAAGGTAAACAAAGGCATTAGCAAATGCAATGGACCAAAGCAATTTGTTTGGTAAAATATGCTTGGTAAAGATATCCATTGCAGAAATACCATTATTTTCCTCCTCTTCTGTCTTCTCTTCATGATTTTCAGGATAGTCATTTTTCCATTCTTCAATAGATGGTAAACCTACCGATCGGGGTCGGTCTCTTAATAAAAAGAAAATCAGGACAGCTACTCCAATAGCAATCATCCCAGGAAAATAGAACTTGGCTCGCCAGTCGGCAAATAATTCAACACCAAGAACAGCTAAAATTGGCATCAATGCACCTCCAATATTATGGGCAACATTCCAGACAGACATTTTTGTACCTCTTTCAGTTATAGAAAACCAATGCACCATGGTTCTGCCGGAAGGAGGCCAGCCCATTCCCTGAAACCAGCCATTTAGAAAAAGTAAAACCGACATGATCAAAATAGAACTTGTGGCAAACGGCATCACTCCCATAACGATCATTGTAATAGCAGAAAGCAAAAGACCAAGAGGCATAAAATATCTAACATTACTCCTGTCCGATACATTTCCCATGATAAATTTGCTCAAACCGTATGAAATGGCCAAAAAAGATATTACAAATCCAAGCTCTGTTTTTGTAAAACCCTGATTAATGAGATCGGGTATGGCTAAGGCAAAATTCTTTCTGATCAAATAATACCCAGCATATCCTATAAATATTCCTAAAAAGACCTGAATACGTAGCCTTTTATAAGTTTTGTCAATTTTTTCTTCTGCGATAAGCGGTTTACCGGGTAGAGCTTTTAAGAATTTGAGCATAATGAATAATTAGTAAGAGTTTTTAAAGATAGTAATTTGCATGATAATTAAATGATTCCAAGTTTATAAATTGGATAAACTTAAATATCAATGCTTTAAATATATATTTCTCTATTCAGTAATAGTGAAGCTGTATATTACATATATATCAAATTTCAGTATAATATATCAAACAAAAAACTAACTGGTAGGTACTGGTTGGTTTTGTAAAATATTTGTTATAGTTTTGTTCAGCTTATACAATAATTTAAAATATTTAAATATATGTCGAAAAGCATAATTGGAAAAATGAACAAATGAGAAAAATCGATTTCAATACACGTGTCAATAATAAAGAAATTCAATTATTTACTCTTACAAATCATAATGGAGTGACAGTTGAAATCACCAATTATGGAGGTAAGGTAGTGTCCATCATTGTACCTGATAAAAATGGTGAATTTAAGGATGTTGTTCTGGGTTATGAAAACATAGATGAATATATATCCGGTAATCCGTATTTTGGAGCATTAGTTGGACGTTACGCCAACAGAATCCAAAAAGGAAAATTTTCATTGCTGGGAAAAGAGTATCAATTAGCTAGAAATAATGGTGAAAATCATCTTCACGGAGGAATAGTTGGGTATAATGATGTTGTTTGGGATACCAATTTCGATAAAGATAAAAGTAAGTTAGTACTAACTTATTTAAGTAAGGATGGTGAGGAGAATTATCCAGGTAATTTGTCTCTCAAAGTTGTTTATACTTTATCAGAAGATAATGAGCTTAAAATTTCGTATGATGCAACTACAGATCAAACTACGATCATCAATTTAACACATCATTCTTTTTTCAATTTGAAAGGAGAAGGAAATGGAGATATTTTAGATCATGAGTTATATATTAATGCAGATGCTTTTACACCTACAAATGCTGATTCGATTCCAACAGGTGAAATCAAAAACGTAGAGGGATCTCCAATGGATTTTAGAGAAGTTACTGCCATAGGAAAAAGAATAGAAAATAAGGATGAACAATTGCAATTTGGTAATGGCTATGATCATAACTGGATCTTAAAAAATGATAATAAAAGTATTGTTTTAGCTGCTTCAGTTTATGAACCAGAATCAGGTAGATTTATGGAAGTATGGACGGATCAACCCGGAATGCAGTTCTATACAGGTAATTTTTTAGACGGAAGTGATGTTGGTAAAGGAGGGAATAAATACCAGCGAAGATCGGCTTTTTGTTTGGAGACACAGCATTTTCCGGATTCTCCAAATCAGCTGCATTTTCCAAGTACAATTCTGGAACCCAATGAAAATTATTCTTATACTTGTACATACAAATTCTCTATAAAATAGATTATGAATTCAGATCAAATAATTAAGAAATTTGAAAAACTTTTCAAGAAAAAACCTTTACTTATTCGTTCACCCGGACGTATCAATTTAATAGGAGAACATACCGATTATAATGATGGATTTGTTTTTCCGGCGGCGATCAATAAAGAGATTCATTTTGCTGTGGCTGAAAATAATGTAGATATGTTCCGTTTTTATGCACTGGATCTGCAAGAGAGTTTTGAATTAAAAATTGAGGATCTTGCTAGGACAGAAACTTCATGGGCAAATTATTTACTGGGTGTAGCAGCTCAGTTTAAGAAGGCGGGATATGAATTAACAGGTATTGATTGTGTTTTTGGAGGAGATATTCCTTTGGGAGCAGGACTTTCCTCATCAGCTGCTATTGAAAATGGTTTTGCTTTTGCTTTAAAAGAATTTTTAAATGCACCTGTGACCAAAATTCAAATGATAAAAATGGCACAAAAAGCTGAACATGAGTATGCCGGTGTAATGTGTGGAATTATGGATCAGTTTGCAAGTATGACCGGTAAAAAAGATCATGCCATAAAGCTGGATTGTCGTTCACTGGATTATGAATATGCAAATATAGATTTAAAGGATTATGGTATTTTACTTTGCAATACTAATGTAAAACATGAACTTGCTTCATCAGCATATAATACACGAAGACAAGAATGTGAGACTGGTGTAAAAATCCTCCAAAAATATGATAAAAAAATTACAGCATTACGAGATGTGAGTCTGCAGTTGCTGGAACAGCATCATGATGAATTTGATCCTACAGTGTATAAACGATGTGAATTTGTGGTAAAAGAAAATTGGAGAGTGGAAGAGGCTTTTTCCGCATTAGCAAAAAATGATATCAAGGCTTTAGGAGCTTTGATGTTCAAATCACATGAAGGCTTAAGAGATGATTATGATGTAAGTTGTAAAGAACTAGATCTGTTATTTGATATGGCTAAAAAGTCGGAGGATGTAGTTGGAGCAAGAATGATGGGAGGAGGCTTTGGAGGTTGCACCATCAATATTGTGAAAAAAGAAAAAATGAGTTCCTTTTCGGAGGAAATCATAAAAGAATATTCTAAGTTTACAGGAATGGAGCCTGAAATTTACACTGTAAATATTACAGACGGAACAGGCCTAATTTAAAAATTAATTATACAATGATGACAACAGGTTTTGGGTTTTGGGATTATTTCGTATTTATTGCTTATGCCATACTTATTTTAGGAGTAGGTTTATGGGTGTCACGAGATAAAAAAGGGCATGAAAAAAATGCCGAAGATTATTTTTTGGCAAGTAAATCATTACCCTGGTGGGCTATTGGAGCCTCCTTAATTGCGGCTAACATTTCTGCAGAGCAATTTATCGGTATGTCAGGCTCTGGATTTGTACTTGGACTGGCAATTGCTTCCTATGAATGGATGGCTGCATTAACTCTTATCATTGTGGCAAAATACTTCCTTCCAATTTTTATTGAAAAAGGTATTTATACCATTCCCGAGTTTATTGAAAAAAGATACTCTTCCAATCTAAAAACTATTTTAGCTATTTTTTGGCTTGCATTATATGTATTTATCAACTTAACATCCGTTCTTTATTTAGGAGGTCTGGCAATTGAGACCATCATGGGTGTTGATATGGTATATGCTATTATTGGTCTTGCTTTATTTGCTGCGGCCTATTCTTTATACGGAGGATTGTCTGCTGTAGCCTGGACAGATGTAATACAGGTTGTCTTTTTGGTTTTAGGAGGTTTAGTAACCACTTATATTGCATTGAATACGGTTTCCGATGGAGGAGGTGCAATGGCTGGGTTTAGCAAGGTAATGGAAGCTGCACCTGATAAATTTCATATGGTTATAGAGAAATTCAATACGGACGGAAGTGATAATGCCAATTATTTGAATTTGCCCGGCATTTGGGTAATTGTCGGTGGATTATGGGTTGCGAATCTGTATTACTGGGGATTTAACCAATATATCATTCAAAGAACTTTAGCGGCAAAATCATTAAAAGAATCTCAAAAAGGAATTCTTTTTGCAGCATTTTTAAAATTGATCATTCCTTTGGTGGTGGTAATTCCGGGAATTGCTGCCTATGTAATGATCAATGATCCTGAGATCATGGCTCGTTTAGGAGAGGCCGGTCAGTTTAAAATACCTTCCTCAGAACAAGCCGACAGAGCTTATCCGTGGTTATTACAATTTTTACCAACCGGATTGAAAGGAGTTGCCTTTGCAGCTTTGGCAGCAGCGATTGTTTCTTCCTTAGCTTCGATGCTAAATTCAACCTCTACAATATTTACAATGGATATTTATCGTGAATATATCAATAAGAATGCAGATGATAAAACAACGGTGAAAGTAGGAAGAATTACTGCGGCAGTTGCCCTGGTGATCGCTGTATTGATTGCTCCTATGCTTGACGGTCTTGATCAGGCATTTCAATATATTCAGGAATATACAGGTATGGTGAGTCCTGGTATTTTGGCTGTGTTCTTATTAGGATTATTCTGGAAAAAAACAACCAATAATGCAGCAATTTGGGGCGTTTTAGCATCCCTGGCAATTGCTTTATTCTTTAAGTTTGTACCTATTCAGGGAATGGAACCATGGATGCATCAAATGGGTATGACATTTATCCTAACATCGTTGATTATTATTGTGATCAGTTATATGGAAGGAAAGGGTACGGATAATTCTAAAGGAATTCCTTTGACAAAGGATCTGTTTAAAACTTCTCCAGGTTTTAATATTGGATCTTTTGTTGTAATGATAATTATGGTAATTTTATATACTATTTTTTGGTAATCTGGCAAACAGATCTCATATATTACTAAGAGCATGTTCGGTAGTTAAATACGAGCTACTATCTGTTAAAGGTTGTCAAAATTGAAACAAAAAACAGATATCGCAAGTATTTAAAATATATAATAAAACCAGTAAAAAAATGAAAAAAGTAAATATAAACACAATACATCCAAAAGAATTAATAACCTTAATTCTTGGTAAAATATACAAAGCAGGAAATACAACTACATCTGGTGGAAATATTTCCATACGGGATGAAAAAGGTGATATTTGGGTAACACCATCAGGAATTGATAAGGGTACACTTACTGCTAATGATATCAATTGTGTAAGAACTGACGGAACCATTGAAGGGCCACATAAACCTTCCTCAGAGTATCCATTTCATATTGGTATTTTCAATAAAAGAGAAGATATCAATGCTATTATTCATGCACATTCGCCAGCTTTAGTTGCTTTTAGTATTGTAGCCAAACAGCCAAATACAAAAATTACTCCCTGGGCTCATGCTATTTGCAAAGAAATGGGACTTGCTAAATATGCGGTACCGGGTTCACAAAGTTTAGGAGATATAATTGCAGAGGAGTTTGCAAAAGGTTTCAATGGTGTGATCATGGAAAATCATGGTGTTGTAATTGGGGGTAAAGATATGATGGAAGCATATGATCGTTTTGAAACACTGGAGCTTTTGGCGCAAACACTTGTAAATGCTGCCGAATTTGGTACGCCAATTGAATTGTCAACAAAACAATTAAAAGCTTATGAGGTTAAATCAACAAATTTATTAGAAAAAAATACAGATGTAATTTTTACTTCTGCCGAAAAAGCAATCAGAAATGAGATCATTTCTTTTATGGATAGGTCTTGTAATCAAAAATTGATGTATTCAAGTGTTGGTTCTATTTCGGTTCGATTGGAGGGTAACGACTTTATTACAACTCCAAAAGATAAATTACGTTGGAATTTAGAACCTTCAGATCTTATTCAAGTCAAAAATGGCAAGATGGAAGCAGGTAAAAAAGCAAATGATTATATAATGCTTGATAAAGAAATTTTTGAAAAAAATGGGGAGGTAATGGCAATTGTTCATACGGCATCACCAAACCTGATGGCATTTTCGGTGATTCATAAGGAGCTTGATGTGCGTACTATTCCGGAAAGTTGGATTTTTCTTCAGGATGTGATGAATGTTAAATATGCTGATCAATTTGCCGGTGAAACAGAAATTGCAGATAAAATCACCTTAGGAAGTCCTTTAGCTGTTATAGAAAACGATTCAGTTATTGCTGTTGGAAATAATTTAACACTTGCTTTTGATAGATTAGAGATAGGAGAATTCTCTGCTAAATCGCTGCTTATGGGTAATAAATTAGGAGATTTTATGCCAATGTCAGAAAACGATGTAGAGGATCTAAGAATTGCTTTTTTACAATAGTAAACACCAAGTTTTAATACAAGAATTCTTCTCAAAGAAGAATTAAAAATTAATGAATATGGCTAACGATACCAATCTCAGTAGCATCGAAAACAATGAAATTGATTTAAATCCGGGTGGAGAATTTGAGAGGACTCCGGTACCTGAATCCAAACTTAAAAGCTGGAAACATTTTTTAGGGATGTATGCCGGTGAGCATGCTGCAGGTACTGAATTTATGATTGGTCCGTTATTTTTAACTGCAGGGGTTAGTGCCTTTGACCTGATCATAGGGTTGTTAATTGGTAATTTATTGGCTGTTTTAAGTTGGAGGTTTTTAACAGCCGAAATTGCTGTAAAGCATCGATTAACATTGTATTATCACTTAGAAAAGATCAGCGGTAAAAAATTAGTAATTGGTTATAATTTAGCAAATGGATTGCTATTTTGTTTTTTGGCCGGAGCAATGATCACTGTATCAGCTACAGCTGTAGGAATTCCTTTTAATATGGAAATGCCAAAGTTAACGGATACGATGCCAAATAGTATAACCTGGGTTGTTATTGTTATAGGTATTGGTGCTGTAATTTCGTTAATTGCCGCAAAAGGATTTAATACAGTTGCAAAGGCTGCAAACTGGATGTCACCGGTAATAGTTTTAGCTTTTTTAGTAAGTGGTATTGTTGCGCTTCAACAATTAGGAGTTAAGAATTTTTCTGATTTTTGGGCTATTTGGGGTGAAGGAAGTGATCCTTTTCCTGGACAGATAAAATTTACATTTTGGCATATTGTTTTTTGGTCATGGTTTGCCAATGCAGCAATGCATATTGGTATGTCTGATCTATCTGTTTTTCGTTTTGCAAAAAGTAAAAAATCTGGTTGGACAACTGCAGCAGGAATGTATGTAGGTCATTATATGGCATGGATAGCAGCGGCATTACTTTATGCTGTCTATTTAAAAACTCCTGAAGCCCAAATGATGTTATCTAGTGGTAGTGCACCAACCGTTGCACCCGGTCCTTTGGCATATAATGCCATTGGTGTTTTTGGAATTATTGCAGTGGTTTTAGCAGGCTGGACAACAGCGAATCCTACCATTTATAGAGCAGGGCTGGCATTTCAGGCAATTATCCCAAAAGTATCTACATTTTGGGTGACCATTATAGCAGGTTCCATTGCAACGATTGCAGGAATATTTCCTGCATTTGCCATGAAATTACTTGATTTTGTTGCTTTTTATGGATTTATGCTAGCACCAATTGGAGCAATTATTGTATTTGAATATTTTTATTCTGAAAGATTTGGAATTCAAAAATTTTATGCAGAAAAAGCAGGCTTAAAGTATAATCCTGCTGTTTTAATTGCATGGATACTACCATTTATTCTGTTCTACATAATCTCAGTGAAGTATGATATATTTTTGTCTTTTCTTACGCTTCCGGCATGGATAGCCAGCGGACTTTTATTTTTGATCATAAGTAAATATATCCAGGGAGTTAACAAATAAAGATAGGACTAGGAGATTATTTAAACTTGAAAATAAAAATTTATCTTTCCTTCATCATAAAACTTCTGGGCGATTTGTCATAGTATTTCATAAAGCAGGAAGAAAAATACTTTGGATCGTTAAAACCAACAGCATAAGCAACTTCGGAGATATTGTGAGTAAGCATTCGGTAAAGTACACGATTTAATTTTCACTAAGCTTCTGGTTTTTAATTATGTAGTAGCAGTTCATCAACAAAATATAGCCCTTGTGGGACCACAAGAAATGATCTCATTTTTTTTCTTTAATTTTTTTCTTGTTTTAGCTTATGAGTTTGTTTTTATGTATTTAAAATTTTATTCTTTGATGTTAAGAATGATTAAGTTAGGTGTGAATAGAGGTGTTTTATTAGGATAAGTTTAACTAATCTTAAATTTTTTTCAAAGGATACATTATTATTTATAACCTTTTTATATATTTGCAACATAAAATGGATATATTCGTTATTGAAATTAAAAGAAATTAATTCTATGGCTAACAAGTACCTTAAGACAGTTTTATTCATGATTATGTTTATAATTGTCGGCTCTGCATTTGCGCAGGGACCACCCCCACCCCCACCAGGACTTCCTATTGATGGAGGGATAGTTGCTTTATTTGCGGCAGGAATTCTTTATGGAATTAATAAACTACGTAGTAAGAAAAAATAGTTTTTTAAAGTTGCTGAAGTTTAGCTACATACTTTCCAATTACATCAAATTCTAAATTCACAGTATCGTTTATTTTAAAGCTGTGAAAGTTTGTGTTTTCATATGTGTAGGGAATAATTGCCACGCCAAAACTATTATTTTTAGAATTCACAACTGTTAAACTAACTCCGTTTATAGTGATAGATCCTTTTTCAATGGTAAGATTATTGTATTTTTCATCATATTCAAAGGTATAGAACCAGCTTCCATCAGTTTCCTTAACATCTGTACATCTTCCAATTTGATCTACATGACCCTGAACAATGTGGCCGTCCAGTCGTGAACCAAGTTTCATAGCTCTTTCTAAATTAATTTTGTCTCCAATCTTTAACTGACCAAAATTAGATTTATCTATAGTTTCTTTGATGGCAGTCACAGTATGAGTATCATCTTTAAGTGCAATAACGGTTAAACAAACGCCGTTGTGCGCCAGACTTTGATCGATTTTTAATTTAGAAGAAATATTACTTCTTACAGTTATGTGTACATTTTCTTTTTCAAACACCAAATTGGTAACCTCCCCTAACTCTTCTATGATTCCGGTAAACATATTCTAATTTTTATTGATTAAATTTGTCAAATAATTTAGATATTTTCTAAATTCAAAAATAACAAATAATAAGGAGTTGGATGAATAAATCAGAAAAAATAAAAGTAGGTATTTCTATTGGTGATATTAATGGTATAGGTATAGAAATTATTTTAAAAACATTTGAAGATACTAGGATGCTTGATTTTTGTACACCAATCATTTTTGGTTCAACAAAGGTTTTGAGCTATCATAAAAAAGTATTGAATCTTCATACCAATGTGCATGGTATTGATCAGGTAAGGAATTCTGTAAATAATAAGCTTAATTTATTAAATGTTTGGAAAGAACAGGTTGATATTGAGCTTGGTAAACCAACTAAAATATCGGGGAAATACGCTTTTAGATCCTTGCAAAGTGCTACAAAAGCATTAAAAAATAAAGAAATTGATGTTTTAGTTACTGCTCCAATTAATAAAGATAATATACAATCGGAAGATTTTCAATTTAAAGGACATACCGAATATTTAGAAAGTAATTTAGATGGGGAAAGTTTGATGATCTTAATGACAGATGAGTTAAGAATAGGTTTGATCACAGGTCATCTTCCGATAAGTGAGGTGGCAAAAACAATTACTCCTGATCTTATTAAAAGGAAAGTGGAGATTTTGTATGATTCTCTTGTAAAGGATTTTAATATTTCTAAACCTAAAATTGCTGTTTTAGGGCTAAATCCTCATTGTGGTGATCATGGGGTTATTGGAACTGAAGATGATGAAATTACAATTCCAACCATAAAAGAGATCCAGTCCACCGGTAAATTAGTGTATGGACCCTATGCAGCAGATAGCTTCTTTGGAAGTGAAAGTTATAAAAAATTTGATGGTGTTTTAGCCATGTATCATGATCAGGGTCTGGCACCTTTTAAAACTCTGGCATTTGGTAAGGGTGTGAATTATACCGCAGGATTAAGTGAAATCAGGACTTCTCCTGATCATGGAACGGCATATGAAATCGCAGGAAAAGGAGTTGCAAATCACAGTTCTTTTAAAGAAGCATTATTTAAAGCAATTTCTATTTCTAAGACTAGAAATGAATATATTGAACTGAATAAAAATAAATTAAGGAAATAGATGAAATATTTCGCAAAGTAATTTTTTAATGTATTAAAATTTACTACCTTTGCGCGCTCAAATTTATATTCAGATGAAGTTGTTAAAAGAATATGAAGTATCTTTTTTCGGTTTAAAAGAAGGCTCTCATTATTTTGAATATAAAATTGAAAAACAGTTCTTTGAGGCTTTTGATTTTGATGAATTTTTAGATACGGATGTAACAATAGAGTTGAATCTGATAAAGAAAAGTACATTATTAGAATTGCATTTTACAGCTAAAGGAACAGTTAAGGTTGCTTGTGATCTAACGAATGAACCATTTGACCAACCAATAAACGGAACATTGGATATGGTTGTGAAATTTGGAGATGAGTTTAATGATGATAATGATGAAATAATTATTATCCCTCATGGTTCTCATCAATTTAATGTTGCTCAATACATATATGAAATGATTGTATTGGCTACACCAAAGAAAAAAATTCATCCAGGAATTGAAGATGGTACATTACAATCGGATATTTTACAAAAGCTTGAAGAATTAAGACCAAAAGAGAAAAATAATTTAAATGAAATTGACCCTAGGTGGGAAGATTTAAAGAAGTTACTAATAGATAAAAACACATAGAGATGGCACATCCTAAAAGAAAAATATCCAAGCAAAGAAGAGATAAGAGAAGAACTCATTACAAAGCGATAGTTCCGCAAATTGCTAAAGATCCTACAACAGGTGAGGCACATTTGTATCACAGAGCTCATTGGCATGAAGGAAAACTTTATTATAGAGGTCAAATTTTAATTGATTCAACTGAGAATCAAGCATAGTATAGTTTTTCAATAAAACACTAAAAACCCTCATTTTTGAGGGTTTTTTTGTTGTTTTTAATTGGAATGACCTAAAAAAACACTTTTTTTACTCGAATCACAAATCAAATTTATTACTTTTGATTCCTGATTTTTGTAAAAAAAAAGTACAATCATTTTAAATTATATTGTAAATATTTAATTATGAGTAGAATTACTGCTGCTATAACAGCCGTTGGAAAATATGTTCCGGATTATGTTCTTACAAACTCTGAACTGGAAACAATGGTTGATACAAATGATGAGTGGATTGTTGCAAGAACAGGAATTAAAGAGCGAAGAATATTGAAAGATAAAGATAAGGGGTCTTCTTTTTTGGGAATTAAAGCAGCAGAAGATCTAATATCAAAAAAAGATCTGGATCCAAAGCAAATTGATTTGGTAATAGTTGCAACAGCAACTCCTGATATGCAAGCTGCTTCTACTGCTGCATTTGTTGCTACTCAAATTGGGGCAATAAATGCCTTTTCCTTCGATCTCGAATCTGCATGTTCAAGTTTTATTTATGGAATATCTGTTGCCAGTCAGTATATAGAAACAGGAAGGTATAAAAAGGTTTTACTAATTGGAGCCGATAAATGCTCGTCAATGATAGATTATACTGACAGAGCTACTTGTATTATTTTTGGTGATGGAGGTGGAGCTGTGTTGTTTGAACCCAACACAGAAGGGAATGGATTTCAAGATGAATATTTACGTACAGATGGAACCGGAAGGCAGTTTTTGCAAGTTCCGGCAGGAGGTTCACTAAACCCTGCTACTGAAGAGACAGTAAAAAATCGATTGCACTATGCCAGACAAGATGGTCAAACTGTATTTAAAAATGCAGTTTTTAATATGGCAGATGTATGTGAAAAGGTTATGGATAGAAATAATTTAGAAAATGAAAATATTGCATGGCTGGTAGCGCATCAGGCAAATAAAAGAATTGTTGAAGCAACAGCCAGAAGAATGAAACTAGATGCATCTAAAGTGATGCTGAATATTCAACATTATGGAAATACAACCTCAGCAACAATACCATTATTGTTAGCTGATTATGAAAATCAACTTAAAAAGGGTGACGACTTGGTTATTGCGGCTTTTGGGGGTGGCTTTTCATGGGGAGCAATTTATTTTAAATGGGCTTATGACTCTTAATTAAAACATTTTAAATTAAAATATTATGGAATTAAAAGAAATTCAGAATCTAATTAAATTTGTTGCCAAATCTGGAGCAAGTGAAGTGAAATTAGAAATGGAAGATATTAAAATAACCATCAAAACTGGTACTGGTAAAAAAGAAACAACCATTTATCAACAAACTTCTCCAGAACAATTTGTTCCACAAGTACCTGTTGCTGCAGCACAACCTGTTGCCGAGGTTCCTATCCAGGAGGAAAAGAAAGAGGAAGATTCAAAATTTATCACGATCAAATCTCCTATTATCGGAACTTTTTATCGAAAGCCTTCACCTGACAAAGAAGTCTTTGTTAAAGTTGGTGACACTATAAATACAGGTGATACGGTATGTATTATTGAGGCTATGAAATTATTTAATGAAGTTGAATCAGAAGTTTCTGGTAAAATTGTAAAAGTACTGGTGGATGATTCTTCACCAGTTGAATTTGATCAGCCCTTATTTTTGGTTGACCCTTCTTAATAATCATAATTTGAAATACACAATAGTATTGTGTGACAAATTATATAATTTGTAAAAATTATGTTTAAAAAAATATTAGTAGCTAACAGGGGTGAGATTGCCCTTAGAGTAATTAGAACCTGTCGTGAGATGGGTATACAGTCTGTTGCAGTCTATTCAACGGCTGATGCAGAGAGTTTACATGTAAAATTTGCAGATGAAGCTGTTTGTATAGGCCCTCCGTCAAGTGCAGATTCCTATCTAAAAATTTCGAATATTATGGCAGCAGCGGAAATTACCAATGCAGATGCTATTCATCCAGGATATGGTTTTTTAGCTGAAAATGCCCGTTTTTCGAATATTTGTGAGGAACATGGAATAAAATTTATTGGTGCTTCTGCGGATATGATCAATTTAATGGGTGATAAGGCTTCGGCAATTGCTACTATGAAAAAGGCAAGCGTACCAACAATTCCCGGATCAGATGGGATTATACCTACTTTAGAAGATGCAAAAAAGATTGCTAAGAAAATAGGATATCCGGTTATGCTAAAGGCTACTGCAGGTGGAGGAGGAAAAGGAATGCGTGCTGTTTGGAATCCTGAAGAGATTGAAAATGCATGGGAGGCAGCAAGACAAGAAGCAAAGGCAGGTTTTGATAATGACGATATGTACATGGAAAAACTGATTGAAGAACCACGTCATATCGAAATACAAATAATTGGTGACTCATTAGGTAAGGCATGTCATTTGTCAGAAAGAGATTGTTCTATTCAACGTAGACATCAAAAATTGACTGAAGAAACTCCTTCGCCATTTATGACAAAGTCTTTACGCGAAAAAATGGGAGAGGCTGCTGTTAAAGCTGCAGAATCCATTAACTATGAAGGTGTTGGAACTGTTGAATTTTTGGTAGATAAAAATAGAAATTTCTATTTTATGGAAATGAACACCCGTATTCAGGTGGAACATCCGATAACTGAACAGGTTATTTCAAATTTTGATCTGGTACGTGAACAAATTAAAGTTGCGGACGGAATTCCTATTTTAGGAATTAATTATTTTCCATCTCAACATGCTATTGAGTGCAGAATTAACGCCGAAGACCCTTTTAATGATTTCAGACCTTCACCTGGATTTATTGAAACATTTCATGCTCCCGGTGGTCATGGAGTAAGATTAGATACTCATGTTTATGCGGGATATACTATTCCGCCAAATTATGATTCGATGATTGCTAAATTGATCATTACCGCCCAAACAAGAGAAGAAGCTATTAGTAAAATGAAAAGGGCGTTAGATGAGTTTGTAATAGAAGGGGTGAAGACAACCATTCCATTCCACAGACAATTGATGGATCACCCGGATTATATTGCAGGTAATTACACAACAAAATTTATGGAAGATTTTGTGATGAATCCAGAGAATTAATAGTGGTTTGATATAGATTAAGATAAAGGATGTGATTTTTCATATCCTTTTATTTTTTATATTTACTTCTAAATTTCTAGCTAAATGAAAGATCCTAGTTTTAAAATTGACGGTATCGATAAAATTATTTTAAATCATTTGATGAATGATGCCAGAACTCCTATTTTAAGTATAGCAAGAGAGATAGGAATCTCAGGTGCTGCAATCCATCAAAGATTGAGAAAACTGGAGGCTGCAGGTTTAATTTCCGGATCAAAATTTGTTATCAACCCAAAGGTTTTAGGATATAAGACATTAGCTTTTGTAGGAATCTTTTTAGATAGTTCGAGTAAATATAAAGAAGCAATAAAGAGGCTGAAAGAAATTGATGAGGTAATTGAAAGTCATTATACCACAGGTAATTATGCAATATTTGTAAAGATTTTATGTAAAGATAATGAGCATTTAATGCAGGTATTGAATCACCAGATCCAACATATTAAAGGCGTTGCACGAACAGAAACTTTTATTTCACTGGATCAGCATATTGACAGGCAAATAAAAATTTAAGATTTGTTGCTTTCATCTAAAAAAATCAAAGCAACAAACTTTTAGATTGACACAATTAACTTCTGCTATTGTAAATATTCAAATAATACAGTAAAGTTGCTATAGAACTTAATGCTGCGACAACATATGTTCTGGCAGCCCATTTTAAAGCATCTTTGGCAGCTCCCTGTTCTTCATTGGTTAGCATGTTTTTATTTTCTAACCATGCCAGTGCTCTGTTGCTTGCATCGTATTCAACAGGTAAAGTAACAATACTGAAAATTACGGTAGCCGAAAAAAATATGATTCCTGCAAGTAAAAGCTGCGGGAATGAATTTACGGTAAAAATTCCTGCAATCAATAAAAAAGAGGCTAATTTAGAAGATATACCAACTGTTGGAACCAATTTGGATCTTAAATTTAACCACTTATATGATTTTGCATGCTGCACCGCATGTCCGCATTCATGTGCAGCAACGGCAGCTGCTGCAGCATTTCGTTGATTGTAAACACCTTCACTTAAATTTACTGTTTTGTTTTGAGGATTGTAATGATCGGTTAACATTCCTTTTGCGGAAATGACCTTCACATCAAATATTTGATTGTCAGCCAACATTTTTTCGGCAATTTCTTTACCGGATAAATTATTTTGTAAATGTAAATGTGAGTACTTTTTAAACTTACTTTTTAAACGGTATTGAACAAGCATCCCAACTGCACCAATGATAAGGATCAATATATAACCACCTGCCATATTTTATATTTGAAAGATTAATATTATTCATTTTAATGTATAACTTTACATCATAAAGTATTCCAATTATAAAGATATGACAAATATTCCGAATATATTGTTGATTTATACCGGTGGAACCATCGGAATGGTCAAACATCATAAAAGTAATGCCTTAAGAGCATTTAATTTTGATCAGATTACGCAGAAAATTCCCGAATTGAAATTATTAAATTGCAATATCCAAACAATATCTTTTATTACACCTATTGATTCGTCTAATATGGATACTAAATACTGGGTGCAAATTGCTGAAATAGTTGAAAGTTATTATGATCAAATGGATGGTTTTGTCATTCTTAGTGGTACAGATACCATGTCATATACATCTTCGGCTATTAGCTTTATGTTTGAGAATTTAAATAAACCCATTATTTTTACAGGATCTCAACTCCCAATAGGTGATCTTCGTACGGATGCAAAAGAAAATTTAATTACAGCTATACAGATTGCATCAACATTTAAGAACGGAAAACCAGTTATTAGTGAAGTGTGTTTATATTTTGAATATAAATTGTATAGAGCAAATCGTACAACCAAAATAAGTGCAGAACAATTTGACGCATTCCATTCACCTAATTTTCCCCAATTAGGAGAAAGCGGAGTACATTTAAATTTCAATAAAAGAGTATTGAAAGAAATTGTTCAAAAAAAGAAACTAATAGTAAGAAAAAATGTTGATGCAAATATTGTAATTCTTAAATTATTCCCTGGTATTCAAGAAAATGTTGTTCAATGTATTTTAGATATTAAGAATTTGCAGGGAGTGATACTTGAAACTTACGGAGCAGGGAATGCCCCAACTTCAAAATGGTTTATTGATCTGCTGCAAAGTGCTATTAAAAAAAATATACCAATAGTGAATGTAACTCAGTGTATTAGCGGTAGTGTTAACCTTGGACATTATGAAACCAGTAGTCAGCTAAAAAGAATAGGTTTGATTGATGGCAGGGACATAACAACAGAATCTGCAGTTGCTAAATTGATCTATCTGATAGGTGTAAACATTCCAAAGGGAGATTTAAAAAAAATATTTGAAACATCATTAAGGGGTGAAATGGAGTAGTTTTCCCCTTAAAAATTTTTTCATATTAATATTTTTTTGTTACTTGCCGTTCATATAAAATTGTGACTTTGAGGAGAGGTGGCCGAGTGGCTTAAGGCGCACGCTTGGAAAGCGTGTTTATGAGAGATCGTAACGGGGGTTCGAATCCCTTTCTCTCCGCAGAATGTACGTTATATTGTAAAAAATTTATATCTTTAACCCGTTAACTAATATTTAATAACAAAGAATTACAAAAATGAAAAAAGTATCTACTATCCTAACAGTTACAGGATTATTGTTTTTAAGCTCAGCTCAAAACATGTACGCACAAACAGAAGCAGTTGAAAAAACGTTTCATCAAGAGTTAAAACTACGTTTTATTGAAGGGGGTCCTTTCTTTATGGGAATCGTTTTGGTAACCTTAATTTTAGGTTTAGCAATTGCTATTGAAAGAATTATTTATTTAAACATGGCTACTACCAATACTGATAAATTGGTAAACAATGTTGAAGAAGCCTTAAATTCAGGTGGAGTGGAAGCTGCAAAAGAAGTTTGTAGAAACACTAAAGGACCTGTTGCATCTATTTTTTATCAAGGTTTAGATAGAATGGATGAAGGTGTTGAAGCTGCTGAAAAAGCAGTTGTTTCTTATGGTGGAGTTCAAATGGGATTGTTAGAGAAAAATATATCTTGGTTATCCTTATTTATTTCATTGGCTCCTATGCTTGGTTTCATGGGTACTGTAATTGGTATGATCGGTGCATTTGACTCGATTGAAGCAGCAGGTGATATTTCTCCGGCGGTAGTTGCAGGGGGTATTAAGGTAGCATTATTAACTACAGTATTTGGTTTGGTTGTTGCAATTATTCTTCAAATTTTCTATAATTATATTATCTCTAAAATGGATGGTATTGTTAATAGTATGGAAGATGCTTCAATTAAATTAGTGGATCTTTTGATCAGAAATAAATAATAAGAATAATTATGAATGATAAAATATCTAAAATATTATCTATAGTTACGGGGTTGATCGGTCTTATTGCCGTTTACTTCTTAGTTAGGATAATTATGGAAGGAGATGATGTTGTTAAAGAAAGCGTTGACGTTCAAAACAGCCTTGTATCTCCGTATATTACATTTGCCATATGGATATTAGCTATTACAGCTACTCTGGCAATTGTATTTTCATTAGTGAACATGGTAAAACATCCGAAATTACTTAAACAAACTTTAATTTCATTGGTGTTTATGGGTGCTGTATTAGCCATTTCTTATGTGATGGCATCAGATGCTGCTGTAACCAATGCATCTGGAAATGTACTTGAATATGGTGAAAAAGGAGCTGTTTCTAAATGGGTGAGTACCGGTATATGGTATACTGTAATATTGGGAGCCATCGCATTATTAGGAATATTAGCAGATTTTGTTAAATCATTAGTTTCAAAATAATATTATGGCAAGAAGAGATTTACCGGAAATTAATGCAGGGTCAATGGCAGATATTGCTTTCTTGCTACTCATATTTTTCTTAGTTACAACTACGATGGATGTGGATACAGGGATATCTCGGAAATTACCTGAAAAACAGCCGGATGATATGGAACAACCTAAACTAAAAGAGAAAAATGTTTTTATTGTTACAGTAAACCGTAACAATCAAATTTTAGTGGAAGGTGATAAAATTATGACCGTAGATAAAATTCGTCAGGAAGCAATGGATTTTATCGATAATGGAGGTGGAATTGGAAACCCAATGAAAGATCCAATAACTGGTGAGGCATTACCTCCTGCGGAATGTGATTGGTGTGGAGGAAAGAAAGACCCAGCGTCTTCTGATCATCCAAATAAAGCAGTTATATCTTTAGAAAGTGATAGAGGTACATCATACGGTACCTATATTGCTGTGCAAAATGAATTGGTTGGAGCATATAATGATTTAAGAAATAAATTATCTAAGAAGTTATATAACGTTAGTTATGATAAACTTTTGAAAGATGCCAAGAATAATTCATCTAATGAAAGCTTAAAAGAAAAGATCAAGAATATTAAAGCAAAATATCCTCAGATCATTTCAGAAGCTGAACCAAAAAAGTAAAATTTTATGTCAAAGTTTAGAAAAAAGAAAAAAGGAATGCCGGCTATTTCTACAGCCTCTTTACCGGACATTGTATTTATGCTATTGTTCTTTTTTATGGTTACAACAGTAATGCGGGAAACAACATTGAAAATTAAAAAACCCCAATTACCTTATGCAACAGAAGTTAAAAAATTAGAACGAAAAAGCCTTGTAAGTTATATTTATGTTGGTAAAGTGAAGGGACAGAATGGTGATAAGATTCAATTGAATGATAGAATAGCAGATGTGAAAGATGTAAAATATTTTATTTTTGCTGAAAGAGAAACTCATCCTGAAGATGAAATACCTCTTTTAACAACATCCATAAAAGCAGATATAGAATCTAGTGTTGGTACTATTACCGATATCAAAGAAGAGTTGAGAAATGTCAATGCTCTGAAGATTAATTATTCTACTTTAAAAGGTGATATTATGAAGAATGTAAAAAAGTAGTTTTAAATTAATATAAAAAAAAACTCCAATTTTGGAGTTTTTTTTGTTTTATACTCTCAATATTGCATTGATCTAAAATAATCCATGAATTTGTGCATCAATCCTGTCAATAACTGAACCAAGATCTTCAGGTTTATCTACAATATTCAAATTGTCAATATCAATGATAAGAAGTTTTCCTTTTGTATAAGTAGAGATCCATGCTTCATATCTCTCATTTAATCTGCTTAAATAATCAATACTGATTGTATTTTCAAAATCTCTTCCACGCTGATGTATTTGTCCAACTAGAGTCGGAATGCTGGCACGCAAATAAATCAAAAGATCAGGAGGTGAAACCAATCGCTCCATTAATTCAAAGAGTGATTCGTAATTACTAAAATCTCTGTTGGTCATTAAACCCATTGCATGAAGGTTTGGAGCGAAGATATTAGCATCTTCATAGATGGTTCTGTCCTGAATAATATTTTTACCACTTTCACGGATTTCAAGTATTTGTCTGAATCTACTATTCAAAAAATAAATCTGCAGATTAAAGGACCAACGTTCCATAGAACCATAAAAATCATCCAAATATGGATTTTCGGCTACCGATTCATAATGAGGATCCCATTTATAATGTTTAGCCAAAAGACTTGTTAATGTAGTTTTTCCTGCTCCAATATTTCCTGCAATTGCAACGTGCATAAATCTTAATTATTTAATTGTAAAATAGTAATTTTAATAATCACTAGGGATTGCGAATTTATAAAAAATATAGCGTATTTCTGCGTTTTAAACATTTAAATAATCTATAATAAGTAATTTTGAAATTGGTTTAGTTGAATTCTATTGATTTGTTTTAAAGTAATGATTTTTTAAACTATAAATGATAATTAGATGTTTTAATTAATGAGTTTTAAACTTTTATTCTTTTTAATGGTCTAATAATCTATAAAGTGTGACGAGTTTGTGTTCTAAATTGACTAAATTGTTTTAGATACAACAATAATATAATAACAATGAAAAAAATAATTATAAGTATTTGCTTAACGGTTTTTTTATTTACAACTTCATTAAGCGCTCAAGATTTTCAGGGAAAAGCTATTTATGAGTCAAAAACAAATTTGAATATTGATTTTTCAAAATCAGGGATTCCTGCTGACAGAATTAAGATTTTTCAAGAGAGGATGAAAAGTAATCTGGAAAAAACGTATGAATTGACCTTTAATAAAACAGCTTCAATTTATAGAGAAGAAGAAAAATTAGATCAGACTTCTAGTAGAGGTGGCATGAGGTTTTTAATGATGACTGGTGGAGTTTCCGGAAAACATTATAAAAATGTTCAAACTAAAAAATCGACTAAAGAAAATGAATTTAGTGGTAAAAATTTTTTAATAAAAGATGAACTGGTTGTTTATAACTGGAAAATGGAAAAGGAAACAAAGATGATTGGTGGTCAAATGAGTTTTAAAGCAACTACTGTTGTAAATATGCCAGTGAGAAGAGAAATGAGTTTTGGAAGAAGAAATGATAGTGAAGAAGAAAAGAAGGAAGAGGAAGAAATAAAAAAACCATCAACCGAACCTGTTATTGTTACTGCATGGTATACTCTTGATATACCAATAAGCCAAGGTCCTGGAGATTATTGGGGTTTACCGGGATTAATTTTGGAAGTGAGTGTTAGAGATACTAAGATCATGTGTACAAAAATTGTTCTAAATCCAAAAGAGAAAACCGAATTAAAGGAACCAACTAGAGGGAAAATTGTAACTCAGGAAGAATATAATGAAATAGTTACTAAAAAGACAGAAGAGATGAGAGAAAGATTTAGAAATGAACGCCAAAAAAGTGGTAGTGAACGGGGAAGGATGAGACATAGTAATTAGTTGATATTTTCAAAATTTACTTAAATGAAGAAAATCGTACTGTTTATTGTCTTTTTTATTCCTTTTTTTATGTTTTCACAAACCGTTAAATTAGAAGGAATTATTAATGATAAGTCTGGGCCATTAGAAATGGCAAATGTAATAGCATTTAAAAAAGGCACAAATCTATTGCAATCGTATTCTATAACGGATGTAAAGGGTAGGTATAAATTAAATTTGGAACAAAATACGGAATATACCTTAAAAGTAAGTTATTTGGGGTATACTACACAAAATGTGGATATTGAGATTGATGATTCAGAAAATCAAACAAAAAATATCGAAATGTTGGAGTCAAATGAATCATTAAATGATATTGAACTAACCTATGAAATGCCTGTAAAAATAATTGGAGATACCATAGTTTACCATACGGATTCATTTATTACAGGAACCGAGAAAAAGTTAGAAGATATTTTAGATAAACTACCAGGCATTGAGATTGATGATAATGGTGAAATTGAAGTGGAAGGGAAAAAAGTTAAAAAAATTCTTGTAGAGGGAAAGGAGTTTTTTGATGGAGATACAAAGTTAGCAACTCAAAATATACCTGCAAGTGCTGTTGACAAAGTACAGGTTCTTAAGAATTACAATGAAGTTTCAGGAATGAGAGGTATAACTAATGATGAAGATAATATTGCTATTAATATAAAGTTAAAAGAGGGTAAAAATAAGTTTTGGTTTGGAGAAGTAAATGCGGGAGCTGGAATGAGTGATGAGGATTATAAGTATTTAGCAAAACCAAAATTGTTCTATTATAGTAAGGATAAAAGTGTTAATGTACTTGCAGACTTTAATAATATTGGAGAGCCTCCATTTACAAGAAGAGATTACTTTAGATTTACTGGCGGATTAAGAGGCTCTATGAACGGAAGTGGAACTTCGTTTAATGTATCTTCCAGTGATTTAGGATTTACTACAGCTCAAAATAATAGAGCACAAGAAATTGTTTCAAATTTTGGTGCAGTAAATTTTAGTTTAACACCAAAAGAATCAATGGTTTTTAATGGTTTTTCTATAGTAAATGATTCTGAAACAGATATGTTTGTTCAGCGAAATACAGTGTATAATGAATCTGGAATTGTAGATAGAAGTGAGACTACTTCAAAACAAAAAAACCAATTGGCAATGTTGAAATTCAGTACTACATATACTCCATCTGAAAATTTGCATATAGATTACGATATATTCGGAAAAATATTAAAACAATCAGAAAAAAATGATGTAATATCTACACAGCGAAGTGCTGATACATATTTAGAGGAAAAACCTGTTTCTTTGAATCAGAACTTAAATGCATATTACACATTGAATGATAAAAATGTGTTTTCATCAGAGTTACAATACATTTATCAGAAAGATACTCCTTTGTTCAACTCAATTGCCCAAGAACAGCCTTTTGAAATAATACCTACCATTGACCAGGATTTTTACGATTTAATTCAAAATAAAAAATTTTCAACAAGTAAATTTGATGGGAAAGTAGATTATTACTACCTGTTAAATAATAAAAGCAATTTGAATTTCACCTTAGGAACAACAATAAGTTCTCAAAAATTTGAATCAGATTTGTTACAGAAATTAGAGGATGGTACAATAGTGAATTTTGAAGAAGAAAATTTAAATAATGATGTTGATTTTTATTTTTCAGATGTTTTTTTAGGGATTCATTATAAATTGGTGAAGGGTATTTTAACTTTTAACCCTGGATTGACTTTTCATAAATATAAAGTGGAAGATAGACAACTAAGTACAACCGATACCAATGAGCTAACAAAATTTTTACCTAATCTTTATGCAAGATTACAATTTAACTCATCGCAAAGTTTACGTTTTAACTATTCTATTATTACTCAATTTTCTGATGTAAATAAATCTGCAGAAGGATATATGTTAACAAATTATAAATCTCTAGTAAGAGGAAATAGAGAACTTGAAAATTCATTAAACCATAGATACTCTTTAAGCTTTTTTAGTTTTAGCATGTTTTCTTTCACCAATATAAATGCTTCCATAACCTATACAAGAAAAGTTGACGGAATAAAAAGTAATACAGAGATCATAGGAATAGATAGGGTATCCTATCCTCTTAACTCAATATTTGCAGATGAAACCTTTACAGGATTCTTTAGGTATGGTAAAACATATAGTAAATTCAAAACTAATTTTAGAGCCAATATTAATAATTCAAAATTTAACAATATTGTAAATGATGAATGGGTGAAATCAAAAACATTTACACAAAGTTATCAGGCTAGTGTGGCTACAAAGTTTAAAAAGGCTCCAAATTTTGAAGTAGGGTATCAACTTTCTTTTTCAAAATATGCTTCAACCGGAAGTACTACCAATCGTCCGTTTGCTAATTTAGAGATTCCTTTTTTAAAGAGTTTTATTTTTACTGTAGATTATAGTTATTATAATTATAAAAATGATGAAAAAACTTATGAGAATAAGTATTCATTTTTAAGTGCAGATCTATATTATCAACAAAAAAATAGTAAGTGGGAATTCAAATTATCTGGGAGAAATTTAACCGATAACTTATCCATTAATACAGATAGTTATAATGAAATTTCCGACACAAATACATCTTCTTTATATTATATTCAGCCTAGACTTTGGATGATCTCCGTAAAGTATATTTTATAAGGAATTAATAATTTATTCTGTATTGATATATTTCTTTGCCATCAAAAATATGTATGGAATTATTATAAATGTGAATATTTATTATCAATTTATTATATTCCAGATTAATTAAAAAAGTCTTAGTATTTTCTAGATAATAGAGGGAGTTATCCTTATAGTAAATAAAGTTTTTCCTAAGAGGAAAAATATTGGAAACATTATCTATGCTATAGAACTGAATAAAATTACCATATTCATTAAATTTAAGTATTCCTTTTTTTGATAAAAGCCACACATTTTTATAAGTACTCTTAATTAAATTTGGATTAAAACCATCATGATAAAAATTCATTGGTTGCGTTTCCACTTTTAATGAATGTTTTTTATAATCATACAAATACAATTTTGTATCATCTGAGAAAATCCATAGATCATTTTCTGATGATCCACTTACAAATTGCACATTATTGAAGCGTGTTTCCTTGGTAAGATCTATTCTATTGGTTAGTTCATTTAGGTTATTATCTAATAGAATAACCGAATTAAATTCTTTATAAAAAATTACTAATTTAAACGGGTTTTGGATGTTTACAGAGGTAATTTGACCTAACTGAACATTACTGTAGTTAATGGTATTTTTTGTGCTTTTTTTGAATAGTACATTATTTTTAATAAAGTAGATATTCTTAAATTCATCTACACCAATAAACGTATCAGCCTGTAAAGGAGTTTTTGAAATAAACTCAGTTTTTATTTCCTGTGCAATCAAAATATTGATAAATAACAAAAAAGTAAAATGTAAAAATGTTTTCATTGATTCAAAAGTAATGATTTATTAAATAAAAAAAGACCTGATTTTCATCAAGTCTTTTTTACTCTTTATTTTTTTCTACTTACTCTTTTAAAATTACAAATCAAAAGCCTCTTTTACTATATCAACATAATCAAGTTTTTCCCATGTAAACAATTCCACCTCTAGTGTTGTTTTACCTGCATAAGGTGATGTAAAATGCTTAGTGATTTTTTTAGGAGATCTACCCATATGTCCATAAGCAGCAGTTTCACTATAAATAGGGTTGCGTAGTTTTAATCTTTTTTCGATAGCGGCTGGTTTCATATCAAATATTTCTTCCACTTTTTTTGAAATTTCACCATCTGTCATAGTAACTTTTGCAGTATTAAAAGTTTCAATATTGATAGAAGTAGGCTCTGCTACACCAATTGCATAAGAAGCTTGGACCAATACCTTATCACAAACACCAGCAGCAACCAAATTTTTGGCTATATGACGTGTTGCATAAGCAGCAGAACGATCAACCTTACTTGGATCTTTTCCGCTAAAAGCACCACCACCATGAGCACCTCTTCCACCGTAAGTATCCACAATAATTTTTCTTCCCGTTAAACCGGTGTCTCCATGAGGTCCTCCAATCACAAATTTACCAGTTGGATTTACATGATAAGTGATCTTATCATTGAATAATACCTGGATATTTTCGGGGAGTTTTGCAACTACTCTTGGTATTAATATTTCAATAATATCTTTTTTAATTTTTGCCAGCATTACCTTATCTTCATCAAACTCATCATGTTGGGTAGAGATAACGATGGTGTCAATTCTTTGGGGAATATTATCATCAGAGTATTCAATAGTTACCTGACTTTTGGCATCTGGTCGCAAATAAGTGATCTCCTTATTCTCTCTTCTAATATCAGCTAATTCTCTTAATAATAAATGGCTAAGATCCAGAGCTAGAGGCATATAATTTTCAGTTTCGTTTGTTGCATAACCAAACATCATTCCCTGATCACCGGCTCCCTGTTCTTCTTTATCTTCGCGTTCTACTCCTTGATTAATATCTTGTGATTGTTCGTGAATCAATGAGATTACTCCACAGCTTTCCCCATCAAACCGATATTCACTTTTGGTATAACCAATTTTATTGATGGTATCACGAGCAATTCTTGCAACATCAATATAAGTTTTGGTATGCACTTCCCCCGCCAAAATTACCTGACCAGTTGTTACCATGGTTTCACATGCTACTTTTGAATCTGGGTCAAAAGCTAAAAAGGCATCTAATAAATTATCAGATATTTGATCGGCAACCTTATCCGGATGTCCTTCTGAAACAGATTCTGATGTAAATAAATATGACATAATATTTTTATTTATGTAAGAGGCTAAAAAAATGATTGCAGTATATCTAAAGAAGTAAATTTTGCTTTAGCATTTTTTTATGAGGTTGCAATCATTACAAATCTATCCTCTAAGATTATGGGAGCAAAGCTATAAAATCTTTAAATAATAAAATAGTATTTTCAAAAAAAATATTATTTGTGCATATTAAAATATTTTCTATTACATTTGTTGAAACAATTTAAAAAACAAATGAATTTAATTTTTAATCATATGATGCCTATGACAATGTGTATGTTTTACACGGGGGCAGGTATTGTTTAAAATTTAATTAAAGATAAAATACTTAAAGCTTCTGTTTTTAACAGGAGCTTTTTTTTTTGACATAAAAGAGTAAAAAATGAATAAAACTACAAACACTATGACAATTGAAATGAAGATGTTCATGCAAATAATGCATAGAACAATGATCGGGTATTGCCAAAATAGAAACTAGTTAAAAATGATACAATATTTTTTAATCCCTTTGGCAATACCTTAACCAAAGGGATTTTTCATAAAACTAATTTTTGAAGATTTACATACAGTAAAGAATTCATAAACCGATGAATTTCAAATTAATTAAACAATAAAAACAAAGATCATGAGTACACAAAATAGAATTTCAACCAATGCATTACATGCCGGACATGATATCAGTGAAACCGCTGGAACAAGAGCAATCCCAATTTATCAAACAACCTCGTATGTTTTTAATGATTCTGATCACGCAGCAGATTTATTTTCGTTAAAAGAACCCGGTTTTATCTACACTCGATTGAATAATCCTACTAATGATATTTTAGAAAAGAGATTAGCAGTATTGGATGGTGGTATTGGAGCGGCTGTATTTGCATCGGGAACCGCTGCTATATCTACTGCCTTACTAACATTGTTAAAAACAGGAGATCATATCGTTGCATCTAATTCTTTATATGGAGGAACCTATAACCTTTTGAATGTTACATTACCAAGATTAGGCATAACCACCACTTTTGTTGATGCGCAGGATCCTGATAATGTATCAAATGCATGTAAAGAAAACACAAGAGCTGTTTTTATTGAGTCTATTGGGAATCCTAAATTAGACGTTTTAGATATTAGATCAATATCCAATAAGGCAAAACAATTTCATATTCCACTAATTGTTGACAATACCATAGCAACACCTTATTTGCTTAATCCAATCAAACATGGAGCAAATATTGTGGTGTATTCCTTGACAAAATATATCGGTGGTCAGGGTAACTCTCTTGGTGGAGCAATTGTTGATGCTGGTAATTTTGATTGGGCAAATGGTAAATTTCCCGAATTTACCGAACCATCTAAAGGATATCATGGATTGATTTACAGCGAAGCTATTGGCGAAGCAGCTTATATTGCAAAAGTAAGACTCGAAGGATTGCGTGATTATGGGGGAGCTTTGAGTCCGTTCAATGCTTTCCAAATTTTGCAAGGATTAGAAACACTACCTGTTAGAATGAAAGAGCACTGTAATAATGCTCTTGCATTAGCAAAATGGCTGGGAAAACAAAAGGAGGTGAGTTGGGTAGATTATCCAGGATTAACAAAGTCTAAAACCTATCAAAATACTATTAAATATTTACCGAAAGGACAAAGTGGTATAGTAACTTTTGGTGTGAAAGGTGGTTTTGAAACGGCTAAGAAAGTCGTAGATAACACAAAATTATTTTCACTTTTAGCAAATATTGGGGATACTAAATCATTGATCATTCACCCTGCTAGTACTACACATCAGCAATTATCAGATGACGAACAATTAGAATCTGGTGTAACAAAAGATCTGATTCGATTATCGGTTGGAATTGAAGATATTGATGATCTGAAAAGAGATCTTCGTAAGGTTTTTGATATTATTTAATAAATGAAAAAATATGAACACAATCTGTAAAGTATTGTTAAATAGAGATGTGATTTGTTGTAGATATGTAAATTAATTCTTTATTTTGCAGCAAAGTTCATAAACTTAATTAATTGTTATCAAGAAAGGTGGAGGGAAGGACCCTTTGAAACCTTGGCAACCCTTTAAATTAAATAAAGAAGGTGCTAAATTCTACCATATTTGGATAGATAACCTATGAAAACGCATCATTTTTTCATCACCTTTCCATAACAATTTTTTTTACAGATTTTAAATTTTAAACTTGTGAAACAAGAATTATTATATACAAAAATTAACAACTTTACTACTGAGACAGGGTATTTTTATCCAGTATTTGAATTGTCTTATCAAGTATTCGGACAGGATTTAGGTACTGCTCCTATAATTTTAGTAAATCATGCATTAACCGGGAATTCAAATGTTGCTGGTAAGAATGGTTGGTGGAAAGATCTGATAGGTCAGGGAAAAGTTATTGATACGAATAATTATACGATTATTTCCATCAATGTTCCCGGTAATGGGTTTGATGAAATTCCTGAAAATTTAATTGATAATTATGAGGATTTTAATGCCCGGGATATTGCCAGATTATTTGGTTTGTTGTTACAGCAAATAAAAGTAAATAGATTGTATGCTGTTATTGGTGGATCGCTCGGTGGCGGAATTGCCTGGGAAATGGCATTTTTATTTCCTGATCTAATTCAAAATTTAATTCCTGTTGCATCTGATTGGAAAGCGTCTGACTGGATTTTAGCGCACAATAAAACCCAGTTGCAAATATTATCCAATTCAAGTCAGCCAGTACATGATGCCCGTATGATGGCGATGTTGTTTTACAGAACAGCAGATTCCTTTAAAGAAAAATTCAATCGCACAAAAAATAAGGAACAAGGTAATTTTAATACAGAAAGCTGGTTGTTGCATCATGGTAAACAACTCGAAAACCGGTTTACTTTACAGGCTTATAAAATGTTGAATCATTTATTGAGTACGGTTGATGTAACACGTAACCGAGCTCCGTTTCCTGAATTGGCAAATCAAATTGAAGCAGCTGTCCATCAAATTGGTGTGGATTCTGATTTCTTTTTTGTGCCACAGGAGATCAAAGAAACTCAAAAGCAATTAAATAAAGCGGGAATTGAAAACACCTATAATGAGATCAAATCTATTCATGGTCATGATGCTTTTTTGATTGAGTACGAACAGTTATCTGAGTTTTTAAGTGATGTATTTAAATTTCCAAAAGCAAAATTATCGAAACAAAAAAAGATCAAAATTGTAAAATTTGGAGGTAGATCTCTGGCAAATGGTAAAGGAATTGAAAAAGTAATCCAGGTAATTTCTTCAAAGATACATCATGGAGAAAAAATTGCTATTGTAGCTTCGGCCAGGGGGAATTCTACAGATGATCTGCTTGATATCTTAGAAGAAGCTAAATCGGGTAATGGTTATAAGAAAAAGTTTGACAAATTTAAAAAATATCAGCTTAGTCCGGATCAAAGTGTTGATTTTAACCATGAGTTTTCTTTGTTAGAAAAGGTTTTTGAAGGTGTACATTTATTGGGTGATTACAGCACAAAAATAAAAGACAGGGTTTTGGCTCAGGGTGAATTAATGTCGGTTAAAATGCTGACAAACCTTTTACAAAAAGAAGGGTTTGATGCAAATTATGTAGATACCAGAGAATTAATCAAAACAGACGATACTTTTGGAGAGGCAATTCCATTACAGGAATTATCCAAAGAAAATGTGATAAAATATTTTAAAAAGAATAAGGATAAAATTCAGGTTGTTGCTGGTTTTGTAGCTTCTAATCTTGATGGAGAAACTACTACTTTAGGAAGAAACGGATCGAATTATTCAGCATCCTTGATCGCTAATTATTTAGATGCGGAAGAGCTGGAAAATTACACCCACGTTGATGGAATTTTTACAGCTAATCCTGATTTGGTTTCCGAAGCAAAAAAAATTGAAGAACTTACTTTCCAGGAAGCAAATGAAATGGCAAATTTTGGAGCGAATATTTTACATGCAAAGACAATTATTCCACTTGTGGAAAAAAACATTCCACTTAGGTTGTTAAATACTTTTGATACGGATAACAAGGGAACTTTAATCAGGTCAGAATCCAAAAACAAGGGAATTCGATCAGTTACAGTACAGGAGAATGTTTCTTTAATCAGTTTGGTTGGCCGTGGTTTACTTGGAAAATCAGGTGTGGATGCCCGAATTTTTTCTGCCTTGGCAAATAGCGATATTAGTGTGAGTATTATTTCACAGGGATCATCAGAAAGAGGAATAGGATTTGTGGTAAATGCTTCCGATGCAAAGAAAGCAAAACTGGCTCTTGAAAAAGAGTTTAGTAAGGAGTTTGAAACCCATGATGTTAATAATATACGAGTTAAGAATAATCTTGGAATCGTATCTGTTATAGGTCAAAGTTTAGATAATTTCAATTTCGCATACAATGCCTTGATGAAAAATGGCGTTTCACCGGTATTGATCAACAATACCGTTACTGGTGATAATATTTCGTTATTACTTAAAAATAAGGATATTAACAAAGCTATTAATGTAATTCACGGACATATTTTTGGAGTTTCCACCAAAATTAATATTGCCATATTTGGTAAAGGTTTGGTTGGAGGAACTATGATCGATCAAATATTAAAAAGTACGGTTGATATTGAAAAGCGTAAAAATATCAAGTTGAATATTTTTGCGATAGCCAATTCTAAAAAAGTGCTTTTACAAAAAGATGGAATTAATGAAAATTGGGAAGAAGCATTAAATGAATTTGGTAAAGAGAATTATACGATAAATGATATCATGCAATTTGCAAAAGAAAATCATTTTGAAAATCTGATCGCAGTTGATAATACGGCTAATGATAGTTTTATTCAGAATTATATTCCTTTGATTGAAAATGGTTTTGATTTGGTTTCTTCTAATAAAATAGCTAATACAAAAACATATAAATTCTACACAGAACTTCGGGAATCTTTAAAAAGAAATGATAAGAGTTATTTGTATGAAACGAATGTTGGTGCAGGGTTACCTTTAATTGATACCATTAATCTGTTACATAATTCAGGTGAGAATATCACAAAGATTAAAGGGGTATTTTCGGGTAGTCTGAGCTATTTGTTTAATAATTTCTCTGTGGAAGAAAAACTGTTTTCTGAAATTTTAAAGGAGGCAGTTCAACAAGGATTTACAGAGCCAGACCCAAGAGAAGATCTTAGTGGAAATGATGTTGGAAGAAAATTATTAATTTTGGCAAGAGAACTGGATCTTAAAAATGAATTTGACGATATAAAAATACACAATTTAATTCCAGAGCATTTAAGAAATGGAAGTAAAGAAGAATTTTTAGCAAATATGGAAGATCTGAATCCAGTCTATAAAAGGATAAAAGGAAATCAGGAAAAAGGTAATGTTTTGCGTTATGTTGGTGAGTTATCAGGAGATCTTCAAAAGGAAAAGGGTAATTTAGAAGTAAAACTTGTTTCTGTTTCAGAAAACAGTTCGTTGGGGCAGGTAAAAGGATCCGATTCTATTTTTGAGATTTATACGGAGTCTTATGGCGACAGACCTATTGTAATTCAGGGAGCAGGTGCAGGTGCAAAAGTAACTGCTAGAGGAGTATTTGGAGATATTTTACGTCTCGCAGAAAAAGCGATTTAGTGTTGATATCAATTCAAATTTCAAGAATGGTGTAGATAAATTGATTAACAGAAAAAATATGAGTTTAAAAAAACATTTCGAAACAGAAGCTATTAGAATGCAAAGTGAGAGATCACAGTTTAGCGAGCATTCAACACCTTTATACCTGACGTCGAGTTTTGTTTTTGATGATGCTGAAGATATGAGGGCATCCTTTGCGGAAGAAAAAGACAAAAATCTTTACAGCAGATTTACTAATCCTAATACATCTGAATTTATTGATAAAATTGTGCAAATGGAAGGAGCTGAAAGTGGATATGCTTTTGCAACCGGAATGGCAGCAATATTCTCAACCTTTGGTGCATTATTGAGTAGTGGAGATCATGTAGTTTCCTGCCGATCAGTTTTTGGTTCAACGCATACATTATTTACAAAGTATCTTCCTAAATGGAATATTGAAACTTCGTATTTCAAAGTTGATGAAGTAGATAAAATTGAAAGCCTGATACAGCCAAATACAAAAATATTATATGCAGAAACCCCTACAAATCCGGCAGTTGATATTCTGGATTTGGAATTACTCGGACAAATAGCCAATAAGCACAGTTTACTTTTAGTGATAGATAATTGTTTTGCAACACCATATTTACAAAAGCCAATTGAATTTGGAGCTGATATTGTTGTACATTCTGCAACAAAATTGATAGACGGACAGGGAAGAGTTTTAGGTGGAGTAGCGGTAGGGAAAGCAAATCTGATGCGAGAAATATACTTATTTTCACGAAATTCAGGGCCGGCAATGTCACCATTTAATGCCTGGATTTTATCAAAAAGTTTAGAAACTTTAGCTGTTAGGGTCGATAAACATTGTGAAAATGCTTTAAAAGTAGCTGAATTTTTAGAGGATCATCCCAATGTAAACTGGGTGAAATATCCATTTTTAAAATCTCATCCACAATATGATATTGCCAAAAAACAAATGAGATCAGGTGGAAATATTGTAGCTTTCGAGGTGAAAGGAGGAATTGAAACAGGAAGAATATTTTTAAACAATATAAAAATGTGTTCTTTGTCGGCTAATCTGGGAGACACTCGTACTATTGTCACGCATCCTGCATCAACAACACATAGTAAACTAAGAGAAGATGACCGGTTGGAAGTAAGCATAACAGATGGTTTAGTAAGAGTTTCAGTTGGTCTTGAACACATTGAAGATATATTAAATGATTTAGGACAGGCATTGAAAGGTTAATATGCAGTTAAAAATAAAACATAAACACCATACCCATGGTGAAACTAATCGAAGAAGTTTAGTTAAATCCTTTACTTGGCGTTTAATTGGTAGTTTGGACACAACGGTTATTGCCTATTTTGTAACTGGAGGAGATTGGAAACAGGCTATTTCTATTGGGGGATTTGAAGTAATTACCAAAATGGTTTTATATTTTTTTCATGAAAGAGCCTGGATTAAAATTAAATGGGGCAAAAGAATTGAAGATCTGCCGGGAGTAAAAACAGCTGATACAAAAAGACGCAGTGTGGTTAAAGCAACAACCTGGAGACTTTTAGGAACTCTGGATACATTTATTCTCTCTAGTGTTTTTACGAAAAATGTAAAACATGCGGCAGGAATATCTTTAATTGAATTATTTACAAAACCTATTTTATATTTTTTCCATGAAAGATTTTGGAACAGTATATTTTGGGGTAAAAGAGAATTTGAAGAAATAAAAAATGAAAAATAAAATTGAAGAATTAATCAAAGATAAGATATTGATCTTAGATGGAGCAATGGGAACCATGATCCAGCAGTATAATTTTACGGAAGAAGATTTTAGAGGTGATCGTTTTAAGAATTTTCAGGGATCTCTGAAGGGGAATAATGATCTACTTACCTTAACGCAACCAGAAGCGATCAAAGAGATACACAGAAAATATTTAGTAGCAGGTGCAGATATTATTGAAACCAATACTTTTTCAGGAACAACAATTGCTATGGCTGATTATCAGATGGAAGATCTTGTTTATGAACTAAACTTTCAATCGGCTAAAATAGCAAAAGAAATTGCGGAAGAATTTACTGCTAAAGAACCTCATAAACCTCGTTTTGTTGCTGGTTCTATGGGGCCAACCAATAAAACAGCAAGTATGTCTCCTGAGGTTAATGACCCGGGATATAGAGCCATTACTTTTGAAGAATTAAAAACAGCATATAAAGAGCAGGCAGGAGCATTGGTTGATGGAGGAGCAGATCTGCTTTTAGTAGAAACAGTTTTTGATACTTTAAATGCAAAAGCAGCTTTGTTTGCTATTGAAGAAATTAAAGAAGAGAAGGGAATTCATATTCCGGTAATGATGAGTGGTACTATTACAGATGCAAGTGGAAGAACATTATCTGGTCAAACCGCAGAGGCTTTTTTGATCTCAGTTTCACATATTCCACTTTTAACGGTAGGTTTGAATTGTGCATTGGGCGCAAAACAATTGACACCTTATTTGCAAACAATTTCAGATAAAACAAGTTTTGGTGTTTCTGCTCACCCAAATGCAGGATTACCCAATGCTTTTGGAGAATATGATGAAAGTCCGCAGGATATGGCAGAACAGATCAAAGAATATTTAGATAAGAACCTTGTAAATATTGTTGGTGGTTGTTGTGGTACAACTCCGGAACATATTAAAGCTATTGCCGATGTGGTTAAAGAGTATAAACCCAGAATAGTTGATAGTTTTTAGTTGATGGTTATAAGTAATGGTCAATAGTTGTTTTAAGGAAAATATTAAAGATGAAAGAATATACAGAATTAGAAGTGTGGATTGAAGCAAGAAAACTAACAAATATGGCATATGTAGTAAGTAAAAATTTTCCAACATCTGAAGTTTATGGACTGACAAATCAATTAAGAAGATGTGCTATTTCAATTCCTTCTAATATAGCTGAAGGTTGTGGAAGACAAACGGCAAAAGATACTATTCATTTTTTACATATAGTAAGAGGATCTTTATATGAGTTAGAAACTCAATTATTAATTTCAAATGATCAGGAATATATTTCTAGTGAGGAATTGGATATATTTATTGCTCAAATAGTTTCTTGAAAGAAACTACTAAATGGTTTTATAAATTATTATAAAAGATTATGAACTTAAACGACCAACAACCGACAACTAAAAACCATCAACAGAATAAAAATAACTGTAAGACTTTAAAGTTGTCAGGTTTAGAGCCTTTAATTATTGATGAGAATAGCAATTTTATCAATGTGGGAGAGAGAACAAATGTAGCAGGATCACGAAAATTTCTTCGATTGATAAATGAAGAAAAATATGATGAAGCGCTTGATATTGCACGACATCAGGTGGAAGGTGGAGCACAGATCATCGATATTAATATGGATGATGGATTGATTGACGGTAAAAAAGCAATGGTTGATTTTATGAATTTGATTGCTGCCGAACCGGATATTGCAAGAGTTCCGATAATGATCGATAGCTCAAAATGGGAGATTTTAGAAGCAGGATTGCAGGTTGCACAAGGAAAATGTGTAGTGAATTCAATCAGTTTAAAAGAAGGAGAAGAAGCTTTTATTCATCATGCAACTTTGATAAAACGATATGGGGCAGCTGCAATCATCATGGCTTTTGATGAATTTGGTCAGGCTGATAGTTATGATCGCAGAATTGAAATTGTAAAGAGATCGTATGATATTCTTGTAAATAAGGTGAATTTTGCACCACAGGATATCATATTTGATTTGAATATATTTCCGGTTGCAACCGGAATGGAAGAGCATAAAGCTAATGCTACTGATTTTATTGATGCAACAAAATGGGTAAAAGAGAATTTACCCTGTGTGAGTGTGAGTGGAGGTTTGAGCAATGTGTCTTTTTCATTTAGAGGAAACAATGCAGTAAGAGAAGCTATGCACTCAGTATTTTTATATCATGCAATTAAAGCAGGTATGAATATGGGAATTGTAAACCCTACTATGTTAGAGGTTTATGATGAAATTCCGAAAGACCTGCTGGAGCATGTTGAAGATGTGATTTTAAACAGAAGAGATGATGCTACCGAACGTTTATTAGAGTTGGCTGAAACCGTAAAAGAATCAAAAAAAGAACAAAAAATAGATCTTTCATGGAGAGAGAAATCTCTTCAGGATAGAATAACACATGCTTTGGTAAAAGGAGTTGATGCCTATATTATTGAAGATGTTGAAGAAGCAAGACAACAAGCTAATGAACCGGTAGAGGTAATTGAGATCAATTTAATGACGGGTATGAATGTAGTTGGTAATCTATTTGGTTCGGGAAAAATGTTTTTGCCACAGGTAGTAAAATCAGCAAGGGTAATGAAAAAAGCAGTATCTTATTTAACCCCTTACATCGAGGCTACTAAAGAAGTTGGGGCAAGAGGAGCAGGAAGGATATTAATGGCTACTGTAAAAGGCGATGTACACGACATAGGTAAGAATATTGTGAGTGTTGTTTTGGCTTGTAACAACTATGAAATTGTGGATCTGGGTGTAATGGTTCCGCCTGAAAAAATTATTGAAGCAGCCAAAAAGGAAAATGTTGATGTAATTGGTTTGAGTGGTTTGATCACACCGTCATTAGATGAAATGGTATTTTTGGCAAAGGAAATGGAACGTCAAAATTTTAGAGTCCCTTTATTAGTTGGTGGAGCAACCACTTCCAAAGCGCATACTGCAGTAAAAATTGATCCTGAATATAAACATGGTGTTGTACATGTTTTAGATGCTTCAAAAGCGGTTACAGTTGTTGGAGATCTTTTAAATAAAAAAAATTCAAATAAATATATAAACAATGTCAAAAATGATTATGAAAAGTTCCGTGAAGGATTTCATAAAAGGGCAAAAACGAAAGAATTATTATCTTTAGAAGATGCAAGAAAGAATAAGTTTAAAATAGATTGGGAGAAAGAAAAAATTCCAACTCCAAAGTTTATTGGAACGAAAGTATTTGATAACATTCATCTTAAAAAATTAGTCAATTATATTGACTGGACACCATTTTTTAGAACCTGGGAGTTACATGGGAAATATCCGGCTATTTTAACAGATGAAAAAGTAGGAGTGGAGGCAAGCAAATTGTTTGCGGATGCAAAAAGAATGCTAAAACTGATTATTGATAAAAATTTACTGGAAGCCAAAGCGGTTTTCGGTATTTATCCTGCCAATTCTGTAAATGACGATGATATTGAGGTGTATGATGATCAATTCCGCGAAAGCGTAAAAAGTAAATTCATCACCTTACGTCAGCAAGGTAAAAAAAGGGAAGGAATACCAAATATTGCACTTGCTGATTTTATTGCCCCTAAGAATTCGAATAAAGATGACTATTTTGGTACTTTTTGTGTGTCAGCAGGATTTGGTACGGATGAACTTGCCAGAAAGTATGAAGCGGAACATGAAGATTATGAAGCGATTATGGTAAAAGCAATTGCAGATAGACTGGCGGAAGCTTTGGCTGAATATTTACATCAGGAGGTTAGGAGACAATTTTGGGGTTATGCAAGTGATGAACAATTAGGTAATTCAGGTTTAGTGAAAGAAGATTATCAGGGAATTCGTCCGGCACCTGGTTACCCTGCCTGTCCCGATCATACTGAAAAAAGAACCATTTGGGATTTGTTAAAAGTGGAAGAAAATACTGGTGTTAAATTAACTGAAGGTCTGTCAATGTGGCCTGCAGCATCTGTTTCTGGATTTTATTTTGCCAGTGAGAAGTCAAAGTATTTCGGTTTGGGTAAAATAACTAAAGAACAGGTAGAGAGTTTTGCCAAAAGAAAGCATATGGATGTGGACGAAGCTACAAGATGGTTACAACCAAATTTGATTGATAATTAGAGTAAAGAAAAAAATGAAGATTACTGAACATATTGATAAAGCAAAAGGTAAGACATTGTTTTCCTTTGAGATAATACCACCAAAAAAAGGACAAAATATCCAGAATTTATATGATAATATTGATCCTTTGATGGAATTTAAGCCACCATTTATTGATGTTACTACATCTAGAGAAGAGCATATTTATATCAAAAAAGAAGGAGGATTATTAGAACAAAGAATAACAAGAATGCGTCCTGGAACCGTTGGTATATGTGCATCATTAAAATACAAATATGATATTGATCCGGTACCACATGTTTTATGTGGAGGTTTTACCAAAGAAGAGACAGAATATGTTTTGGTAGATTGTCATTATCTGGGAATTGATAATGTTGTTGCACTTCGGGGTGACTCTATGAAACATGAGCCTAGTTTTCAGCCTTGTGAAGGGGGGCATCATTATGCTTCTGAACTGGTTGAGCAAATTCACGATATGAATAATGGAAAATACTTGTATGAAATAGAAGGAACTGCCTATAAAACAGATTTTTGTATTGGGGTTGCCGGTTACCCGGAAAAGCATTTTGAATCTCCAAGTCTTGAATCAGATCTGAGAAAATTAAAAGAAAAAGTAGATGCAGGAGCAGATTATGTGGTGACACAAATGTTTTTTGACAATCAAAAATATTTTGATTTTGTTGAAGCAGCAAAAAATATTGGAATAAATGTTCCTATTATACCAGGGATCAAACCTATATCTATACCAAGACATTTAAATATCCTTCCTCAGATCTTTAGAGTGAATCTTCCTGATTCACTGGTACAAGAGGTAGAGAAATGTAATAATAAAAGTGAAGTTCGTCAAGTTGGAATGGAATGGGCTGTACAACAATCAAAAGAATTAATTGCAGCTGGAGTTCCGGTTGTACATTACTACTCCATGGGGAAATCTAGTAATATCAAAGCAATAGCCGAAAAAGTTTTTTAAAAAAATCGATTGAAATTGTAAGGTTATCAGTAGTTTTTATACAGATATAAGAAAATTTAATTATCAAAATTATTTTTGGTAGAATTATTGTTTATTTTTGCAACGAAATTATTTAGAAACAAATTATTAAAATATAAAATTATGGCAATAGAAGTGACCGATGCTACTTTTGATGAAGTAGTATTACAAGCAGGTAAACCTGTTATAGTTGATTTTTGGGCAGTATGGTGTGGACCATGTAGAATGTTACACCCAATTATCGATGAAATCGAAAAAGAAATTGGAGATAAAATTGTTATTGCAAAAGTTGATGTTGATAACAATCAGGAATATGCAGCCAAATATGGAGTAAGAAATATTCCTACTGTATTGATCTTTAAAGGAGGAGAAATTGTTGAAAAACAAGTTGGAGTTGCTCCAAAAAATGTTTATTTAGAAAAATTGAATGCTCTTTTGTAAAAAGAAGAAATTTTAAGATAGTAAAAGGTTTGATTCAATTTTGGATCAAACCTTTTTTTGTCAATTATTTGAATTGAATGGTAATTTCTTATATTTGAAATATGCAGTTAACAAAAATCGAGAATGTTCCAAATATTGAGCTTCTTGCCCGTCAGGTTGTTGAAGGGTTTATAACTGGTATGCATAAAAGTCCGTTTCATGGTTTTTCAGTTGAATTTGCTGAGCATCGTTTATATAACAAGGGTGAAAGTACACGTCATATTGACTGGAAATTGTTTGCAAAAACCGAAAAACTATTTATCAAAAGATATGAGGAGGAAACAAATTTAAGATGTTATATTATCATTGACAACTCTTCATCCATGCATTTCCCTGTTAGAAACAAACTAAACTTGAATAGTTTAAATAAAATACAATTTTCAGTAATTGCAAGTGCAGCACTTTCTGAAATTTTAAAGCGTCAACGGGATGCTGTCGGACTAAGTATTTATACTGATAAGATTAATTTTTTTGCCCCGGCTAAAGGAAGTGAACGGCATAGAAGAATGCTTTTACAGCGATTGGAGGATATTTTAGAGCAAAAGAAAACCCAATTAACAAATACTTATAAAGTGTTACATCAAGTAGCGGAAAAGATCCATAAAAGATCTTTGATTTTTTTGTTTTCGGATATGTTTCAGGATGATAAAAAAGAAGAAGAACTGTTTGAAGCACTACAACATTTAAAATATAACAAACACGAAGTAGTTTTCTTCCATACATTTGATGGAAAATTGGAAAAAGACTTTGATTTTGAAAATTCTCCTAAAAAATTTGTAGATGTGGAGACTGGAGAAAAGATCAATTTATTTACTGAAAACATAAAAGAAAATTATCAAATTAGTATGGATAATTATTTTAATAAATTGAAATTAAAGTGTATGCAGTATAAAATTGATTATGTGCCAGTAGATATAAATAAAGGCTTTGATCAAATTTTGATTACATATTTATTAAGGCGACAGCGATTTTTGTAAAAAAAGCATATTTCTTTTTGTCAAAAGAAAAAACGAACTTATATTTGCAACCGCTAAGAGCAACGGTTTGGTAGTTCAGCTGGTTAGAATACCTGCCTGTCACGCAGGGGGTCGCGGGTTCGAGTCCCGTCCAGACCGCTTTTATAATAGTTGTGTTGTTAGCGTTAGGTCTTGTAACCTAACAAGTTAACCAATGAAAAGCTTCAGTTAATACTGAGGTTTTTTTGTTTAAATAACCACCATAGCACCTATATTTCCTTTTTTACCTGTACTTTAGTTGATAATTTAATGAACTTTGATAGAGGGAAGTATAGCAAATTTCCTTGACTTGAAACTTGTAAATCTACTATGATTGTTTCCGAGCTATAGTGTAATATCCCCCAAAAATAAGACAGTTTAGAAGTAGACAAAAAGAGTTAACTTTAAACTGTAAATTATGAAAGCAAAAAGATTCACACCAGAACAAATTAGCACCATTTTACGCGAGTATGATAATGGTAAAGAAGCAAAAACAATCATCCGAGATCATGGAGTGAGTAAAGCTTGTAATAATTTTGAATTGATACTGTGCCGGAATCGAAA
>JAOZTG010000210.1 GCA_029939235.1 Flavobacteriaceae bacterium
GTTGATATTTAATATAGTATATTCCTAATGTAAAAAAAGATCCCAATGCTAATTAGCATTGGGATCTGGTATTTTATTTTCCTTAAAAAATCTAAGTGTCTAATCTAAATCAATTATTCCGGAAAACAAATTTACCGTCTTCACTGTCTAGTAATATTTCGCTTTGTGCAGAAATATTTCCAGCCAGAATATCTTTAGAAAGTTCGTTTAAAACCTCTCTTTGGATAACACGTTTAATTGGTCTTGCTCCAAACTGAGGATCAAATCCCTTATCGGCAAGCAGATCAATAGCACTTTGCGTTGCAGAGAATGTTATATTCTTATCTTTCAACATTTTAGCTAACAAATTGATCTGTAATTCCACAATTTGTGTTACCTCTTCTTTATTTAAAGGAGTAAACATGATGATCTCATCAATACGGTTTAAAAATTCAGGGCGAATCTGTTTTCTTAACAGATCAACAACTTCAGTTTTTGTTTTTTCTATTACTGCATCCCGTTTATCCATATCAATATTCTCGAAATTCTCCTGAATGATATGTGATCCCATATTGGATGTCATGATAATGATCGTATTTCTAAAATCAGCAACTCTTCCTTTATTATCGGTTAACCTTCCTTCGTCTAATACCTGCAATAAAATATTGAAAGTATCAGGGTGTGCTTTTTCAATTTCATCCAATAAAATAACAGAATAAGGCTTTCTTCTAACGGCTTCTGTTAACTGTCCGCCTTCATCATAACCTACATACCCCGGAGGTGCTCCAATCAATCTGCTCACCGCATGACGCTCCTGATATTCACTCATATCAATACGGGTCATGGCGCTTTCATCATCAAAAAGATAATCTGCTAATGCTTTTGCCAGTTCTGTTTTACCAACACCGGTTGTTCCCAGGAATAAGAAAGATCCAATAGGTCTTTTACTATCCTGCAATCCTGCACGAGAACGTCTAACTGCATCCGATACAGCCTCAATGGCTTCATCCTGTCCAATTACTTTTTTGTGCAATTCTTCTTCCAGTTTAAGAAGTTTTACTCGATCGCTTTGCAGCATTTTTTGAACCGGAATACCTGTCCATTTTGCAACAACTTCTGCAATATCATCACTGGTAACCTCTTCTTTGATCAATGAATTTTCCTGATTCTTTTCAAGTTCCTCCTGGTATTTTTCAAGTTTATCTTCTTCTTCTTTGATCTTACCATATCGTATTTCTGCAACCAAACCAAAATTTCCTTCACGTTCGGCTCGTTCAGCATCCAATTTATATTTTTCAATATTTTCTTTGGTGGTTTGTACCTTATCAATAACATCTTTCTCACTGGTCCATTTGGCATTGACCTCATTTCTATCTTCTTTAAGATTGGCCAGTTCTTCTTTTATAGACGACATTTTCTTTTTATCATTTTCACGCTTAATGGCTTCCAGTTCAATTTCAAGCTGCATGATCTTTCTATCCAAAACATCTAATTCTTCCGGTTTTGAATTAATTTCCATACGCAATTTAGCAGCAGCCTCATCCATCAGATCAATAGCTTTATCCGGTAAAAAACGATCAGAAATATATCGCTGAGACAATTCAACAGCTGAGATAATAGCACTGTCTTTTATTTGCACTTTATGGTGTGTTTCATATTTGTCTTTGATGCCTCGTAAAATAGAAATGGCACTTTCGGTATCCGGTTCATCCACAATTACCTTTTGAAAACGTCGTTCCAAGGCTTTGTCCTTTTCAAAATATTTTTGATATTCATCCAGGGTAGTGGCACCAATTGCACGCAATTCACCACGAGCCAAAGCCGGTTTCAAAATATTTGCAGCATCCATAGCTCCCTGGCCGCCACCGGCACCGATCAACGTATGGATCTCATCAATAAATAAAACGATATCACCTTCTGACTCTACCACTTCTTTTATAACAGATTTTAATCTTTCTTCAAATTCACCTTTGTATTTTGCACCCGCGATCAAAGCTCCCATATCTAAGGAGTAAATTACTTTATTTTGCAGATTTTCAGGTACATCACCTTTTACAATTCTGTGTGCCAGACCTTCGGCAATAGCCGTTTTACCGGTTCCGGGCTCACCAATTAATATTGGATTATTTTTAGTACGACGTGATAAGATCTGTAAAATTCTTCTTATTTCTTCATCACGACCAATTACCGGATCTAACTTTCCGTCATTGGCAAGCTGGTTAAGATTTTTTGCATATTTGTTTAAGGAATTATATGTTTCTTCAGCATTTTGCGAAGTTACCTTACTTCCCTTTCGTAATTCCTGAATGGCACTCTCTAAATCTTTTTTATTGATCCCGTTGTCTTTTAGCAATTGTGTGGTTGCCCCTTTGGAATCTAATATAGCGAGGAACAAGTGTTCCAGAGATACATATTCGTCTTTCATTTTCTTGGCAATATTACTTGCATCGATCAGCATTGTATTAGCCGTTTTTGAAAGCATCAGTTCTCCTCCTTCTACTTTTGGAAAGCTTTGAATAATATGATCTAAAGTTTGTTTAAATAATTCGATATTAACACCCAGTTTATTTAAAATAAACGGAGTTGCATTTTCATCAACTTCGAATATAGCTTTTAAAATATGAGCATTTTCAATTTGTTGATGACCAAAGCCCTGTGCAATTTGCTGAGCCTTTTGCACGGTTTCCTGTGATTTTATAGTAAAATTATTAAAATTCATAATTTTGTTTTTTAAAGTTCAAATTGTAAAGGTCAAAAGCTGTTCCAATACAGGAATAGGAGGCGGTATTGTCAAAATGGCTGATATTTATATTTTTAACTGACGTTTTGACTGTAATCAGTAAATGATTTCAGATTCTATTGTTTTTTTAATGGTTGATTTCATAAAAATATAAAAAAAAGATGATTTTTTGATATATATTTTTTTTCTGTGGCAAATTTTAATTACTTTTATTTTAACATTTCTATAACATTTAATGCAATTGATGAGTTTTTTAGAAAAAGAGGCTATGATCAATAAATTACGTTTTATATTACTTCTTGTTTTATTTGTTTTTTCTGCTAGCATTTATAGTCAAAAAAGCAACTATGCTTATGTTGATTTTAAATTTGAAGATCATAAAACAACAGAAAAAAAACCACATTTTAATTTAAACCCAAATAATCAGGATATTTTAGAAATTAATTATAATTCTTTAAAAAAGTATTATAATAATTCTAATACAAGCTATATAGAAAATGGTGAAATTGTTTTTACAGATCTTTATCAAAAACCATTTTTTATAGATATGGATAAAGTAAATTTCACCTTACAGGATAAGGATTCAACAATAAGTCTGGATCTTGCAATATCTCCGGAATCGGTTCAAAAATTATTTGTTTTAAATGAGAGAAAATATAGAAGTAACTTTAAAGGTGATGATTTTTTAGAAGCAAAGATTAACAGTTATAAAAATTTAAAATATTTAGAAGATAAACAATGCTATTCGAAAAAGTATTATCAGTTATGGGATTGGAAAAGTTTGAATCATCCGCCTGTAAGAAAATTAAAATATTCTCTTGATTTTTACGATAAGAAAAGAACAAAAATAGATTACGATAAAATAAATTCACCATTTTTTGATGCAGATTTTCATATGGTCATGGATAAGATCACCAATTCACATTTAACTTTTGAAAATAAATTTGAACTTTTGAAGAATGGTAACTCTTATCAAAAAAAATTAGAGTTGATCAGAAATGCCAGCTCTTCAGTATTTATCTCAGTGATGAGTTATTTTAAAGATTCCAGTTCAATGAAAATGACCTGTGAACTGATCAAAAAAGCAGAGGAAGGTGTCCATGTTTATTTAATTGTAGAAAAAGTATGGACTAAATTATTAATGAAAAAAGGGATGAAACCTTTAAAGAATAGTAAGGTTGTTGTCATCTATGCAGATGATCTCATCAATGCAGAAAAAAATAGGACAGCTTTATTCCATAATAAAATATGGGTTTTTGATGGGGAAACGGCAATTATTGGAGGTCAGAATATTATTGACAGTGATAATATTTCAAGTGGATATAACCATCAAAGTCATGATACAGATCTTTTAGTGGAAGGTGCTGCTGTTACTGATATTACAAATAGCTATATCAATTTATTAAAGCATTATAATTATGAAAAAAGATCAAGTTCCAGGCAGCTTGCATTTATGGAAGATCTACAAGAAAGAAATGATAAAAGATTTAATTTAGAAATAGAGAATAAGTTAAGGGGAAAGGATATTTATAAAGAAAAACTACTGGATAAAAACACCAGATTAGATGGTGTTTGCAGGTATATTATTCAAGGACCTGTATCAAACAGATATGCTGTTTCGAAGGCGTATACATTTTATTTTAAGAATGCACAAAATTCAATTGATATCACTTCCGGAAAAGTAAAAATTGATACAGAAAATGAAAAAGAGATCAATGCGTATGAAGGATGGTCAGAAAGAATGTGGAATCAAATTATTAGCTCAGCAGAGAGTGGTGTACGTGTAAATTTGATATACAACGGAATTGATGGAGGATATGGTGAATTTAGTAATTACCTAAAAAGAAAAGTACTAACAAGTAACGATAATAATTTTATTACAAAATATTATCCCAGAATAGCAAAACATCTGGATATTAAAGCTGCAAAAAGAAATTATCCGATTTTAAATTATTTACAACAAACAGAAAATATCCATGCATGGATGTATTTTCAGTATATGCATTCCAAAACCTTTATGATCGATCGATTTGTTGTATCCGTAGGAAGTTTTAATTTAGATAACTGGTCATCTGATAAAAGTCAGGAATCTGTTTTAATTTGCATGGATAAAGAACTTGCAAAAGAATATGAGTATTACTATACTTTGGATATGGTTAATTCAACACCAGTTCTTTCTAAAAGCAATTAA
>JAOZTG010000060.1 GCA_029939235.1 Flavobacteriaceae bacterium
GAGTCAAACAGGTTTTTGTAATTCCAACCAATGGTTCAGATCAAGATCAGGATTTAAAAATGCATCCAAGGCAGGTAACACATTTTGATTCAGATGCTTCCAATATTAGATGGCACCAATCGGATAATTGGGTGATTTCCATTAGTAAGGGTCTTATATATGCATCTTATGTTGGAAATAATAATATATTTGGTACAACCATTTTATTGACAAAAGAAGATTTAGAAAGAGGCAATCTGGTTGTTTCCCCGGATGGAAATATGCTGGCTTATAATGTTGATCTTCCGGAAGGGAAAGATTCCAAAAGAAAGACAGATGATCCAATAAAAAAATACAAACAGGTCTTTGTTTTAAAGCTTGACTGGAGCCAAATAAAAGAAAAATTGAAAAAGTAATGCAAATCAGGGGTTGAAAGAAAAATTGTAAAAAATACTTGATTTGACCTCGTTCCTAAAGCTCGCCTGCTGGCGTAGTAGGGATGATCAAGTATTTTTTACCTTTCATCCTTTAGGATTGAGGTAAAAAAGGTAAAAAATATACCATTGTAGAAGGAATTTCTCAACCCTAGATTCGCATAAGTAATAATTATTAATTTAAGTAATATCAAAGTTTAACCATTAAATAAATAAACAATTAATTATGGAAAATACTAACAATACAAAGGCTAATTATAGAATGGCTTTTGGTTTAATGACCTCACTCTTTTTTATCTGGGGAGCAATTGTATCTCTTAATGATATTTTAATTCCTCATTTTAAGGGGTTATTTAATATGAATTATACAGAGACTATGTTGATTCAGTTTTGCTTTTTTGGCGCCTATTTTTTAATGGCGATTCCTGCAAGTTTGCTGATTGAAAGAATTGGATATAAAAAGGGAATTTCATTTGGACTGGCTACAATAGGAATTGGTGCCTTGATCTTTTTACCGGCATCAAGATTAATTTCTTATCCGTTATTTTTATTTGGTCTTTTTATCATGGCAACAGGAAGTGTAATTTTACAGGTAGTTGCAAATCCATATGTATTAGTATTAGGTCCTTCAGAAACAGCATCTAGTCGTTTGAATCTGGCACAGGGAATCAATTCTCTTGCAACAACTCTGGCTCCTTTAGTGGGAGGTTTGTTAATTTTAGGACATTATAATTCTCCACAGGAAGAAGCAGCTGCAGTGGAGGCTCCTTATATGGGGCTGGCAGCTTTTACGTTTTTAGTTGCAATTGTTTTCTACTTTTTAAAGTTGCCTAAGATCATTGATACAGATGGAGAAAAAATAACAGGAAATGTTTTGAAATTCAGGCAATTGAGGCTTGGTGTGATCGCCTTGACCCTATATGTGGGAGCTGAAGTTGCGATTGGAAGTTTTATTATTAACTTTTTAGGTGAGCCGTATATTGCTGGTTTTGAAGAGAAAAAAGCAGCAACTTATATTCCTTTGTATTGGGGAGGATTGATGGTAGGTAGATTTTTAGGATCTGCAATTCTTCAAAAGGTAAGTACACAAAAAGTACTGGTGATCTCCACTATTGCATCTGTAGTATTACTTACGATAACAATATTAACCACCGGATATGTAGCCATGTGGTCTATGCTGGCTGTTGGTTTGTTTAATTCTATTATGTGGTCTAATATTTTTGCAATGTCTCTTGATGGACTAGGAAAATATACGAATAAGGCTACTGGTATTTTGGTGATGGCACCTGTTGGAGGAGCGATCTTTCCGTTATTACAAGGTGTTTTGGCAGATATGCCGGCAGTAGGCTTGCATATGTCTTATATCCTGCCTCTTCTTTGTTATGCTTTTATCATGTATTATGCAGTTAGCGGTTATAAATCTAGACCAGGAGAACTGGAATTGGTTGAAGGAAAAGCTTAATTAATTTGTTGGGTGTTTTGGTAAAGGCTCCTGTTGGAGGAGCAATTTTTCCTTTGTTATAGGGTGTTCTTGCTGATATGCCTTCCGTAAAGTTACATATGTCCTATATTATCTAGTGAAGGGATATCAGCAAGAACAGAATTGAACATAGTAGAAGCTTAAGATATATTTTATGAGTAATCTGAAACCAAATTTAATTTCAAGAAGAAGCTTTATTCAAAATACAATAGCTTCAGGCATTGTTATTTCTGGATTTGGTTTATATGCTTGTAAAAATACTTTTAAAGAGAGTAAAAATACCATTCGTAAATTTCATATTAGCTTACAGGAAGAAGCTTGGATAGAAAACCCCGAGCTTTTAGATATTATGAAATATGCTGGAATTACAGATGTTTGGATGGGTTCATATTTGCAAGGTAAGTGGTATAAAACACCAGAAGAATTGAGAAAGGCTGCCGATTTTTTAATCTCAAAAGGATTCAAACCTCATGTATTAACTGTTCCATTAGGTCACCCAGGAAATGCAATAGATCCATCTGATGACTCATGGTCTGAGAAAAAGAAAAATTGGCCAAATGCTTGTGACATTGAAGGAAACTTTTACTCTGGCACCTCTATTCATTCCCAAATTATTGAAGATAATATAGAGGCAAATAAATTGCTGGAAAAACAAAAGTTTGATATACTTTTTTTAGATGATGATTTTAGGTTGGCAAAGTATCCTGGTAAAGTAGGAGGGTGTTTTTGTAATAGATGTAAAAACGAATTCTTAACTAAATATGGGTATAATTTAAATGATTGGGAACTATTGTTAACATCAATTAATAATAAAGAAATTACAAAAATATTTCGTTCCTGGATTGATTTTATTTGTGATAAGGAGTATAAAATGTTTACAGATCTTCAAATGGCAACACCCAAAATGGAGATAGGAATTATGGTGATGTACCTCGGAGCTGAAAAAGCTGGAATTGATTTAGAAAAGTACAGTAATGTTCCATTTAGAATAGGGGAGTTAATGTTTGGTGATGAAAGCTTTGGAAAAGTAAAAGGTAAAACAGATGAGTTGTTTGGAGCTCTTTTTCATAGAAGATTTGTTAGTCCGGAATTGGCTTATAGTGAAACTACCAGTTATCCGCAAGACGCACTATCAGGTAAAAATATGGCAGCAAAATTATCTGTATCGCTAATTGCAGATGTTCGAAATACAATGTTTATGAGTGGTTTAAAAGCATTTCCTATAGAAAATTGGAAAGTATTGGCTCCGGCAATGAAAAAAACAGCTAAACTACATAGAGAAATAGCAGGACTCAAACCCGAAGGACCATTTAAACATTACTGGGGTATGAATAGTAGGCTTTTGGGATCTGATAAACCTTTTAGTTTGTTTCTTGCTGCTGGTATCCCGTTTGAGGTAATAGATAAAATAGGAGATACTGGTTGGGTATTTTTATCTAATGAAGATGCAAAGTATTTTGAAGATAAAAAGAATGAAAATAAATTTAAAAATTTTGTTGTTAGAAAGGAAACAAATATAGAGGCAAATGGTTTTATTGAAATAGAAGAAAATCTAAATGATATTTTTGAATTTAAGAAAAGTATTATTCCATTACTTAAAAACATTCCTTATGTAGAAGAAGATTTACCTGTAGTTCTTTCATGGTATCCATCTGTTAATAAAGCTCTTGTGTGGAATCTTAGCGAAAACAAACAAAGACTTACCTTAATGCTTAACGGAAAAATAAACCAAGCAATTACGATTGAAGGTTTAGATATTGCACTGGTTAATAAACTTAATTGATAAAACCATTAAGCCAAAATAAACTTTTTTTAGATTGGTGCCATTTGTCTACAAATACTTGTAGATCTTATATAACATTCGTTTGGATATAGAAATAATTTTATCAAAAACATCACCGTAAAAGCCGCTCAAAATATTATTCAGGAATTTAAGATTCTTTTTAGATAGAGGCTATTTTTCTGACAATTTTCTCATATTATTTCACAACAACTCAGTCTTTGATAGTGTTTTTTGTTATTGGGTGTAACCGTTTTCTTTTTTTGAATTGCAATAAATCAGGCAAGCACAAATTTATTGCTGTGTTGGTACCACTTATCATAAAGCTCTTTATAGGTCTCCTGAATTATATTTCTTTTGATTTTATTGGTAGGAGTTAAAAAACCACTTTGTATAGACCATTCGTCAGAAATAATAACCAATTTATTGAGTCGCTCATATACTTTTAGCTGGTTATTGATCTTGTTAAGTGATTCCAAAAGATCCTGTTTGATCTCTTCCATATTCAATCCTTTACTCATTTGTGCTAATTTAACTAATCCAATGGGTTGCGGAAGATCAAGTCCAACCACACAAATTTGTTCAATCAATTCATTGGATGCAAATTTATTCTCAATAGGAACCGGTACAACATATAATCCTTTTGCAGTTTTAAAAGTGTCTTTTACCCTTCCTTTAACAGCTAAATAACCATCAGCATCCAATACTCCCGTATCACCTGTTTTATAAAAACCATCTTCTGTAAAAGTTTCAGCCGTTAACTCAGGTTCATTGTAATATTCTTTAAACATCCAGCTATTTTTAATAAGTATCTCATCGTTATCCTGCCCAATTTTTATTTGACCTTCTTCTAATCGTTTACCCGTGCTATTCAATCGGATATCATCTAAAGGTTGTAGAATCACTATTCCCATAGCTTCTGTCATACCATAGGTTTCCTGAATAAAAATACCCATATTTTGGAACCACTTAATCGTATCAGAAGGCAATGCAGATGCACCAGAAATAACAAGTTTAGTATTGTTTAAACCAATGGCAATTCTTATTTTTTCTTTAACCTGATCGGCAACTTTTGGTATTCTTAGAAGAGCTTCTAAATTTGGTGTTTTTTTAATAATTCCCTGTCGTAAATTATTCCAGATATTAGGTACTCCTAAGAAAATACTTGGCTTTGTGTCAGCTAAATTTTTCGCAAATGTATAAAGTGATTCAACAAAAGAAATTTGTCCTTCATGATAAATTGCCCCGGTAACTACTAATGATTGTTCTGCAATATGGTTTAAGGGAAGATAAGAAATAAAAGTATTTTTTCCCGGATCTGTCAAAGTAAAACTTCTGTGTTTTGCACCTTGCTCTATCCACATATTAGCAGGGGCAGCATAGGTCATTACAGCACCTTTTGGGGTACCTGTTGTGCCAGAAGTAAAGAAAACTGCCCAAACATCATCTGGTGTCGGTCTGAAATTTTCTGTATTTGGTTCTTGATCTTTAATGAATTCATCCCAATCCACACCCATGTCTACTTTAGATCCTCCTCTATAAGATGGAAACTTAACAATTGGCATTTCATCTGGAATAGCATTTTTTGCATTTTCCCAATTGTCTAATTTTCCTGCAAATAAGAATTTAATTCCGGAAAGTTCAATCACTTCTTTTAAGCTTTCTCCTTCCAGGCTGGCATAAAATGGAACAGTAACAAAACCACCCAACATGATTGCCATTTCTGAAATCACCCAATGATAGCAATTTTTAGAATAGATACCTACTTTATCTCCTTTTTGTAAACCAGCAGATTTCATTCCAGAAACTAAGCGGAGAGCTACATCAATTACTTCATCATAGGTAAACTCTTCCCATAGATCTCCATAAGGTTGTCTTAAGAAAACTTCATTGGGTATGTTTTCTTTTAATTCATAAATTTTATCGACTAATGTAGGATGTGTTTTCATATTAAAAGAATTATAGATTGTATTTATTTTTATGGACAAATTTAACTGTTATATGTGTTTCATACAAATTTGACTGTAAAATAACTGAATTAGGTTTTCTGCTTTGACAATAAGGATAAAAAGATCAATTTTTTTTCTGACACATATCTTGTGATGATTTTATAAATTTATCAATAAATTTTTGGTCGTTTTGGTCCATCATAAGGTTTGGTGCCTGATTTATTATTGCCAGATTTAACAGATATCAATTCCGGGTCATTTGTAGTAGGCGCTTCAATTAATTTATGATATCTGCCAAGCCAGTAATCCAGAATAAAACTGTTAGGTTCCATTATCACATTGGCATTGTTGCTTCCATCTAATACCATCACATATCTGCTGTTACGGGTTACTTTCATTTCTCTTGGTGACATTGCTTTTGATCCGTTTTCATAAGCTCTGTAACCATATGGTGTATCAAGATCAGCACGGTAGGAATTTGTATAATTATGACTTATGCAATCCAGTTGCCATTCTCTCATGTGTTTCAGGGATTTCTCCTGCTCACAATCATTACCGGTAATAGCGCCATAAGTATAATTGTATCTTGGAACCTGTTCGATTCTTTTAACTTCCCATGTACGGGCAAGACTCCTTATGTAAGCAGACCTGTCTACCGGATCATCCGTATATCGGAGTAAAGTATAATAGGATCTAAAAGCCAGGTTATCATCCCATGGTGCAATATCTGCGGGTGGGAAAACATTTTTTTGCCGGATGGTATTTGTACGATAGCCCCACTTTATCAATTGTTGATATGCATCTTCAAATTTTTGATCGCCTGATAAGGCATAAGCAGTTTTCATAAAAGTAAGTACTTCCAATCCGTTAACACCTTTGTCCATATAGCCATAGGGTCTTAACAAATACTCAGGATTCCATCTTCCCCAACGTGTGGGTTTACCGTCCATACCTATAAGAGTAAAGTTATTTTCCATGATATAGGTAGCAATTTTTAGGAGGTGCTCTTTTGCCATTTCTTTTTCTTTTCCTTTAGCCACCAGGTCGTGGAAGATAGAAACTGCAAAAAAATGTGCGATTATCTCATCACTGGATGTATCTCCTTTCCAATACCAGTCTCCTTCGGTGGCTTTATGCCATTTTGCCGGAAGTCCGCCTGATCCATGTTTTGCCAGTTCATCCTGATCACCAGATTCTGACCAGATCGCCCGTGCAACATATCCATCCATAGGAGTAATTTTTTCCATCCAAAGCATTGCTTTAAAAGATTCAACAGCTTCCTGTCTTGCTTTTTTATCTCCGGTAACGGCATATTTAAAACTCATTGCTGCAAGATATGGAGCTGTATGCCCTCCGTCATTATCACTGATTTCCCTTATCCATTCTCCATTTTTATTATAGAGCGTATGGATAAATCCCATCCTTTTATGTCCCCATTCTTCCAGATGCTTTTCGTAGAAATCTACCTTTTTACGAAGTGTATATTCCTCATATTTTATAACCCCAACACCTTTATTGGTAGCAATATAAACAATATCATTTCCAACGGCTATTCCATTTATATTATCTCCTGGTAACCAGTGATCTGCCGCAAAATAATGCCAGTCATTATCAAGCATGCGAATTACTCCTTTGGTTGTGCCGATCCATACATCATTATCAAAACCCTTTTCAAGACAGGTTGTATTTTCATAAGGAAGCCCATCTTTACCTTCCAATACAAAAAGTGATGCCGCCCGTAAAACGCCTAATCCTCGATCGGTGGTTATATACAATTTACTGCCAATGCTTAACATATCACGGGTGACTTTAGAGGGTAACCTTCCCCAATCGATAAAATCGGTATCCACGATATCTCCATTCAACAAAACTAATTTACCCGGACGCAGAATATACAAGGTGCCATCATAGGATTGGATTCTTTGAATTGGGCCAATTCGAACAGGGTTGGCATGTAATTGTGTCCCATCTTCCATTAACATTGTTATGTCGCTGGTATTATACCCTTGTTCGGGTTTAGCATCAACGAATTTTCCATTGATCAATTTATAAATACCTTCTTTGGTCGCAGCATGAAGAACATTGAGATGCATACAAACATCTACATATTCTTTATTGTCAATTAAATTCCATCGATTATTTTTAAACTGATAGATCCCGTTTTTTGCCAATGCCCATAAGGTATTTTGAACAGTGATCAATCTATTAACATTGGAAGGTGAACTTGTTAATTCCTGAAATTGTTCTTTATTCAGTTTATTGATCTTACCATTTATCAAAGCAAAACAGTTATCATTTAAAAGTGCAATATCCTGAACCGGATCTACAGTTTTAATTTTTTTGGCAACCTCCTGTAAGTAAACGTTGTCTTTTACCGGTTTCCATACATGATCAGCATGTTCATAAAGATTTTGCCCAAATAAGGATACAGTAAAAAGAAACAGGAAATAAATGATAAGGTTTGATAAATTAATTGTTTTCATATGATAGGAATTTAATAATCTTTTCAGGAATATGTTTTTTATTTAAACCTAATGCTATATAGATCAGCGTCTTTTAATGAAAAACGTAACCGAATTTCTTTTCCTGCTAAAATGCTTACATCGGTTCCGTTTTTCCAATGGACAATTCGATCGATCTCATTTCCTATGACAGTCTGACATTCAACAAGGCTAAAACCAGGAATTGGATTACCTTCTTTATCTTGAATTTCAACGGCAATTTCTCCTGCAGCCGAAGTCGCAAAATTTATAGATAATTGTTTTCCTTCAAAGGTTAATAATTTTGTAATCATTTCGCCTCCCACATTTGATCCCCTAAGCGAACTAAATCCATCTAATCTCAAACTATAGCGATTTAAATGTGCGGTAGGTTGTGCATAGTTCTTTTGAACATAAACAGACATTTCATTTTTACTGGTCTGCACAACATTCAAGGCAGGATAATTAGAACGTGAAACCCAATTTTGTATTCCAATACCCGGTTTTATGAAACTCTCCATAAAGGTTCGATCATATTTGTTCCCTCCTCTGGTAGTCATAAAAATAACATCAGAACAATCTTTAAAATAATCTGGATTTACATTGATCATTTTAGCTTGCTTATCGTTTATTACTTGTCGACCGGGCATAAATCTTGCAGCAATGGATACATAAATATGTGGTGCTCTAAAATAGGCACTTGTTTGATTGGTATATAGATTTTCTATTGGAGTTGCACCAAATTTCATTTTCACCGGATCTTCCCAATGGATAAAATCTTTTGAGGTAGTCCGGCTTATCGTTCTGACACCCGTAAATCCGGCACCTGACCAGATACGAAAATAACACACATAACGTTTTTCACTTGAAGACCAGAATACTACATTTTGTGAATCAAATATACCTTTCGTAAATATTGGTGAATTTTTAGTTTTTTTCCAATGAATTCCATCTTTAGAAGTAAAACCAAACAACCCTGTATCATGAACACCTGCAACTGCTTTGTATTTTTCGTTGGAAGAAATGTTTGGTTTTGTATCTAAAAAAGGACTAAAATTATGACTGAAAGGTACATCATTCGCTAAAACCACATTATTATCGCGAGTTCCCATGATCTCATATGTTCCAACAGATGGTTTTTCCCAGTGAATACCATCTTTTGATTCAGCATAACAGGTAGTTTCTCCTGAGTTTCCATCCATGCCTGCCTTTGGTGTTCCTCGGTAATATGCCTTGTAATTTTCAGCTTCCTTAATGATAGTAACATATGCACAAAATGGTCCTTCCCAGGGTTTATCAAATCGCAGAACTTCCCCCTCATCCTTTGGTTCATGTAAAACAAGTTGTGTATCTATAAGTTTATGGATCAAATAATGATCTACAAACAATTCTCGTCTATTTCCAATATTTAATACTTCACCATCATCCTTAAAAACCTTTTGATCTTTCTTTCTGACAGTAAATTGCAATTCTCCCTGAATGACTTTATCACCCACTTGTTTGGATGCAATCAAAGACATAACACCATTCAACCCATTAGGAATTGTAAAATCTATCTGATCAGAATCACCCACGTCCATTGTTGTTAATTGATCACCATCTTTTAATTCCCATTTAACAGGACCATTCAATTCAAACCAGTTTAAGGAATGCTTTTCTATAAAAGCATGTAAATTTTCACCAGCTGACAGATATTGATTCACGGCACCAATATTAATACTTTCCGGTAATTTCCTTTTTATGAATTCTTTATGAGCGCTCTCACCGTACACTTGCAAATAAGCTCCCCAGCCACCGCCTCCATTATCAATTTTTAATAATATGGATATTCGTTTTTTAGGAAAGAGTTTTACCTGTGCCGTATTTTGTGAAGGTTCAGCTACTCGATCTCCTGGGTAAGCAGTAGAAAGTTTTCCGTCAATCCATAACTTGCCGGTATCATTTGTTCCGAGATGTATTGCTACAATCTGCTCTGTATCAGATTCTAATTCTGCATACAGATAAGCACAGACATTGTCTTTTTTATCGAAGACTTTAGTTAAGTCCAAATAATCTACCTCCCACTGATAAGATTTGAATCTTATTTTTTTTCCATCCAATGTTTTTATTATTGTCCCTTTATGAATTTCGGGATTGGTTTCTCCTCCAATGGACTTCAAAAAATCAGTAGTATAACCTTCACGAGCTGCTTCCCATTGACTGTGTTTATTAACATTTGGACTTTCAAAAGAGCCGGCAACAAGCCAATTTGTGATGGCTATTGGCTCTGCATCATTCGGGATCTTTGTAATATTTATTTGGGCATTTAACGAACCAAGCCCGCCAGTTAGGCAAATAAAAAATAATGTGTATAAAAGGTAATTTTTCATTTCTATTTATTTATAGTTTGTTATTTCCGTCAATCATTATCCCATTGAATCATTATTTCAACCTGTCAGCCCATATTTTCGCCAAATAAATACTTGATTTTCCTACTCCTTTTTCACTGTTTGCAGTGTATATGGAGGTCTGTCCTTCATGGCTGGAATAATAAGAAACATATAAAATACCATTTTTTATAAGCATTCCTGCATAACTCGTATCTCCACTGCTTGGCAGCGTAAGTATTTTCTTAAAGTCTCCCGAAAGAGATACTTTGGCAAGAATTGTTCTGTTGGCATTTCCGGGGTTATACTCCCTGGTTGCACAGATAAGATGATCGTTATTAAGTACTAATAATTCAGGACCACCTAATTTAACAGGTAGTGGGTTCCAATCCCATTTTTTATATGGTGCCGAACTCACACCGATAGCACCTTTTGCCCCACGAACAATGATTACCATTTTTCCATCACTTAAAAATTTGACATCTGCTTCATTTGGACTTGTAGAAACTTCTAAACTGGTTACATATTCATATTGAATTCCGTCTCGTGATTTAACAAGGTGTATGGACCATGCATTTAATTTATTTTTGGAAATTTGATAAACAACGCCATAGGCTGTTTCATTGTGCCAGGTTATATTCCATAACCAATCTTTTCCAGTGCGTATTATTTGATCAATACTGATATTTTGAAGTTGTGTAAATTCGTTGTGTTCCGCATTGAAAAAGCATACTTTGCCTTGTGTACTTTTTAATTCGGTTCCTTCATAAATGGAAGTTCCCATCAATAACATCAATTGATTATCCGGTGTAACCGATAACTTAGGATCACGTAGGTCTGTATCCTTTTGATAAAGATGAGCAACCGATTTCCAGTTTTGTCCATCTATTGATGCGATCATTCGAATGGTTCCATTCACAATATGGTTTACATTTTGAGATGGTTTATGGGTGGTAGCTTCGCGAAAAACACAATAAAAAATGTCATTAAAATATACAAGATCGGTAAAAGCATTATGCCCGGCTCTATCCCAAATTCGTTCTACGGATATAATTTTCTCTTGTTCGGGTGATCGCTGAGAAAATCCCTTATTTAAAGAAAAGAAAGTAATAAATAGAATTAAGAAAGATATTTGATGGTTATAAAACATAATTATTCTTTTTTTGATTTGCTGTCAATTTCTATAATGGTACCTGCAATATATCGTGTGCCATTTTCCTTGTTAAAATAATAGATTACCAAAACACGATTGTCATCAAGTTGAACGGACCAGGTATAACCAATATCTCCATTGTCACCATCATCCCGAAGTACAATCTCAGAAGCTGTTTCAAAATCTGTACATTCAGGGTTTAAAATACGAGCCCGTATGCCATGGGGTTTATGGCGATAACCATAAGTAAGTAAGACTCTATTGTCTGGTAATTGTAAAGCATTTAAAGGATGCCCCTGAAAATCCATTGATTGCCATTTAAATGTTTTTCCTCCATCCGTTGAACGAGAAATAACCGCTTGATCCTTGAATCCACCAGTTCTTAAAAAACCTATAATATCTCCTTTAGGTGTTTCTATTACAGATGCTTCATTAAATGATATTTTAGGATCTACCGCTACCGGGGCAATGTATTTCCACGTACTCCCTTTATCTTTAGAGGCAATTAAATGGTTGGAGGTTTTTTTGGCAGCATCACTAGTTGCTACAATCCATAAAATCTGACCATCTTTAGCTTCGTATAATGCTCCTCTGTTGTATGCAGGTAAAGGAGTACCATAAGCATTATGATTTATTTCCGGTTTTATATGTGGTGGATAAATAACGTTTTGCCATGATTCACCACCATCAGTTGAGCACACCAAATATCCTCCAAGAAAAATAGCTCCGCCTGCTTCAAAATATGGTTGTTTTAAATTTGGTAAACCATCCGGACGAACAAAGGCCCAGCCATAACTTGTACACAGGAGTGTTCCATCACGTAGTTGCAATAAACACGGGTCTTGAGATCCTCCAAAAGGATGCGCATAGATCAATTCCGGATTTTTTGTCCATGTTACACCATTATCACTCGATTTAACCATCACCAGATAACTGTTAGGATCAACATGATTGGTGTAATTTTCACCAAATATTTTACGATCGGGTGCTCGCCTAAACGCTACTATTAGTGTTCCGTCAGATCTCTTTATAACTGATGGAAATGCAGAAAAGAAAGCAGTATCCTTATAAATTATTATATCTTTTATTTTACGAACACCAGGAATACTATCCCCAAAAGATGGATATTTTTCAGTTACTCCAATTGTTAATTTAGGTGAATTAACTCTTGCTATGTTTGTACTCATATCCATACCCTGAATAGTTGTCAGAATTACTAAACTGAATATGATGAATAAGAGCCTTTTACACTTCATTGTCATTATATATTTAATTTTCTACATATTTAGTGCTTGGTCGGAAATACACAAAAATCAAAATCGTTTCTTTTTGCAATCTCTTCGCTTTTTTATAATCGCCTGATGCTATGGCATCACCTCACATATAAAAGCAAAGATCTTATCAAAAATAATTCTATTTGTAAAATTCTGCCTATTTCCGACCAAGCACTATTTAGAAAAGAATTTCAATAATCTACTTTATTTATGTAGCTATTCAAAACCAATTTAAGGGTTTATCAAAGCTTCTATCATAACAGGAAAATGATCAGAAGGGAATTTTAAATTATTTATATCTGCCAATACTGCATATTTTTTTATGGCAATATTTTTTTTGCTTGTAAAAATATAATCAATTCTTCTTTTTGCAGATTTGCATTTATCAAAGCCAATAAATGTTCCGTAAGGGCCAAAAGGAGGATTTTGAGTTATTTTAAGTGCATCATTTAATTCACTTGAGATAAGTTGAATTGGAGAATCTTCAGGCACTAGATTAAAATCACCTACTAAAAAGAATGGTAAGTTTTCTTTATTGATCTCTTTGATCCTTGTTAGAATTAATGCAGCTGATTTTTCTCTGGCAACTTTTCCTTTATGGTCAAAATGGGTGTTAAAAACCCAGAATTCTTTTTTATTGTTTTTATTTTTTAAAAGAATATAAGTGCAAATTCTATTGAGGGATGCATCCCATCCTCTGGAAGGTTTATCAGGTGTAGTTGATAGCCAAAAAGTGCCGCTTTTTACTTCTTTATATTTTAATTTGTTGTAAAGAATTGCTGAATATTCTCCTTTCCCACCTTCTTTTACATCACCTCTGGCCACACCTACAAAACTGTAGTTAATCAATTTTTCATTTAGATATTTGATCTGACCTTCCAATCCTTCCTGTGTTCCTATGACATCCGGTTCATAAAAAAGAATTTGATTTACGATGGTTTCTTTCCTATGATGCCAGTTGTTTTCACCATCATTAGGATTGTCATATCTAATATTATAAGTCATTACTTTTGTTGTTTGAGCAAAAGAGGGGTTTAAAAACAGCATTAGGAAAATGGATAATATAACTTTCATAAATTACTTTTTTGTCATGGAAGGCGGTACACTGTTAACACCCCATTCTTTATTTGGTTCTGATCCCATTTGAAAGACAATTTCCCCTCCTTTGGCGATTTCCTCATGAGAGATCCAGGTCTGGTTAAAATCTACACCATTAAATTTAGCAGATTGGATATATCTATTTTCCTTCGAATTATTTTTTGCAATGATCTTAAATACTTTTCCTTTATCCAGGGTTAGTGTTACTTCACCAAACATTGGACTTCCAATTGCATAGGCAGTACTACCCGGAGTTACGGAATAGATGCCCATAGAGCTTAAAATAAACCAGGATGAAAGAGATCCCATATCTTCATTGCCGCATAATCCACCAGGGCCACTGCGATACATTTCCTCTGTAACCTGTCTGGCTCTATTTTGTGTTTTCCATGGCTGACCGGCATAATTATACATATATGCAACGTGATGCGATGGTTGATTTCCCTGCACATACTGACCTATTGTTCCTACAACTCCAACATATTTTGGAGATGAGACGATTGGACTCATTTCAAAAAATGTATCTAATTTATTTATAAATTTTTCATTGCTTCCGAATAAGTTTATTAAGCCCTGCACATCGTGTTGAACAGACCAGATGTATTGCCAGGCATTGGATTCTGTATAATGGCGATTTGGACGTCTTCCGATCAATAAAGGGTCAAAATACTTATAATAAGAATGTTCACCATCTTTGACAATTTCCTGATCCCGTCCGTTCAATTCTTCTAAAAAATCACCATTGACTTTTTTCGGACGCATAAATTCGGTTTTAGGATCCCATACATTTTTGTAGTTAAAAGCTCTTTTCATAAATAACTCATAATCATCATTTTTTCCTAATTCTTTTGCTAGTTGTGCAATACACCAATCATCATAGGCAAGTTCAAGAGTATTTGGAACCGCTTCCGTCACTTTATCAATTGGAGCATATCCAACTTTTTTATAATATTCTAACCCGGATCTGCCCATTTCATGTGGTATAGGATCTTTGGGAAGTTCCAGTGCTTTTATTCGCATGGCATTATAAAGTAGATTTACATCATAATCCCTATAACCCTTTTTATATGCATCAACAATAATTGGTATCAAATGATCTCCAACCATGGCCTCACCATACACATTTAAAAAATGTTGTGCAGGCAACCATCCGTAATTCTCTACTTTTGCTTGTATAGATCTTACATAATTATTTACATGTTCGGGTGCGATCAACGTGAGCAATGGATGTTGTGATCTATAGGTGTCCCAGCAAGAATAGGATCCATAAAAATCATAACCTTCGGCTTTATGAACTTTACCATCTGATCCAAAATATTTTCCATCAATATCCTGTGAAATGTATTGTGCTAATAATGAGTGATAAAGTGCTGTAGTAAAGATCTCTTTTTGATCATTGGTAGCTCCGTCGATTGTAATTTTTGACAATTCTTTGTTCCATATATCATTAGCATCATTTTTGATTTTGTCAAAATCCCAATGAGGAATTTCTGTATGAAGATTATTACGAGCACCTTCAATACTGGTATATGAAATACCAACTTTTACCAAAACCTGTTCATTCTCTTCTGTATTATATTGAATAAATGCACCTATTTTATCTCCTACTTCTGCATTTTTATATGGGAAAATACTGCCGTCTGATTCTGGAGTTTTATAACGGGCATCAAATGTTCCGTAATATGCAAATGGTTTATTGAATTCGGCAACGAAGTAAACTTTTCCCAGACCGGCACCTTTGGTTCCTTCAATTCGATTGTTGTCTATAATTTTAAATGATGATTTATCACCTTGTGTCATGTTCCCTATTTGATGACCTACATCTAAAATAATTCGGGCATTATTTGTTTTAGGAAAAGTATAACGGTGAAATCCGGCTCTTTTTGTGGAGGTTAATTCTACATTAATATTGTAATCTTTGAGTAAAACGGAATAATAACCCGGAGATGCCGATTCATTTGCATGATCAAATCTTGACCTATACCCGCTATCCGGATCTTCTTTGGTTCCGGGAACAATTTGAAGTTTATCACCGGTGGTTGGCATCAATAAGATCTCGCCTCCGTTAACCATTCCAACACCGCTCCAGTGCGTATGACTAAATCCCATAATAGAACTATCCTGATAAATATATCCGGCACAGTAGGTCCAACCTTCCGTGTGAATATCAGGACTTAAGTGAACTAAGGCATTGGGTAATGCGGCTCCAGGGAATGTATGTCCAAAGAAATCAGTTCCTAAAAAAGGGTTGACAAACTTCGTTAAACCGTTAGAATTATTTGCTTTCTTAGATTTTGAAAGATCGGATTTGTTGCATCCAAAAAATGTGAGAGCAACACTAATAAAAATAAATGTAAAAAAATGTTTCATGATGTTTTAACTTAAAACACAAACTTATAATTATTAAATTAAATGACAGGTTAATATATGATGCATATTGAATAATATAGTAGAAACGATTGATTTTATACAGACATTAATATCATATATTTGATAAAGTTATTTTACTGATGACAAATCTTAATTAATTCTAAATA
>JAOZTG010000061.1 GCA_029939235.1 Flavobacteriaceae bacterium
ATAAAAATTAAAAAACTTTTAATGACCAATTTAAGTATTATGTCGATGAACTTTCCCTTATTATTTTTGGGACTGCAAATGTAAGACAAAAGTTAATACTACAAAACATTTTTGAAATTATTTTTACAAAAAAAATGCACTTTTTTCTAATCTAAATAATCCTTGTAGCTAGCTAACTGATTTTTAAAAACTTGTAAATTTTCAGAAAAAGAATGAGATGGTAAACTTAATTGAGAAAAAGATTTATTCAGATCAAAACCTGTTTTAAATGGTCTTTTAGCTGGTTGTTTTAAGAGAGATGTTGGTATGGGATTTATATAAGATTTATCTAAATGAAACGTATTAGCAATTTCAATGGCCATATCATATATACTTAATAAGGTATTGCTCGACACGTTAAAAACCCCCTCTACTCCATTGTCAATTGCATACAAACAGGCAAATACCAGATCATCCACAAAAGTGGGCATACGTAACTGATCTGTTACCACATTGATCTTTTGCTTATTTTCAATACTGTTTTTCACCCATAGAATAATATTATTCTTTAATTCATTGGTAATACCAAAAACCAAGATAGTCCTTAAAATAGTATATTTAATATTTGAATCTGAAATGATCTTCTCAGATCTCAGCTTTGACAATCCATAATAATTGATCGGATTAGGTGGGTCATTTTCTTTGTAATATCCTTTTTCCCCATCAAAAATAAAATCAGTTGACAAATGAATCAAATGAATATCATTCAATTCACACGTTTCAACTAAATATTTTACTGCATCTACATTAATTCTATCACATGCTTCTTTGTTTAATTCACATGTATCAACATTAGTCATTGCTGCAGTATGAATGATAAAATCTGGCTGCACTTTATTTATAAAATCATTGAGTTCTGTCTTATTTGTCAGATCAATATCAGAATAAGTATATTTTTCTCCCTTTTTATTACGATTATTTCCTCTGGATACACCATATAATATATAGGTGTCGTTTTTTAGCAATTGATTAACCAAATTCTGACCTAATAATCCATTTGAGCCAGTGACAAGAATCTTTTTCATCAATAGGTAATTAAAACAATTCGTTAATCTTTCGGATTTGTTCTGGCTTACCAATGACAAATAATTTGGAATTAGGAACCAGTACCATCGAGGCATCCGGATTTACTATATATTTTTTCTCTGGAGTTTTAAACCCAATTACAGTACAACCTGTTTTTCTTCGAAGATCCAGATCAAAAATAGATTTTCCTTTATACTCTTCAGGCAATGATTCTATAACCAATTCTTCAATTGTACTAGTACTTTCACCTTCGATAGATAATCTGTCAATAAACTCAATAATATCAGGTGTTACTACCAATGTTGCCATATGTTGACCACCTAAGTTATCAGGCAAAATCACATTATCCGCTCCGGCGATCTTTAACTTACTGTATGAGGATTCATTGGAAGCCCTACTGATTAAAACCATATTCGTATTCAACTGCCTTGCAGAAAGAACAACATATAAATTATCTGCATCTGAAGGCAAAGTAGTGATCAAACTGGAAGCGTTCTTGATCCCTGCTTTTAATAAAGTCTCATCACTTGTTGCATCCCCTTTTACTACAATCACACCTTTTATCAAATTTATTTCATAGATCAATTCAGGACTGCTCTCAATAATTACAACCTTTTTATTATGACTTCTTAATGTAGCCACGGCTTGCTTTCCATTTCTTCCATAACCGCATACAATGGTATGGTTCTTTAGTTTACTTATTTTTTTTTGCACTTGATTAAATTTAAGTTCCTCAAAAAGTTTATTATTTGAAATATATTCAGTTATAACTGATAACACATAACCATATATTCCTACACTAGTAAAAATAAGAAATATAGTAAATATCTTTGATTCAAAATCCAGTGGCTGCACCTCTTTAAAACCAACTGTTGAAACCGTAATGACAGTCATATAAAGTGCATCAATAAAATTATATTCAGCAATCCAAATAAAACCTGCGACTCCTATGAATATCAATCCAAACACCAAAACCAGAGCCTTGTATATTTTTGATTTTATTATGGGTGTATTTAACATCTCAACAATTCTAATAAAAATTATAAATCAAAAACTGAATTTCTTTTGGTATACACCATGTCTTTCAATTTTAACAAAAAAGCAAGTGTCAAATAAATCCCAAAGGATAATCCCACTGTTACAAAAGATATATAAATAAAAAACAACCGTACATTTGTTGCACTCATACCAAGCTTATCTGCAAATCTTGAAGACACCTCAAACCCTCTTAATTCAAAAAAATGCCTGATCGAATGAATAAAATTCATATTTTATTGTTTATTTGCCTGTACTAACTAACCTGCCAACCAGATTATTTTATTAATTTATTATTTAAATAAGTGGTTTTGTAAAGTGAATCACCAAGTATTTAAATTTATTTGCAATTTATGAAATTTAAATTTACAATACATCTATAATTTAAATGTGAATACATTTAATTAAATTTGCAGATTTCCGAAATATTTATGAATAAAGATCAAGAGTATATTGAAGTATTAGGAGCGAGAGTTCATAACCTAAAGAATATTGATGTAAAAATTCCACGTGAAAAACTGGTTGTAATAACCGGCTTGAGCGGAAGTGGAAAATCTTCTTTGGCTTTTGACACCATTTATGCAGAAGGACAAAGAAGATATATTGAAACTTTTTCGGCATATGCAAGACAATTTCTTGGAGGATTGGAAAGACCGGATGTAGATAAAATAGATGGATTATCACCTGTAATTGCCATTGAGCAAAAAACCACCAGTAAAAGTCCGCGATCAACAGTTGGAACCATCACTGAAATTTACGATTTTTTGCGATTGCTTTTTGCCCGTATTGGTGATGCTTACTCTTATAATACCGGTGATAAAATGATAAGTTATAGTGATGAACAAATACAGGAACTTATCACTAAAGATTACTCTGATAAAAAAACGATCATTCTTGCTCCGGTTATAAAATCAAGAAAGGGACATTACAGAGAGCTATTTGAACATATTTTAAAACAAGGTTTTGTTCGGGTACGTATGGATGGTGAGATCAAAGAAATTGAAAGAGGGATGCAATTAGATCGATATAAAACGCACGATATTGAAATTGTGATCGATCGACTTATAGTAAATAAAAAATCAGAAAAAAGACTGAGTGAGAGTATTAAAACAGCCATGTATCATGGTGATGATACTTTGATGGTAATAGATGCTGAAACAAACACTTTAAATAAAAAACCAAGATACTTTAGCAGGAATCTAATGTGCCCAAGCACAGGTATTTCCTATCCAAAACCTGAGCCAAATTCTTTTTCATTCAATTCTCCAAAAGGAGCATGCGATCATTGCAATGGATTAGGAAAAGTACAGGAGATCAATATAAATAAAGTTATTCCTGATACAAAAATATCCATAAAAAATGGCGGGCTGACTCCTATCGGTGAACAAAAAAATTCTTGGATATTCAAACAATTGGATCATATTGCCGAGAAATATTCTTTCTCTTTATCCGATCCCATTTCTAAAATTCCAAAAAAAGCAATGGGTATTATATTAAATGGCGGTAATGAAAAATTAGAGATCAACTCAAAAGAACTGGGTGTAAAAAGAAGTTACACTATTGATTTTGAGGGAGTAAATAATTTTATTTCTAACCAGTATCACGATAGTCAATCCAGCTCTATAAAACGCTGGGCAAAAGGTTTTATGGATGAAATTGATTGCCCTGTTTGCCATGGTAGCAGATTAAAAAAAGAAGCTTTGCATTTTAAAATTGACAATAAGTCTATTGCGGATCTTTCTTCACTTGATATTTCTCATTTGGCAACCTGGTTTGATCAGGTAACTGATAAATTATCCGAAAGGCAAATTAAGATTGGAGAAGAAATATTAAAAGAAATTAAAACCCGAATTGGTTTTTTACTTGATGTTGGCCTGAATTATCTATCTCTTGAAAGAGGATCAAAAACCTTGTCGGGAGGAGAAGCTCAACGCATCCGGCTTGCAACGCAAATTGGATCTCAACTGGTTGGAGTGCTCTATATTTTAGATGAACCAAGTATTGGTTTACATCAAAGAGATAATATAAAACTAATCGAATCGCTTAAAAAACTACGCGATCTTGGAAATTCAGTAATGGTTGTTGAACATGATAAAGATATGATGGTGACCTCTGATTATGTTATTGATATTGGCCCTGAGGCTGGTAAACACGGAGGTGAGATCATTAGTATTGGTACGCCTGACGAATTACTTAAAGGGAATACGTTAACTGCAGCATATTTAAATGGTGCAAAATTCTTTGAGATCCCTAAAAAGAGAAGAGAAGGAAATGGAAATTTTATCACTTTAAAAGGTGCAACAGGAAATAATTTAAAAAATGTAGATTTGAAAATCCCGTTAGGAAAACTAATTGGAGTAACCGGAGTTTCGGGCAGTGGTAAATCTACTTTGATCAATGAAACACTTTACCCAATTTTAAATAAACACATTTATAAAGCGGTAAAAGAACCTCTGCCATATAAATCAATAAAAGGACTGGAATTTATTGATAAGATCATTGATATCAATCAAACTCCAATTGGAAGAACACCTCGTTCAAATCCTGCTACTTATACAGGTGTATTTAGCGAAATAAGAAGTTTATTTGCTAAAACTCCTGAGGCACTCATCAGAGGATATAAACCCGGAAGATTTTCATTTAATGTAAAAGACGGAAGATGCGAAACCTGCCGTGGTGGTGGTGTTAGGGTCATAGAAATGAATTTTTTACCTGATGTGGAAGTTGAATGTGAAACCTGCCAGGGAAAAAGATTTACCCGAGAAACACTGGAAATAAGATATAAGGGGAAATCAATTTCTGACGTATTGAATATGACCATTAATGAAGCAGTAAATTTCTTTAAACATATTCCTAAGATCTATATAAAATTAAAAACTATTCAAGATGTTGGTTTAGGGTATATCACTCTTGGTCAGCAATCTACTACCCTGTCAGGGGGAGAAGCACAGCGAATTAAACTAGCTGCTGAACTTTCAAAAAGAGATACCGGTAATACTTTTTATATTTTAGATGAACCAACAACCGGACTTCATTTTGAAGATATCAATATCCTGATGAAAGTTCTCAACAAACTAACGGATAAAGGCAATACAGTACTAATCATTGAACATAACATGGATGTGATCAAACTCTGTGACCATATCATTGATATTGGTAAAGAAGGTGGTGTTAAAGGTGGTGAAATTTTATGTACCGGTACTCCGGAAGAGATCATTAAAAACAAAAATAGCTATACAGCATATTTCTTAAAAAAAGAATTAAATTTATCCAAAAACTAAATTCAAATAAATAGTAAACATGACTCCAAACGAAGATAAGAAGATACGGGAAAAATTAAAGCAAAAAACATGGAATGAAATTAAGACGAATGATTCATGGGCCATTTTTAAGATCATGAGTGAGTTTGTTGATGGCTATGAAAAACTAAGTCGTATTGGGCCTTGTGTTAGTGTATATGGGTCTGCAAGAACAAAACCCGGCGATAAATATTATGAAATGGCTGAAAATATTGCCTATAAATTAACGCAAAATGGATACGGAGTTATTACCGGTGGTGGCCCGGGCATTATGGAAGCAGGGAATAAGGGTGCTAAAAGAGGTGGTGGAGTTTCAGTTGGATTAAATATTGAATTACCTTTTGAACAGCATGACAATCCATATATTGATAGTGATAAAAGTTTAGATTTTGATTACTTTTTTGTTAGAAAAGTAATGTTTGTAAAATATGCTCAGGGTTTTATTGCCATGCCGGGAGGTTTTGGAACTTTGGATGAATTGTTTGAGGCGATTACACTGATCCAGACAAAAAAAATAGGAAAATTTCCAATTGTTTTAGTTGGAAGCGAATTTTGGGAAGGATTATTAGGGTGGATAATGAAAACATTACTTAGTAAATACAATAATATAAGTGAAAAAGACCTAGATCTTTTTAAAATTGTAGATAGTGCAGATGAAGTAATTGAGATCATAAACAACTTCTATAAAAAACATCATTTGCAGCCAAATTTTTAAAATACTTTATAAATTCAAAATTGTTAAGAAAAGAAAACATATTTATTTTTGTATTATTTATTTCTGTTATTGGTTACTCTCAAACCAACAGTATTTATATTGATGCGCAATTATCGACTGAAACAAATCAAATTGAAATTGACCAAAAAATTATTTATCATAATAATTCCGAAGTAAATTTAGATACAATTTATTTGCTCAATTGGGCAAATTCCTTCAAGGACCGCCATACACCTCTATCTAAAAGATTGATCGAGAATTACGATAAAAGCCTATACTTTGCAAAAATAAAAAAAAGAGGGTTCTCAAAAATTAAAAGCATCAAATGTGATAATCAGATCGTTCATTTTGAAAATCTTAAAGATGCAGAAGATATTGTTAAAATAGGACTACTCAATACATTAAAGCCACACGATTCAATAGTTATCTCTACCGCGTATACTGTTAAAATCCCTGTAGATGATTATACAAAATACGGTTATGACAATGACAAATACAACCTCCGATACTGGTATTTGAGTCCTGCTGTTTTTGATGGCAAATGGCATATTATGAGTAATTTAAATATGGATGATATATTTATGAGTCCATCAAATTATCATATTGATTTTAAGATTCCCTATGGTTATACATTAAATTCAGACCTGCCAGCTACTGTTGAAATAAAAGATGATTACGTTCTTTATCAATTAGAAGATCACAACAGAATTGATCTTGAAATAAGCATTCAGCTGGTCAATGATTATTCTGTTTACAAATCAGGTGATATTGATATTATTTCTAATCTTAAAAGTGAAAATTTAACCGAAAATATTAAAACAGATGTTTTAAAAAGACAATTAAGCTTTATAGAAGAATATTTAGGAAAATATCCACACAAAAAATTATTAATAAATAAAACAACCTATTCAAAAAATCCCGTTTACGGATTTAATCAGTTACCAAAATTCTTAACACCTTTTTCAGATGTTTTTGAATGGGATATTAAAATATTTAAAGCCCTCACAAACAGGTATATTGAAAACACCATCACAACCAACAAACGGGAAGATACATGGGTCACTGATGGAATACAGATCTATTTAATGATCAAATACGTAGAACAATTTTATCCAGAAGTAAAAGCAATTGGAGATATCTCTAAAATATGGGGTGTTAAAAGTTACACCATTTCAAAACTCGATTTCAATCAAAAGTATCCCTTTGTTTATCAATTTTCAGCAAGAAAAAATATTGACCAATCCTTGATCACAAGATCTGATTCACTTTCCAATTTCAATAGAAAACTTGCAAATAAGTACAAAGCTGGTCTGGGATTGCAATACCTTGATAAATATTTAAAAGACAGTGTTATAAAAACCAGTTTAAATCAATTTTATGAGCTAAGTCTAACAAAAAAAAATAAAATTACCAGCAATAATTTTAAAGTAATTTTAGAATCCAATACCGATAAGGATCTTTATTGGTTTTTCAATGACTATGTTCAAACAAATAAAAAAATCGATTACACTATTGATAAAATTGAAAAACAAAAAGATTCCGTTAAGGTAACCATTAAAAATCTTAGAAATTTCACTTCGCCTGTTACCATATCTGGAATTAACAAAAAGAATGTCATTTTTGAAAAGTGGATTGAAGGAATTGATTCTGTAAAAACTGTAACCGTTCCAACCAAAGATGTTAAAAGCCTAGCTTTGAATTATAATTTTTCCTATCCTGAATTGAACCTTAGAAATAACTGGAAAAGAATTGATAATAAATTATTGAACAGGCCTTTAAGATTAACTTTTTTCAAAGATGTGGAAGATCCATATTATAATCAGTTATTTTACAACCTGTATTTTGAATACAATTTTTATGATGGTATTGTCTTAGGTCCTGAATTATATAACCAGGCAGCCATAAAAAAGAAATGGTTGTTTCACGTAACTCCTAAATATGGGTTTAAAAGTAAGGCTGTAACCGGGTCAGGATCGTTTGCATTCCAACATTTGCCGGAAAATTCTTCCATTTATAAATACCGAGCAGGTCTTGCTGCAAGCAAGTCTCATTATAATAATGATCTAACTTTCAACAAAGTAACCCCTTTCTTTCTAATCGAATTTAAGAGAAAAAGCTTAAGAGATGTAGGAGGTAAATCATTGATGGCACGAATGGTAATTGTTGATAAAGAATTGCCGGAAATTGTTGAAAATCCAGAAATTTACAAGTATCATGTTTTCAATATACGCTATAGCTTTTCCAAACCTGACATCATAAAAGATTTGCGATATTTTGCTGATTTTCAATACGGTCAGGATTTTAGCAAACTATCTTTTGATTTTAGATATCGAAAATTAACAGATAAAAAAAGACAATTTGACTTCCGTTTATTCTTTGGTACTTTTATTTTTAATAACACCAGTTCTGATTTCTTCAGTTTTGCATTAGACAGGCCAAATGATTATATGTTTGATCTTAATTATTTAGGACGTTCTGAAGAATCAGGTCTTTTTAGCCAGCAAATTATTATTGCAGAGGGAGGGTTTAAATCTATTTTTGAAAATCAGTATTCTAACCAGTGGATCCTAACTACCAATGCGAGTATCGGATTATGGAGATGGCTGGAATTATATGCGGATGTTGGTTTGGTGAAAAATAACAATGAAAGCACTCTTTTTCGATATGACAGTGGTATCCGATTAAATTTTATTCATAACTTTTTGGAATTCTATTTCCCTATTCAATCCAGTTTAGGTTTTGAGCCTGGAATGCCAAATTATGCTTCCAAAATAAGATTTGTATTTACATTGAATCCTACAAAAATTTATAATTTCATAAGAAGAGGCTTTTATTAATGCTAATATTAAATATTAATTAATAAATTACTTAAAATATTGATTAATCTTCAATTTTTCTAACTTCAAAAATAATACTTATCTCTCTTTCACTAAGTTAAACTAAATATAAATTGCTTTAAAATGAGTATATTTGTAAAACTTCCAAAGCCAAATAAAGCATGATCAAAAAAGCCAGTGACACAAAGAATTCCTTATCATTTGAACAATTTAAAAAAGAAGTTTTAAATGATTATAAAACCGCTTTAGTAAGTAGACAATGCAGTATCTTAGGAAGAAGAGAAGCACTTACCGGAAAAGCAAAATTTGGAATTTTTGGAGCCGGTAAAGAGGTCCCTCAACTTGCAATGGCAAAAGCTTTTAAATTTGGAGACTGGAGATCTGGTTATTACAGAGATCAAACATTTATGATGGCAATTGACGAATTAACAGCTCAACAGTTTTTTGCAAATCTATATGGTGATACAGATATAAAAAATGCTCCTGAATCTGGTGGAAGACAGATGAATAATCACTTTGCAACGCACTCCCTCAATGAAGATGGAACATGGAAAGATCTGATGAAGCAATATAATTCAAGTTCTGATATTTCATGTACTGCAGGTCAAATGCCTCGTTTATTAGGCTTGGCTCAAGCCTCAAAAATATATCGTCATATTGATGAATTAAAAGATTTTACAACTTTTTCTGATAAAGGAAATGAAGTAGCCTGGGGAACTATAGGAAATGCAAGTACCAGTGAAGGACTATTTTGGGAAACCATTAATGCTGCCGGTGTTTTACAGGTGCCTATGGTTATTAGCATCTGGGATGATGAATATGGTATCTCCGTACCTGCTAAATACCACACAACCAAGGAAAGTATTTCAGAAATATTAAAGGGTTTTCAAAGAGATGATAAGAGTAATGGTTTTGAAATTTTTTCAGTAAAAGGATATGATTATCCAGCTTTAATGGAAGTCTATGAAAAAGCCGGAAAAATTGCCCGTGAAGAGGAAGTACCGGTAATAATTCATGTTACAGATCTTATGCAACCACTTGGTCATTCATCATCAGGCTCACATGAAAGATACAAAAGCAAAGAACGTTTAGAGTATGAAAAAAGCATTGACTGCAATACGAAAATGCGAGAATGGATCCTTGATTATAAAATTGAAGATGACAACGGAAATATTTTTCAATTTGTCGAAAAGGAGGCCGAATTAAAAAGTATTGAAAAAGAAGCAAAAAATATTGCAAAACTAGCCAGACGCAGTGCCTGGAACGATTTTAAAGATCCTATTGCAAAAGCTGGTTCTGAATTACTTGCTATTCTTAAAGATGTTTCAAAAAATTCAAAAAATAGTGTATTTATCAATAAGTTAATTGAACAATTTATTGCAGATGATGAAGTCCAATTAAGAACCAATTTAGTTTATGCACGCAAAATCTTAAGATATATAACAGAAGAGAATTTTCCTGCAAAAACAACACTTCAAAATTGGATCAAAAATTACAAAGCATTATTTCAAAAAAGATACAGTTCTCATTTATACAGTCAATCCAAAAAGGCAGCAATAAAAATAAAAAAGGTAAATCCAACTTTTCCAAAAGAACCAAAGATGGTTGATGCCAGAACTATTTTAAGAGATAATTTTGAAGCGATATTTACAAAGTATCCTGAATCTCTAATTTTTGGAGAAGATACCGGTTTTATTGGTGATGTAAATCAGGGATTGGAAGGGATGCAACAAAAATTTGGAGAAATGAGGGTTAGTGACACCGGCATTCGTGAGGCAACAATTGTTGGTCAGGGAATTGGAATGGCATTACGTGGCTTACGGCCTATTGCCGAAATTCAATATTTAGATTATATATTATTTGCTTTGCAAACCCTAAGTGATGACCTTGCATCTTTACATTACAGAAGTGCCGGAAGACAAAAAGCACCTCTTATTATTCGATCTCGTGGTCACAGACTGGAAGGCATCTGGCATTCCGGGTCTCCTATGAGTGGTATCAATACTTTTTTAAGAGGAATATGCATTTTAGTCCCAAGAAATATGACAAAAGCTGCAGGTTTCTTTAACACCATGATGGAAAGTGATGATCCGGCATTGATCATTGAAAACTTAAATGGCTATCGTTTAAAAGAGAAACAACCTGAAAATTTTGGGAGTTTTAAAACCCCGATAGGTGTTGTAGAAACTCTTTTGGAAGGTACTGACATTACACTTGTTTCTTATGGAGCTACTTTAAAATTAGTGAAAGAAGCAGCTATCCAGTTAAGGCAATTCGATATCAGTTGTGAAGTTATTGATATTCAAAGTTTGATGCCTTTAGATATTTCGCATGATATTGTAAAAAGTGTTCGAAAAACAAACAGGTTAATGGTAATTGATGAAGATGTACCAGGTGGAGCTTCCGCCTATATAATGAACGAGATATTAAATAATCAAAATGCCTATCAGTATTTAGACAGTAAGCCGGTTACTTTATGCTCTGAAGAACACAGACCTGCTTATGGTACAGATGGTGATTATTTTTCAAACAGAAGTGCTGAAGACATCTTTGAGTCCATTTATCAAATAATGCATGAAACTGATCCACAACGTTTCAAATCATTGATATAGGGGATTTTATTTAATTATTGAAGAATCGTCAATAATAGTGCTTTTTAAGTGATGTTTTTTTCTAATAATACAATCAGTTAATGATTTTAATCATTATTTATCAAAATTTTATTTGTAAATTTGCTACATAAAAATTGTCTTTTTTATTATTTTTAATCTAAAACTGTCATCTTATGTCAAAAGTTAGAGGTGCTGTTGTAATAGATGCTGAAGCATGCAAAGGTTGTGATCTTTGCGTAGTCGCCTGTCCAACAGATGTGTTAATTCTTAACGAACAAGTAAATTCAAAAGGGTATAATCCTGCTTTTCCAATAAATCACGCTGCCTGTACAGGTTGCAAAATATGTGCCTTGGTTTGTCCGGACATGTGTATTACAGTATATCAATATAAACCTGAAAAGGTACATTCATAATCTTAAAATTTTTCATTTAATGAAAGAAATAAAACTAATGAAAGGTAACGAAGCAATGGCTGAAGCTGCAATTAGAGCAGGAGCAGATGCTTATTTCGGCTACCCGATAACTCCACAATCAGAAGTTATTGAATATCTAATGCATGAAGAGCCTGAGAAACGCACTGGTATGCAAGTTCTACAGGCCGAGAGTGAGTTGGCTGCCATTAATATGGTTTACGGAGCCGGTTCTTGCGGAAAAAAAGCAATGACCTCATCATCAAGCCCTGGAATAAGTTTAAAATTAGAAGGTATTTCATATATGGCTGGTGCCGAAGTGCCCTGCTTAATTGCAAATGTAATGCGCGGAGGGCCCGGTTTAGGAACTATTCAACCCGGACAAGCCGATTATTTTCAAGCCGTAAAAGGTGGTGGTCATGGAGATTACAGATTGATCGTACTTGCCCCCTCAACAGTTCAGGAAATGGCTGATTTTGTTGATCTTGGATTTGACCTGGCTTTTAAATATCGAAATCCTGTGATGATCTTGTCAGATGGAGCAATTGGACAAATGATGGAAAAAGTAACTCTGCCCGAGCAAAAAGAAAGATTGTCAAATGAAGAGATTATTACTAAATATGGAGACTGGGCTACAACGGGAAAACCAGCAACCAGAAGCAGAAATATTATTACATCCTTAGATCTGGTTCCTGAAAAGCAGGAGCAACACAACCATCATTTACAGGAAAAATACAAAACGATCGAAGAAAATGAAATACGCTATGAAGAAATTCAATGCGAAGATGCTGATTATATTATTGTAGCCTTTGGTAGTAGTGCCCGTATCAGCCAAAAAGTTTTACAAATGGGTCGTGCCAATGGATTAAAAATTGGCTTGATCCGACCTATAACCTTATGGCCTTTCCCTAAAGAGGCTATTGCCAAATATGCTGATAAGGTAAAAGGATATATTTCCATAGAGATGAATGCAGGTCAAATGATTGAAGACGTACAACTTGCAGTAAATGGCAAGGCTCCTGTAGCTCATTTTGGCAGAATGGGTGGTATGATGGCATCTCCATCAGAAGTATTAAATGCATTGGAAGAAAAATTAATTTCAAAGAACTAAGATGATTGCAACAGAAATAACTCCGGAAGAAATAATCAAGAAAGGTAAAATTGTATTTCAGAAAACAGCTCTTATGACTGAGTGTACACTCAGTTATTGCCCTGGTTGTGGCCATGGAGTAGCACATCGTTTGGTTATGGAAGTTGTGGACGAAATGGGTATTGGATCTGAAACGATTGGTGTTGCACCAGTTGGATGTTCTGTATTAGCGTACGAATTTATGAATATTGACATGCAACAAGCTGCTCATGGAAGAGCTCCTGCAGTTGCTACCGGTATTAAACGTGTGTTCCCGGAAAAATATGTTTTTACCTATCAGGGAGATGGTGATCTGGCAGCAATTGGGACAGCAGAAACTATCCATGCTTGCAACAGAGGTGAAAACATTGTGATTATTTTTGTTAATAACGGAATTTATGGTATGACCGGAGGGCAAATGGCACCAACAACTTTACCTGGTATGAAATCATCAACATCACCCTACGGACGGGTTACAGAAACCATGGGGTACCCATTAAAAATTACTGAAATGGTTGCTACTTTACCCGGTGTTGCCTACGCAACAAGACAAGCAGTTCACGAAGCTAAATATGTTCGAAAAGCCAAAAGAGCTATCCGAAAAGCATTTGAAAATCAAAGAGACAATAAAGGAACTTCTATTGTTGAAATAGTATCAAACTGTAATTCCGGTTGGAAAATGACTCCTGTTGAGGCTAATAAATGGTTGGATAAAAATATGCTGGCATATTTTCCTTTAGGAGATATTAAGAAGTAATAGCCCATCCCTACCCTTCCCGAAGGGAAGGACTTTGTAACAGAAGAAGAATTGAATATTAAGTATTTTGTAAAAACAATTGAAAAATGACTGAAGAAATAATTATCGCAGGATTTGGTGGACAAGGAGTATTGTCTATGGGGAAAATATTAGCCTATTCAGGTATAATGCAAGATCAGGAAGTAAGCTGGATGCCTGCCTATGGACCAGAAATGAGAGGTGGAACTGCTAATGTTGCCGTAATTTTAAGTGATGATCGAATCAGTTCGCCTATCTTACATGAATTTGATACTGCAATTATTTTAAACCAACAGTCTATGGACAAGTTTGAATGTATGGTTAAGCCAGGAGGTTTATTACTTTATGACCCAAATGGAATTACAAAACACCCTACTCGAAAAGATATTACAATTGCAACAATAAACGGAGCGGAAGAGGCTTCCAAGCTAAAGAATACAAAAACCTTTAACATGGTTATTTTGGGAGCTTTTTTAAAAACACACCCAATTGTAAAAATGGACAATGTACACAAAGGTCTTAAAAAGTCTTTACCACCAAGGCATCATCATATGATTCCTTTAAATGAAGAAGCTATAAAAGTTGGTATGAAAAAAGTAAAAATTATTCAAACGATTGAAAAAACAGCTCCTGTTACATAAAAATTTAGTTAATTTTTTACTAAAACGTATTTTGTTTACAATAATTTTATAATTTTGCTGTTTTAAAATTTATATCTCCCTCAATATATTGATTTTAAACTTAATAATATTTTTAAAGGGGAAAAATGGCCAAACGTATCTTATTATTATTCTTTCTAACGATAGTATCTTTTTCAAATGTTTCCTGGGATTTACCAGTTATTGAACCTATTAATCCAATAACAGTAAGAAACAGTGATAATTCCATCAAACTATATAAACTGTTAAATGATAAAGATCTTAGATTTGAGGTTTTTGAAAAAGCCTTAAATGGATATAATAAACTATTAGCTGACAATAAAATTCAAAATTTAAAATTCTTAACTGTTATTGATCTAAGTTTATCAGCTAACAGAAATCGTTTTTTCCTAATCGATCTTAAATCCATTAAAATAATTCATAAAAGTAAAGTTGCACACGGAAGAAATTCCGGAGGTGAATTTGCAAAATATTTTTCTAATAAAGTAGGCTCCTACCAAAGCAGTATTGGTTTTTATAAAACTGCTGAAACCTATAAAGGAAAACATGGCTTATCACTACGTTTGGATGGTTTGGAAAGTTCAAATAACAACGCGAGAAAAAGGGCTATTGTTATACATTCAGCTGATTATGTAAGTGATTTTTTTATTAAGAAAAATGGCAGATTAGGCAGAAGTTTAGGTTGTCCGTCCCTTCCAAAAGATGGCTTTTCAGACATTATTAAATATATCAAAAATGGTAGTGTTTTATTTATTTATTATCCGGAAAAGAATTATCTTAAAAATTCATTACTAGCCAACAATTAAATAGCTCCTTGATAAAATTTCAATGAAGTTATTTTTTTAGATCAAACTTTTATTTATCCTATTTACCAGTTCTGGCCCCTCATAAATAAATCCTGTAAATACCTGAATCAGATCTGCACCTGCATCTAATTTTTCTTGTGCATCTTTTGCAGAATGAATACCTCCTACTCCAATAATTGGAAAAGCCTTATTTGATTTTTCTGCTAAAAACCTAATTACTTCTGTTGATCTGTCTCTTAATGGTTTTCCACTTAAACCTCCAGTTTCATTCCTTTTTTCAGATGTTAGATCCTCTCTTGCGATAGTAGTATTAGTTGCAATTACTCCCGCAATTTTAGTTGTTTTTACAATATCAATAATATCCAACAGCTGATCATCTGTTAGATCCGGAGCTATTTTTAGTAAAATAGGTTTTGGTAACTCTTTTTTATTATTTTCATCCTGAAGGGTTTGCAATAATTTTGTTAGAGGTTCTTTATCCTGGAGTTCTCTTAAATTAGGTGTATTTGGAGAACTCACATTTACAACAAAATAATCAACAACATCAAAAAGCTCTTCAAAACAGATCAAATAATCATCAACAGCTTTTTCATTTGGAGTTACTTTATTCTTACCGATATTTCCTCCAATAATGATATCTGTTTTTCTTTTTCGTAATCTTTCAGCAATTACTTTTACACCATCATTGTTAAAACCCATACGGTTAATGAGGGCTTCATCTTCAATCAATCTGAATAATCTCTTTTTAGGATTTCCCGGTTGCGGTTTAGGTGTTACCGTTCCTATCTCAACAAACCCAAAACCATAGTTGGCAAACTCATCAAAAAGAACAGCATTTTTATCAAATCCGGCAGCCAAACCAACCGGATTTTTAAAAGTAACACCAAATATTTCACGTTTTAATTTATCATCTTCTATTACAAATTTACTTCTTGCCAATGAACCAGTTAATGGCACTTTAAATAAATTTTTTAACATATTAAAAGTAAAGTGATGAACCTCTTCAGGATCATATTTAAAAAGAATCTTTCGGATAACAGATTTGTACATTGCTGTTTTTTTTGCAAAGATAAATGAACTTACTATTCTTTACTAATAAATATGGTTCTCTGTTATTATAATGGAATTTTTTTTATGTCCTAAAGGTCGGACAGGCATTTCATTTTTTTCTTTGATAAAAAAA
>JAOZTG010000062.1 GCA_029939235.1 Flavobacteriaceae bacterium
AATAGAATTTAATATTTCAGCTCCTCTTTTTAGAGTTTCCTCACTTTTAGCAAAACAAAAACGAAGTGACTTATTATCAAATTTTGTACTGTAAAACCCTGATATTGGAATGGATGCTATTTTCTTTTCTTTAGTAAGTCTTATAGCAAAATCAAAATCTTTTTCATCACTTATTTTCTCATAACCCAACAGTTGAAAATAGGTTCCCTTCGAAGGAATTATAGTAAATTTGGAATCTTTGACTGCATTTATAAAGAAATCACGTTTTGACTGATAAAACTCTGCTAATCCCAAATAATTTTCAGAAGATGTTAAATAGGATGCAATTGCTTTTTGCATGGGATGATTTACAGAAAAAACATTGAATTGATGTGTTTTTCTAAACTCTGCCATCAATTCCACAGGAGAGAGACAATAACCCATTTTCCAACCTGTAATATGAAATGTCTTACCAAAAGATCCGACAATAAAACTTCTTTCTGCCAATCCCGGAAACAGGCAGGCACTTTGGTGTTTTACCTTATCAAATATGATGTGCTCATAAACCTCATCACTTAAAATAATAATATTCGTATCTTTTACCAGACTCTCCAGCTTTTCCATATCTGATTTTGATAAAACTGTCCCCGAAGGGTTATGTGGAGTATTGATAATGATCATTTTGGTTTGATCATTTATACTATCTTTTACTTTATTCCAGTCAACTTTATAGTCGGATTTACCTAACTCAATTTCAATTGTTTTACCTCCATTCAGTTTTATAGATGGCTCATAACTGTCATATGCCGGTGCAAAAATAATAACCTCATCATCCTTTTGAATAAAAGCAGAAATGATAGTGTAAATTGCCTGAGTAGCTCCTGCTGTTATCGTTATTTCCCTCTCCGGATTGTAGCTTGCACCATAAAGATTAAATGTTTTTTCGGCAATCATTTCCCGTAAACTATAGACTCCGGGCATTGGTGCATACTGATTGAAACCTTCTTTCATGTATTTGCTAACCAAACCTATTAATTCCTTTGAAACAGGAAAATCAGGATAGCCCTGCGATAAGTTAATTGCATTTTGTTCCTGAGCCAATTTACTCATCACTGCAAAAATACTGGTTGTGGCAAAAGGTAATTTTGACTTGATATTTTTTGAATAAACAGGCAATTTTAAAGATTCAATTTATAAGTCTCTTCCAATTGAGAATCATTACTAAAAGAAACATCAAGATCCTTGATAATTCCATTGGCCAAAGAATAAACCCAACCATGTACTTCAATTTTCTGACCATTTCTCCATGCTTGCTGAATAATACTTGTTTTCGCTAAATCATAAACCTGTTCAACAACATTTAACTCAACAAATCGACTTAACCTGTCATTTTCATCTTTAATACTATCCAATTCTTCACTATGAAAACGATACACATCTTTGATATGTCTGATCCAGTTGTCAATTACACCGTAAGAATTATTGGTCATTGCTGCTTGTACTCCGCCACAACTGTAGTGCCCACAAACAATAACGTGTTTTACTTTTAAAACATTGACCGCATAATCGAGCACCGAAAGCATATTCATATCGCTATGTACTACCAAATTTGCAATATTTCTATGCACAAATACTTCTCCTGGTTCTGCACCAATAATCTGATTGGCAGGAACTCTTGAATCGGCACATCCAATCCATAATAATGGAGGTTGCTGACCCTCTGAAAGTTTGTCAAAAAATTTCTCATCCTTTGATAATGTTTCTGCTACCCAGGCTTTATTTTTATTTAATAAAGATTTATAATATGCATCCATAATACTGATTTTAATTTTAATATTTGAAGTAACCAATTTACAACAATTAAAATTAAAAACCGTAAACTAAAAGTTAACGGTTTTAATAATCTTATCAAATGCATTTATGCTTACGCAGAAATTAAATACTGGCTTTTAAATATTCTCTATTCATTCGGGAAATGTTATCTAAAGAAATTCCTTTCGAACATTCCACTTCACAGGCTCCTGTATTGGTGCAATTACCAAAACCTTCATCATCCATTTGTTTTACCATGTTCATTACACGATCCACAGCCTCAACTCTACCCTGCGGTAATAATGCAAATTGAGAAACTTTTGCAGAAAAAAAATAAAAATTGCTATTTGGAATCAATCAATCCTAATTTCTGCTTCCAATTTAGATTGGTTATAAATAACGCTCTTTGATATAGAATGACAAAAATCATGTTTGATAGTATGATACACTTATTATATTTGTACAGTTAATTTAAAAATAAAGCCTTATGGCATTTAAAAAAGGATTATTTAAAACATCTGTTGGACGTAAGAATCTAATGGCTGCTACCGGACTTTTCATCGTATTTTTCCTGGTAATTCATCTTGTCGGAAATTTGATCTTAATTTTACCTGATTCATTTTTCCCTATTGAATTTTGGGGAAATGTTGCAAATCAGCATGATATGTACAATGCCTATTCGCATTTCTTGGTGCATTTTTGGCCAATAACTGTGGTTGCATGGGTTTTATATGCTGCTATATTAACTCATGTAATAGATGCATTGCTCATCACTCTACATAACAACAAGACCAAAGGAGAAAAATATCAGGTAGTTGATAACTCATCAAGCTCTTGGATTTCCAGAAATATGGGTCTTTTAGGAACTGTTATTGGTGTTTTTATTATAATGCATATGGCTCAATTTTGGTTACAATACAAGGTATTGAAAGTTGAACACGATCTCTATAATTTAGTGGTGGAAACATTCAAAATATGGTGGATGGTAGTTCTGTATGAAATTGGTATCATTGCCTTTGGATTACATATCATTCATGGTATTGAAAGTGCCCATCGTTCTTTAGGACTTTATCCTGAAAAAGCTATGAATGTCATCAAGGTGATAGCATTATGGTTCTCTTTGGTGATGGCAGTGTTATATGCAATCATCCCAATCATTCTTCACTTCAAATAAAATATTATGGCTCTTAACGCAAAAATTCCGGAAGGACCTTTAAAAGATAAATGGCAAAATTATCTGGATAAAACCAATATAGTAAATCCTGCAAATCGTAAGAAAATAGACGTTATTGTTGTAGGTGGTGGATTATCTGGTGGTGGTGCAGCAGCATCATTGGCTGAATTAGGTTATAACGTAAAAGTTTTCTTTTTTCAGGATTCTGCCCGTCGTTCACATTCTGTGGCGGCACAAGGTGGTGTAAATGCCGCCAAGAATTACAAAAATGATGGTGATACGATTTACAGAATGTTTTACGACACTGTAAAAGGTGGTGATTATCGTTCACGTGAAGCCAATGTTTACCGTATGGCTCAATGTTCGGTTGATCTGATTGATCATATGACAGCTCAGGGCGTGCCATTTGGTAGAGAATACAGTGGTTATTTAAGCAATCGTTCTTTTGGAGGAGTGCTGGTTTCCAGAACATTCTATGCTCGTGGCCAGACAGGTCAACAATTATTACTGGCTACTTATCAGGCGATGATGAAGCAGGTTAAAAAAGGAACTTTAACCCAATATAGTCGCCATGAAATTCAGGATATCGTTGTAGTTGACGGTAAAGCAAGAGGAGTAATCGTACGGGATCTTGTTACTGGTAAAATTGAACGTCATTCAGCACATGCTGTAGTGTTAGGAACCGGTGGATTTGGAAAGATCTTTTATCTTTCTACCTTGGCGATGAACTCGAATGGATCTGCAACATGGCGTGCGCATAAAAAAGGCGCCTATTTTGCAAACCCTTCATGGACACAAATTCATCCAACCGCATTACCACAGGCCGGAGAGCATCAGTCTAAACTGACTTTAATGTCAGAATCACTTAGAAATGACGGTAGAATATGGGTGCCTAAGAAAAAAGATGATGAAAGAAAACCAGGAGATATTCCTGCAGAAGACAGAGATTATTATTTAGAGCGTCGCTACCCTGCGTTTGGTAATTTAGTACCTCGTGATGTTGCATCACGTGCCGCTAAAGAAAGAATGGATGCCGGATATGGAGTTGGCTCACTTAAAAATGCCGTATATCTTGATTTTAAAACTGCTATTGAAAGATTAGGTGTTGATACCATTAAAGAGCGATATGGAAATCTTTTTACTATGTACCGAAAGATTACAAATATCGATGCATATAAAGAGCCTATGAAGATAGCTCCATCAGCACATTTCTCTATGGGAGGTTTATGGGTTGATTATGAATTGCAAACTTCTATACCTGGTTTATATGCAGTTGGAGAAGCAAATTTCGCAGATCATGGTGCAAATCGTTTGGGAGCTAATTCACTTTTACAGGCTTCCGTTGACGGTAATTTTATATTGCCAAATACCATCTCCAATTATTTATCCAATGAGATCCGTACAGGAAAGATCTCAACAGACACTCCTGAATTTGAAGAAGCTGAAAAAGAAGTTAAAGCACAATTAGATAAAATATTAGCAATAAAAGGGAATATGCCTGTTGACAAAATTCATCGTAGATTAGGACAGGTAATGTTTAAGGAAGTTGCGATGTCACGAAACGAAAAAGGCTTAAAATGGTCTATTGAAGAGATTAGAAAACTTCGTGATGAATTCTGGACAAATGTTGCGGTGGCTGGAGATTCCAATGGAATGAACTCTGAATTAGAAAAAGCAGGCAGACTAGCTGATTATCTTGAAATCGCGGAATTAATGGCGGTAGATGCTTTAAGCAGAAAAGAAAGCTGTGGCGCACATTTCCGGGAAGAATACCAAACTGAAGATGGAGAAGCTGTTCGTGATGATGTTAATTATATGTATTCTGCAGCATGGGAATGGATGCATGGAAAAGACTGGAAATTACATAAAGAACAATTGGAGTTTAAAGATATAGAAGTTAAAACACGAAGTTATAAATAGTATTGAGATATTAGTAGTGAGTATTTAGTTTTCTCACTACTTAATACTCATTACTCATTACTAAATATCATGAATATAACGTTAAAAATTTGGCGACAGGAAGGCGCCCAGGATAAAGGTAAATTAGTAACCTACAAATTGTCAGATATAAGTGAAGACATGTCCTTCTTAGAAATGTTAGATGTACTCAACGAGCAACTTGCTGTAAAAGGAGAAAGATCTGTTGAATTTGATCATGATTGTAGAGAAGGTATTTGTGGTCAGTGCTCATTGGTAATCAATGGTAAAGCCCATGGCCCGGAGGAACATTTCACTACGTGCCAAACACATATGCGCTCATTTGATGATGGTGATGTTCTAACCATTGAGCCGTTTAGAGCTAATTCTTTTCCTGTAATAAGAGATTTAAAAGTTGACAGAACTTCCATGGATCGTATCATTCAGGCAGGAGGATATATTTCTTCCTTTACGGGAATGGCTCCAGAGGCAAATTCAATTCCTATCCATCACGAAACAGCCGAAAGTGCTTTTGACAGCGCTGCCTGCATTGGTTGTGGAGCATGTATTGCAACTTGTAAAAACTCTTCTGCAGCCTTATTTTTATCTGCTAAAGTTGCACACCTGGCAAAACTTCCACAAGGGAAAGTAGAAAGAGCTGAGCGTGTTGTTTTTATGGTTAATACCCATGATGATGAAGGATTTGGTAGTTGTACAAATACAGGAGCTTGTGCTGTAATTTGTCCGCAGGAAGTTCAATTACTAGATATTACCCGTATGAATTATGAGTATAATAGATCGTTGTGTACCGTAGAAAAATAAATTCTACTGCTTTAGGTTTAAATAAAATATGATAGAAGGAGTCTTTAAAAAGACTCCTTCTATTTTTTGGAAGAAATCCATATTATAATTATATTAGAGAAAGTTGTTTGATTTTGGTTATATTTACTTCTAGAAAACGAATCAATGTCTACAGATAAAAAGCATACTTTAAATCCGAATAAATGGATAGAATTATATGCTGATTATTTATTCAATTACACCATCACCAGGGTTGACAACCATGATATTGCTAAAGACCTGGTTCAGGAAACTTTTTTTTCGGGAATTAAAGGACAAGCTAATTTTAGAGGACAAGCCAGTGAGAGAACCTGGTTGATCTCCATACTAAAACGAAAAATCATCGATCATTACAGAAAGATCAATTCTGCTAAAGGAAAAAAAGAGGTGAGAATGAGCTTTTATTCTGATGGTGAAAGAAAAGGAAGCTGGATAGAAGAATGTGTTCCTCAAAACTGGACGAATGAAGCTGAAAAAAACATAGAAAATGACGAGCTTAAAAGTACTTTAAATAAATGTATTGAACTTTTACCAGATAAATACAGAATGGTTTTTTTACTTAAAACAGTAAAGGAATATGAAACCGAAGAAATTTGTAATGAATTGGATATCACATCGTCAAATTTGTGGGTAATCATACACAGGGCAAGAGTACAATTAAGAAAATGTATTGAAGAAAACTGGTTTAATAATTAAGGATTATGAGTAAAAAATTTATGATCAGCTGTGATGAAGCAACAGCAATTTGTGACAAAAACCAATATGGAGAGGCAAGTAGATGGGATAAATTAAGATTGAATTTTCATTTATTACTTTGTAAACATTGCAGTGCCTATTCAAAACAAAACAGCATTATAACAAAAATGTTAGGAAATTATTTGGATACTTGCGATGGTTCCAAACACCTATCGGATGAAGAAAAGAAAGTTTTAGATATTAAACTTCATGAAGCAATGAAGAAAAAATAAATCGTTATAATAATATATAAGCGGCATTGAGAAATCATTGCCGCTTTTTTTTATCTTTGAATTGTAGAAGTTTTGATCCCTAAAAAGGATTTTTGCACCTTTATTATAAAATAAATATGAATTTTTTATCAGATAAAATAGACCGGTATACAATAGATCATTCCCAAAAAGAACCTGAATTATTGCAAAAACTTAATAAAGAAACATGGCAAAAAGCCTTGGTACCCAGAATGTTAAGTGGTCATTATCAAGGCAGGGTTTTATCAATGATTTCAAAACTGGTTCGCCCAAAATATATATTGGAAATTGGTACCTACACAGGTTATTCAGCATTGTGTCTGGCAGAAGGAATGCAAAAAAATGGAGTTTTACACACTATTGATCACAATGAAGAATTGGCATATTTGCAACATACGTATTTTAATGCATCTGTATACAAGGATCAAATAAAAACTTATGTTGGAGAGGCATTAGAGCTCATTCCCAAAATTAACGATAAATTTGATTTGGTTTTTCTTGATGCTGATAAAGAGAATTATAAAAATTATTATCATCTTGTAATAGATAAAATAAACCCGGGCGGAGTGATCTTATCTGATAACGTACTTTGGAGTGGGAAAGTAACCGAAACTCCAAATCCGAAGGATAAAGATACCATTGCATTGATAGAGTTCAACAAATTACTTGTAAATGATCCAAGAATAGAAACGGTTTTATTACCAATTCGTGATGGTTTAACCATAAGCAGAGTAAAATAATTAGTCATGGAAAAATTAAGTGAATTTTTAGATTTTCAAATATTTCATGTTGGAGATTACAGCATAAAAGCACATTCTATCATTAGTGCTCTTGTCATTTTCTTTGTAACAAAATTTATCATCTGGTTGGTCAAAAAAGCTATGTATGGTAAAAAAAGATTAGATCTTTTTGATCAAAAAAATATTTCAGGCCTTTTCCAAATTGTAAAATATATTATTTGGGTTGTATCTATTGCTATGATCCTTAATGCATTTGATATTAAGGTAACGGTACTTTTAGCAGGATCTGCCGCTCTTTTGGTAGGTATTGGAATGGGTTTACAACAAACATTCAACGATTTTATTTCGGGTATTATTTTATTGATAGAAGGTTCTACCAAAGTGGGAGATGTTTTAGAAATTGATGGGGAAGTGATTAAAATTGAAGAAATAGGTCTACGCACTTCCAAAGGCCTTTCCAGGAATGATATTGTTATGATCATTCCCAACCATTTGATCACTACTAATAAAGTAATTAACTGGAGCCATCAGATCAAGAAAACCCGATTTAATGTAAATGTTGGAGTGGCTTACGGAAGTGATATTGATCTGGTTATCAAAATATTAAAAGAAAGTGTTTTTGAACATAAAGATGTTGTAGATAAAGAGTCAATAGATCCAAGATTTATTGATTTTGGAGACTCTTCACTTGATTTTGAAGTACTTTTTTTTAGTAAAAATATATTTACTATTGAAAGAACTAAAAGTGATATTCGTAAAACTATCTATAAGAATTTTATTAAAAATAATATTACCATCCCGTTTCCACAGATGGATGTTTATTTAAAGAAATAATCTGTTAATCATCTGTGGGATAATAGATCAGCAGCTGATTAAAATATAAACTAAATCACTTTCAATAAAAAATAATTTCTTTTCCCTCTCTGTAAAAGAATAAATTTATCAGCGATCAAATCTTTATTTGAAATGGTAAAACCATCTTTTACTTTCTCTTTATTTACAGATATGGAGTTTTCTTTCAATGCTCTTCTTGCTTCTCCATTTGATTTTAAAAATCCTGATTTTTCGTTTAAGGCATCCACAATATCCATTTCTTTCTCCAGTTCTTCTTTGTCAATTTCCCCTTGAGGGACGCCATCAAAAATATCTAAAAAAGTTTGCTCATCCAATCCTTTCAGATCACTTGCCGTTGATCTTCCAAATAAAATACTAGAAGCTTTTACAGCATTTTCATAAGCTTCTCTGCCATGAGTCATCACTGTAACCTCCTCACCTACTCTTTTTTGTAAAATCCGTAAATGTGGTGCTTCTTTATGCTCTGCAATTAAATTCTCAACAGTTTCCTGATCTAAGAAAGTAAATATTTTGATGTAATTTTCTGCATCCACATCACTTGCATTTAACCAGTACTGGTAAAATTTATAAGGGGATGTTCTTTTGGTATCTAACCATATATTTCCTCCTTCGGTTTTACCAAATTTTGTTCCATCAGCTTTTGTTACTAACGGACTGGTAATGGCATAGGCTTTCCCCTGCACTTTCCGTCTGATCAGCTCCGTACCCGTGGTAATATTACCCCATTGATCACTTCCGCCAATTTGTAACTTACAATTTTTAGTTTTGTATAAATGTAAAAAATCAAATCCCTGAACCAACTGATAAGTGAATTCGGTAAAACTCATTCCTTCGGTTGAATCTGCATTGATACGGTTCTTAACCGAGTCTTTCGCCATCATATAATTCACAGTAATGTGTTTACCAATATCACGTGCAAAATCTAAAAATGACAGATTTTTCATCCAGTCATAATTATTAACCATTTCTGCTCCATTGTCAATATCACTTGAAAAATCAATGAATCTTTCCAGTGTTTTTTTAACTCCAGCAACATTTTTGTTCAGGGTCTCTTCATCCAGTAAATTTCTTTCATTTGATTTCCCTGAAGGATCACCAATCATTCCTGTAGCACCACCAACCAAAGCAATTGGCTTATGGCCTGCTTTTTGAAAATGCATCAATAATATAATTTGTACCAAACTACCAATATGCAAACTATCTGCCGTAGGATCAAAACCAATATAAGCAGATGTTTGTTCTTTTTGTAATTGTTCTTCTGTTCCAGGCATTATGTTATGCAAAAGTCCGCGCCAGCGTAATTCTTCAACAAAGTTCTTTGTCATCTTAAAAAATTTTGGCAAATATAATCATTCCTGTTTTCAGACATAAAATTTACTTATAAAAAATTCAGGTATCCAAATCTATTTTCTATTTTCGCTAAATGATTTTAGTTACCGGAGGTACAGGATTGGTTGGATCGCATTTATTATATCATTTACTACTTAAAAATGATTTTGTAAAAGCAATTCATCAAAATACTAGTGACTTACTTACTGTAAAAAAAGTATTTGCTTATTACACTTCTAATGTTGATGAACATTATAATAGAATTGTATGGGTAGAGGCAGGTCTTACCAACATACCCGAACTTAAAATGGCCTTTAAAGATATTACCTACGTTTATCATTGTGCAGCTTTTGTGTCTTTTGACCCTAAAGATTATAAAAAAATGAGGAGAATAAATATTGATGGTACAACCAATATTGTCAATCTTTGCATATTAAATTCAATAAAAAAACTTTGTTTTGCAAGTTCCATTGCCACACTTGAAAAAGATCTTAACAAAGACTATATTGATGAATCAGAGAACTGGGACAACACCAAAGATAAAAGTGGTTATGCTATTACAAAATACGGTGCCGAAAAGGAAGTTTGGAGAGCTTCTCAGGAAGGTGTTGATATGGTAATAGTAAACCCTGGGGTAATTCTTGGATCAGGTTATTGGAATAAGGGAAGCAGCACCTTGTTTTCAAAAGTGAAAAATGGATTTCCGTTTTACACGGAAGGAGTTACTGGTTTTGTTGATGTGATCGATGTTGTGATGATCATGCAAAAATTAATGCTTAGTGAAATAAAAAACGAACGCTTTGTTTTAGTCTCAGAAAATATTTCGTTTAAAGAATTATTTTTTCAAATAGCAGATGCTTTAAATGTAAAGCATCCAACAATACGGGTTTCTAAATTGTTAAGTGAAATAATATGGAGGTTAGACAATGTTAAAAGTACAATTTTCAGATCTTCACCAATGATAACAAAGATTTCATCCAGATCATCACAATTAAAAAGAATCTATTCTGCTGAAAAGATAAAATCAGTAATGGATGTTCAATTTATCAAAATTGATAAAACTATTCTAAGAGTTTGTAAAGATCTTATTTCCGAATAGAGTCTTTATATTTCTTCCTCTTTTTGGCTATTTTCATTTTCCTGTCTATAGATTCAGAACCCATTAAAGAATCCGGATCATATATAACTAATTGGTCTTCTAATATTTTTTCAACTTCCTTAAACATTTTTTCATATTCAGAGATATTGGAAATATAATATAAATTGCTCTGAGCAAATTGAGTACTGTCTATCTGATATTTTTCATAAAGAACTGTCATATAATCATTTGCTTTTGAACCATCCTTTTTACTAATTCCAGTAACGCCATTTACAATGTGCATATCTATTAACAGTTTGATCATTTGGTCTTTTTCAATCAAATCCTTGGGTTTTTCATAATTGGTTCTGCTTTGACAGGACAGAAAAACAATAATTAGTAACAAATAAATAAGTTTTTCCATTATCTATTAAATATCAATCTTTTACCTTTTATTTTATCATCAAAAACACCTTGGTCATATATCAAATTTCCATTGATAAATGTTTTTAAAACTGTTGAATGAAATTGAGTTCCTTCAAAAGGAGACCAGCCACATTTATACAAAATATTTTCTTTATTTACGGTCTGATCTTTATTTGTATCTACCAAAACTAAATCTGCAAAATATCCTTCTTTGATAAAACCTCTATTCTCAATTCTAAATAATATGGCCGGGTTATGGCACATTTTTTCAACCATTCTTTCCATGCTGATCTTATCATTTCTAACAGCTTCCAACATCGCTAAAAGAGCATGTTGCACCAGTGGTCCGCCACTTGGTGCTTTGGTATAAACTCGTTTTTTTTCATCCATTGTATGTGGTGCATGATCTGTAGCAATCACATCAAGCCTGTCATCTAATAAAGCCTCCCATAAACCCAATCTGTCTTTTTCCGTTTTAATAGCCGGATTCCATTTAATAAAAGTGCCTTTTTTGGCATAATCTTTATCATTGAACCATAAATGATGTACACAAACTTCAGCGGTGATCATTTTTTCTTTCAGTGGAATTTTATTGGTAAACAGCTCTGTTTCTTTAGCTGTTGACAGATGAAAAACATGTAACCTTGCACCAGTTTTTTTTGCCAAAGCAACAGCTTTTGATGAAGACAAGTAACATGCCTCTTCACTTCTTATTATAGGATGCAATTCTATGGGAATATCATCACCATATATATTTTTTTGCTTGTCTAAATTATTTTTTACAGTCGTCTCGTCCTCACAATGAACAGCGATCAATAGCTTTGTAGAAGAAAATATCTGTTCCAATATCTCTTCATCATCTACGAGCATATTTCCTGTTGAAGAGCCTAAAAACAACTTAATTCCTGCAACATTTTTCGGATCAGTTTTTAATAGTTCTTCTAAATTATCATTTGTTCCGCCAATCATAAATGAGTAATTGGCGTAGGAACTTTTAGAGGCAGTTTTAAATTTTTCCTCCAGTATTTCCTGGGTGGTAGCCTGCGGAATTGTATTTGGCATTTCAATAAATGAAGTAATACCTCCGGCAACTGCTGCACGAGATTCGGAAGCAATAGTTGCTTTATGTGTTAATCCTGGCTGCCTGAAATGTACCTGATCATCAATAATTCCTGGTAATAAATACTTATTCTCCGCATCAATTACTAAAGTATCTGTAGGATAATTTTCAATACTCTGATCAATTTTTACAATTTTTTCTCCCTCAATAAAAACATCTAATACAGTTGTGTTTCCTTCATTAACGATTTTGGCATTTTTTATCAGAATCCTATTCATCTTTTATCACCCTTTTTACTTTAAACTTAATCCTTATTTCGGTAATCCGTTAAATCTCATTTTAATAATTCCAAAAACAGCTTCTGTAATAATGGTCTTACTCATTTTTGATTCACCCAGTGTTCTGTCTCTAAATATTACCGATACTTCTTTTATCTTAAATTTGTGTTTCCATGCTTTGAATTTCATTTCAATTTGAAAAGCATATCCAACAAACTTAATTTTATCCAGTTTTATCGTTTCTAAAACTTTTCTTTTATAACAAACAAAACCTGCTGTTGAATCATGAACAGGTAAACCTGTTACAAATTTTACATAAATAGACGCAAAATAAGAAAGTAGAACTCTTTTCATTGGCCAGTTTACCACATTAACTCCCTGTGAATATCTGGAACCAATAGATAAATCTGCACCATCAGTAGCACAGGCATTATACAATCTTATCAGATCTATTGGATTATGTGAAAAATCAGCATCCATTTCAATGATATACTCATACTTATGCTGAAGTGCCCACTTGAACCCGTGAATATAAGCAGCTCCTAATCCATTTTTTTCTTTTCGTATCTCTAAAAACACTTTTTTGGGAAATTCTTTCAATAATTCTTTAACAATATTAGCCGTTCCATCAGGTGAGCTATCATCCACAACTAAAATATCAAAAGCCTTTTCTTGTGATAGTGTTGCTCTTATAATATTCTCAATATTTTCCTTTTCATTGAATGTAGGAATAATGACGAGCGTGTCTTGCATAATTCTTTTTTTACTTTTGCAAAGGTAAAATAAATAATTGCTAAATTTGTGTTAAGAATTTTCTATATGAATATATTACAAAAGCCGAAATATCAATTCGTTATTTTTCTCCTTATTTTTATGATCATTAACCTGTTGCAAAGCAATTATACTGCCTTGTTACGAGATGAAGCTTATTATTGGGTTTGGTCAAAAAATTTAGCATTTGGTTATTTTGATCATCCACCAATGGTTGCCCTATGGATAAAAATAAGCAGTTTTTTTTCTGAAGGAGAACTGGGTGTGCGTTTTTTTTCAAGCATTAGTTTTTCTATCATGTTAATTTTTATTTGGTTAATTATAGACAATCCTAAAAAAGAAAAGTATGTATGGTTATATTTTTTAGTAATTATTTCTATGGCGTTTTTTAACGTTTACGGATTTATAACAACACCTGATACTCCACTATTGTTATTTGTAGCTTTATTTTTATTAAGCTATAAGCAATTTCTAGAAAATGAAAGCTGGATCAATATTCTTTTGTTAGGTTTCTCTATGTCGGCAATGCTATACAGTAAATACCATGGTATATTGGTCATATTTTTTGTTGTTTTATCAAATTTTTCCTTACTGAAAAATAAGAAATTCTGGATAGCAGGATTATTTGCATTTGTTTTATTTATCCCTCATTTGTATTGGCAGTATATCAATGATTTCCCTACATTTAAATATCATTTATTTGAAAGAACAAAAAAAGGTTTTAAAATTGAGTACAGTTTAATGCATTTAGTAAATCAAATTGCAATTGTTGGAATTACTTTTCCATTGATCTACTATTCTTTATTTAAATATAAAAGCAAAAACAAATTTGAGAGGTCATTAAAATTTATTATTTATGGGTTTATTCTCTTTTTCCTTTATTCAAGTTTTTCAATAAATACTCAAGCTCAATGGACAGTTGTAATTCTTATACCATTGATTATTATATCCTTTAATTATTTTGTTCAAAACAAAAAGCTTAGAAAGTGGTTAATCATTATTGGCTTGATTCAATTTGTAATTATGTTAGTAGCAAGAGTTTTTCTGGCAGATGAAAATATCTCACCAATTCAATTAGAACCTCATATTGCCAAAACCTGGATCCCTGAATTAAAAGAAAAAACGAATAACAAACCAATTGTTTTTATCAACTCGTTTGCTAATGCTTCCTTATATAAATTTTATACTGGAATTAATACACATTCGTATAGTGTACTTAGAGGGAGAAAAAGTCAATATGATCTATTTGATTTTGAAGATAAAATGCAAAATAAAAATATTTATGCCGTTGGCAAACTTTTGCCAAATGCACCATTTTTAGTGAAACAAAGGAAAACTTTATTAAATGGATTTCCTATTGAGGATTATACAACCTTTCAAAAAGTAAAATGTATAATTGAAAAGGATCATTTAAGTATGAGTGAAGGAGAAAAATTAAATTTTGAGTTTAAATTTATCAATACTTATCATAAAAATATTAATTTTGACCACGTAAGATTTATAGGTGTTTTTCAGGATAAAAAAAATAAGATTTTAGCTAAGGTACCCATAGATATTTCAGATCTAAAATCCTTAAAATCCAAAGAAGAAAAATTAATGAAAGCCACCATGACTGTACCCCAATTAGATAAGAAAGAAAATATTTCGTTCAGAGTTGCATTGGAGTTTTATGATACGCTTGAAGGTTATCAGGGGAATAAAATACAGCCTGTTTTTGTTAATAGATCTTCTTCGCTATAAAACAAGTTAAATGTTTGAAGGAATAGAAAAAATCGTTTTATCAAAAGACTGGATTACCATTATTTTTATATTGGTTCTGGTAGTTATTACAATTTTAAAATATAATTATAGTGAAAGGTTTTCGAAGCTTTTTTCTCTTACTTATTCAGATAAATACTATACTGATTTTATAAAAACCAATCCCCTGATTTTAAATAAATTCCATTTTCTTTTTTCAATTGTTATTTTCTTTAACATTTCAATGTTAATTTTCTTTAGTTTTCAGGTTATTGAACCTTCTTTTTTTAACAATAGTTTGTATTCATTTACTCAAATATTTACAGTTGTTGCTCTCTATATAATTCTTCGCTATGTTTTTGGTTTCCTTTTAGCTGAGATATTTGATCTGTATGATCAGCAAAAGCAACTTACATTCCTGAAATTTAGTAATTTATCCTTATTATCTTTATTATTATTTCCCTTGTTGGTGTTTTTAAATTATAGTGTTGGAAAATATCATCATGTGACAATCACAATCGGTATTATTTTAGTCTTGATTTTATTCTTTATACATTACTATAAGCTATTGAAGAAGGATAAATTAAATTTTAACAGTTTATTTTATTTATTATTGTATCTTTGCGCCCTTGAAATAGCACCCCTTATAGTTATTTATAAAATGTTTGTTGACTAAACCAAAAATAATTGGATGTAACTTAAAATCATAAAATTGCTATTTTAATTTAAGTTGCATAAAAAAGGAAAAAGAAAAATATAAACGCATGAAGGTAAAAACTATTCTTGTATCACAACCAGCTCCAAAAGCAAAACAATCTCCTTATTTCGACTTAATGGATAAACAAAAAGTAAAGATCGACTTTAGATCTTTTATTCATGTTGAAGGAGAATCTGCCCGAAGTGTAAGAAACCAAAAAATTGATTTTTTAGACTATACCGCTGTTATTTTCACCAGTAGAACTGCTATTGACAATTATTTCAGACTTGCAGATGAAATGCGCATTACTATTCCTGATTCAATGAAATATTTCTGTTTATCAGAAGCTGTTGCATACTATTTACAAAAATATGTAGTTTACCGAAAACGCAAAATATATGTTGGTACCAGAACCTTTGAAGATCTTTTGCCTTTGATCAAAAAGCATAAAGATGAAAAGTTTTTGTTACCATGTTCCGACAAAGTAAAACCATCAATGCTTAGACAATTGAATGATATCGCTGTTGTATGGAAAAGAGCAATTTTGTACAAAACAGTTGTAAGTGATCTTTCTGATCTTCAAGGTGTTTTTTACGATGTATTGGTGTTTTTTAGCCCAAGTGGAATAAAATCTTTATTCGAAAATTTCCCGGGGTACAAACAAAATGATACACGAATAGCTGTTTTTGGAAATTCAACTGTAAAGGCTGCTGAAGATGCAGGGTTAAATATTGATATTGCTGCACCTTCCAAAGAAAATCCATCCATGACCATGGCATTGGAAAAATATATTAGAAAGGCAAATAAATAA
>JAOZTG010000211.1 GCA_029939235.1 Flavobacteriaceae bacterium
TACAAATTATCCATCTCATACTTGTCATTTTTAAGATCATATAATTCCCATTCGTCCATATTGTAATAAAAATGGATTAACTTATATCTATCTGTTCTTACACCGTAGTGGGGTTGTACCATATGCCATTTTGGATATTCATAATAATGATAGTAAACAGCATCCCTTGTTTTGGCATTTTTATCTCCAATTAATTGTTCTTTAAAACTTGTTCCCTGCATATCTTTTGGAATTTCAACTCCTGCGAGATCCAATAAAGTTGGAGCAAAATCAATATTCAATAATAATTCTTTATTCTTAGTGTTTGGTTTTATCATCTTAGGATAGCTTATCATAAATGGCATTCTGAATGATTCTTCATACATAAATCGTTTATCAAACCAACCATGCTCTCCTAAATAAAATCCTTGATCGGAAGTATAAACAATAATTGTATTTTCATACAAATCATTCTTTTTTAAATAATCTATCATTTGCCCTACAGCCTTGTCAACACCCGCAACAACTCGTAAATAATCTTTAACATAAGTTTGATATTTCCAGTTTTTTAATGCTGCGCCTTGCAAAGTATCATTTGGAGTCCATTCTTCACCCTCTTTATTCCCAAAGGCATTCCAGGTATTTAACTCTCTTTTTGTAAGACCATTTGGTGGGGTAATCTTTAGATCTTTCCTGTTCATATGATGTGCAATTTCCATCCACTGCTCACTTGCTGCTTTTCTCCCATTATAATCATCGTTAAAATTTGGTGGATGAGGCAGATCTCCATCTGTAAACAATTCGTTAAATTCATCTGCAGGTTCCCATGGTCGGTGTGGTGCTTTAAATTGATACATCAACATAAAAGGTTTGCTTTTATCTCTATCCTTATCCAACCAATTCAAAGCATCATGAGCTACCTGCGCTGTTGAATGTCTTTTGGTTTCACGAATGGTGTCTTTTCCATTCTCTAAATAAACGGTATTGAAATAAGTACCCTGTCCACCCCAGTTGATCATCACTTTTGAATAATCAAATCCGGTAGGAACAGTTCCTAAATGCCATTTTCCTATAACAGCGGTTTCATAACCTGCCTTTTGAAGAAGTTTTGGAAATGTTTGCTGCGTTCCATCAAAATCACCTCCTTTTTCATTTTTAAAAAAACCATTTATATGACTGTATTTACCGGTAAGAATAGCAGATCGGCTAGGGCCACATATTGAATTGGTATTGTAAGTATTCATCATCAACATTCCGTGATCTGCAATCTTATCAATATTGGGTGTAGGTGCAACTTCTGATAGCCAGTCTTTATACGCACTAATAGCAGCTACTGCATGATCATCAGCCATGATAAATACAATATTTGGCTTTGATGATGGTTTTGAATCATCTTTGCTTTGATTAGTTTTACAACTAACCATTAAAAATAAAAATCCTAAAACTACTACCAATTTATTGAAAATATCTGCTCTCATAATTTTTTAATAACTGCTATTTAATAAAGTGTTTTTGATTGCAAAATAAGCAGGTTTTGGTTTCATATCTTCATCATACAAAAAACGATGGTGGTTTTTTCCATCTCCACTGTCAACTAGCCCCCAAACATTAAACGAAACTATACCTGATTTTCTTTTTTCTAATACAATCTCTAAAATTTTAGAATAAGCTTCAGCCTGTTTTTTATAATTTTCAGGAGTATTATCCCCGGGTTTTAAATGATAATCAAATTCTGTTATATGAAAATCTAACTTATTAGCATGTGCCCAATCAATCAATTCAGATAAATATATTAAATTCTTGGGGTCATCAACAACTCTTGAATTTGCTTTTAAATGTGCCTGCCAGCCAAGACCGTCAACACGATATCCCTTTTCTCTTAGATATAGAATCGTCTTTTTTACATTTTCCCACATTACTGGCTCCATACCTCCATGGTGGTTATATACCTGACTAATATTTGGCGCATATTTATTGGCAATTTTAAATGCTTTTGTGATATAAAGCGGTACTCCATTTTTATCATATCCCATTTTCACCCAAGGATTTTCCCATTCTTTTACACCGGGTTTATCTTTAAACCAGTCTCCATTTCGCTCAATAGTTTCATTCACTACATCCATCCATTTGATGGTTTTTACATCATTTATTTTTTTGCATAAAGAAGTCATATACTCCGTCATGTTTTTATCCAGTTCTTTTGCTGTACGATTATCTGCCTTTGCCCATTTGGATGCTTGTGGGCTTATTGGTGAATGAAACCTAAGATCAACCTTATTCTTGTTCCCAAATTCGATAAAACTTTCTATTCTGTCCCATCTCCAAACTCCAGGCTCAGGATGAATATAGGTCTGTTTTGCAAAATTTCTTGAAGTTGCATAGGTAAAATCTTTTAAAAATAGTTTTTCAACGCTTGTTCCCAATTGTTCAAAACCTAATGCAGTGCCAATATAAACCGATCCACTTGAATAATTATTTTTCAATATATCTTTCACATTTTCGGTTGACACCCCTTTTTTGGTTGCTTTAGCATGTTCTGCATTAAAATATTCTTCTGTGTACTTGATCAATTTATCTTGAATTGATTTGTATCCTTTTTCACCAAAATGATTTGTAGTTTCTAAAGGATCATTTTTATAATCATATAATTCTTGAGCAACAATATCTTTTGAAGTAATTTTATCTGTACTATGCTTTTTATTTCCAATCCAAACGGTATATCTATATTGGTCTGTTCTAAAACTATAACCCATGTTTTTTCCACGACTTATTTGGGTAACAGCATATTTTTTTATACTTGTAGTTTTTCCATTTACAATTGGAGCTAGACTTTTTCCATCTAAATTATTAGGAATATCGAGCCCGGAAAGTTCACAAAGTGTGGGAAAAATATCAACAAATTCAGTTGGTGATGATATTTTAATACCTTTTTTACTTCCAGGTGTATAAATCATCATTGGTGATCTGGTAGCCTGTTCAAAATTACTATGTTTATTCCACATACTATGATCACCCAGATGCCAGCCGTGATCTCCCCAAATAATAATTATCGTATTTTTATCTAAACCGGTTTGTTTTAGTTTTTTTAAAATTTTTCCAACCTGAGTATCTACAAAGCTTGTAGCAGCATAATAACCATGAATCAATTTTTTCTGAGTTTCTTTATCTAATGCTAATAAATTTTCTTCATTTAATACATACTCAATATGGTCATCCTTATAACTTCTCAATTCATTTGAAGTATGATAAGCTAAATTAGGTCCATTTTTTGATTTTTTTTGATAAGTAGCATAAGGTATTTTGCTTTCATCATATAAATCCCAATAAGTCTGTGGAGCAACAAATGGCAAATGAGGTCTTTTAAATCCAACTGCCAAAAAGAAAGGTTTTGAAGAGTTCTTACTAAGCTCTTCAAGTAATTCCAATCCCTTATTTGCTATAGCACCATCCATATATGCATCATCAGGAGCATCACTGGATTCAAATGGTGGTTTGTATCTGTCTCTGGCATATTTAGTAGGGTTTTTAACACCTTTTTCTTCGCCTTCTTTTATCAATGCAGCAATTTTAGCTTTAATTTCTTTATTTTGATAATATCCAAAAGCAGGTTTTCCATATTCTTTTGGAAATTCTAAATTTTGTACTTTGTAAAATGGAATACTCCATGATGGTTTGTCAATATCTTTATCAACACATCTTGGATCATATATTTTACCAGTTCCCATAGTAAGATATCCATTTTCTTTAAAATATTGTGGAAGTGCAAGAATATTAGGGTTAACATCTCTCATTCTTGTTTTTAGATCCCGAACTTTAGTATGATCAGGACGTTTACCCGTCATTAAACTTGCTCTTGAAGGACCGCAAACAGCCCACGAGCAATGATTGTTTAAAAATACAGCAGCATTTTCAGAAAATCTGTCCAGGTTTGGTGTAATTGCATAAGAATCTCCAAAACTACCAATGGTTGGTTTTAGATCATCAATTGCTATAAATAATATATTGGGTCTTTTATCATCTTGTGCATAAACTTTTGACATCAAGACAAAAACCATTAATAAATAAATGAAATACTTGAATTTCATAGGCTTAATATATTAAAATTTGGTTAATCAATTCTTATTGAATAAGAAAAAGGCTGTCAAAAATTATTCGACAGCCTCTACCTAAATTATTTTATTAAAACTCTTCAGCTGCAAAAGCTTTTGAAACTTCTACACGAATATCATCAATAAAGAAACCAGCACCCTTTCCAGTTGTTGGTTCAGTTTTTTGCACTCTCCAATTTAAGAAAACAGAGGTATTTCCAGGCGTGATTACCACATCTTGAAATGGCACAACATTTAAATCGCTATCCACATGAATACCACCCCATCCACTTGTACCTGACCAATCATTAGGTGCCATAATAGTAGTCCAGTTACTGTTATCAAAAGTTCCTGTTTCTAGATCTGAAACATCGTAACCACTTTGAAAAGATCTTTCATACCAGTCTAATCGATCATCACCCCAACCAAAATCTTCATTAAAAGAAACACGCATTTTTCGCCAATCTGCCTGCATAGCCAATTCCAATACAAGAGCAGCATCTACAAGTTCGTCAGGAGAATTTTTTCCATCATCACTTAATTTTGCTGTAAACAGATCTTTTTCCTTACCGACCTTATCATTAATTGTATTTTCAACTGTAAAACTTTGTGCCGATCCATACAAATCATAATGCATTAATGCTGCATTATATGCATTTGGATCAACAGGATCTTTTGCATTATTGAAATCTTCAGTAAATACAGGATTAACATCCCAATGAGCTTCCACGGTCAAGCTAAAGACATTTTCAAA
>JAOZTG010000212.1 GCA_029939235.1 Flavobacteriaceae bacterium
AGGCAGATTTAGGTCACAAAAAGCATGTAATAGACAAGAATCTAGGGGATAAAAATACCTTTGATGATTCCATCTATAATATTGTATTGGTGACCGGTACAAAGCAAAATCCTCCTTTAGGGAAAGATTTTTTGGTTCTTTTTCATCTTTGAACTGCGAAGCACATCATGAATTCCAAAACCAATATAAAATGGATGAATAAAATAGAACAAATAAAGGAATTCTTAAATCAAAGATAATATAAATTTCAAATTTGTACTTTTACAAAAAGTAAAAACTTTCTATATGCCAGCTAAAAAACGACTCTTTTTATTAGATGCTTTTGCATTGATATTTCGTGGATATTACGCCCTGATCAAAAATCCAAGAATCAACTCCAAAGGGATGGATACTTCTGCAATCCTTGGATTTACAAACTCCTTATTGGATGTGATCCGAAGAGAAAAACCAGATCATTTAGCAGTTGCCTTTGATAAAGGTGGTTCGGTTGCAAGAACTGAGGCATATACGCCATACAAAGCACATCGTCAAGAGACACCGGAAGCAATTAAAATTGCTGTTCCGTATATCCATAAAATACTGGAAGCCATGCATATTCCAATTATTGAGGTTGCCGGTTTTGAGGCTGATGACCTTATCGGAACTCTTTCCATTCAGGCAGAAAAAGCAGGATATCAAACCTTCATGGTAACTCCTGATAAAGATTTTGCACAGCTGGTTACCGATAATGTTTTTATGTACAAACCTGCCCGCATGGGAAATGGAATTGAAATTTGGGGTGTAGATAAAGTCAAAGAGAAATTTGAAGTGGATGACCCAAAACAAGTAATTGATTATTTAGGTATGATGGGTGATGCAGCGGACAATATACCCGGTTTACCCGGAGTTGGAGATAAAACAGCCAAAAAATTCATCAAACAATACGGAAGTCTAGAAAATCTTTTAGCAAATACGCATGAGTTGAAAGGTAAGATGAAAGAAAAGGTAGAGGATAATGCAGATCTGGGAATCCTATCAAAACAACTTGCAACCATCATTTTAGATTGTCCTGTTGAATTTCATGAAGAGGATTTTGAATTGAATACACCCGATTTTCAAAAAGTAACCGAAGTTTTTCAGGAACTGGAATTCAGACGGATGCTTGAAAACATGAATCGAATTTTTAAGCAAGATGTAAATGCTCCTGCCCATTCAGAAATCAAGAAAAAAATAGAAACTGCACAAATTTCAAATATGCAAGGTGAACAACTGGATATTTTTGCAGCTGCAGCTACCAATTCAAATCAGGAAACTGTATCTGGTTATCGGGAAGCTAAAAATACAGATCATTTTTATCAGTTTGTAAACACATCCTTATCACGAAATTTACTGATAAACAAATTATTAAAACAAAGATCTGTTTGTTTTGATACTGAAACAACAAGCTTAAACACTTTTGAAGCAGAATTGGTTGGCATATCATTTTCGTATGAAAAAGGTAAAGGCTATTATGTTTCAATTCCGGAAGACCGAGATGAAGCAAATAAAATATTAGATGTTTTCAGACCTTTCTTTGAAAATGAAGACATTGAAAAAATTGGTCAGAATTTAAAATATGATATCAAAGTACTTAAAAATTATAATCTAGAGGTAAAAGGAACTCAATTTGATACCATGCTTGCTCATTATCTGATCAATCCTGATATGCGCCACAATATGAATGTTTTATCAGAAACCTATCTGAATTATTCACCTGTTTCTATTGAAACACTCATTGGTAAAAAAGGTAAGAACCAGAAAAACATGAGAGATGTTGAGCTTGAGCAACAAACAGCGTACGCCGTGGAAGATGCCGATGTTACATGGCAATTAAAACAAATATTTGAAAAAGAATTAGAAAAAAATAATCTAACTAAATTATTTAAAGAGATAGAAATTCCGTTGGTAAATGTTTTGGCAAAAATGGAGATTGAAGGCATTAATTTAGATATTGATTTTTTAAATTCTTTATCTCATGATCTTACAAAAGATATTCTGGAATTAGAGGAAAAAATATATGCGAAAGCAGATACCGACTTCAATCTGGCCTCTCCAAAACAATTGGGAGTTGTCCTGTTTGAGCACCTAAAACTGGTTGAAAAACCTAAAAAAACAAAAACCGGACAATATGCAACTGGTGAAGAAATATTATCAAAACTGGCCTCAAAACATCAAATTGTAGCAAATATTTTAGAGTGGAGAGGTTTGGTAAAATTGAAAAATACCTATATTAATGCTTTACCAAATGATGTAAATAAAAAAACGGGGCGGATTCATACAACCTACAGTCAGGCAGTTGCAGCAACAGGCCGACTTAGTTCAAACAATCCGAATTTACAAAACATCCCTATTAGAACAGAAAGAGGAAAACAAGTAAGAAAAGCCTTTATTCCACGGAATGAAAATTACACTTTACTGGCTGCTGATTATTCTCAAATTGAACTCCGGCTAATTGCCGAAATGAGTGGTGATGAAGAAATGAAGGCCTCTTTTTTACGTGGAGAAGACATTCACAGAGCAACGGCAGCAAAGGTTTTTAACGTTCCTTTAGAAGAGGTTACACGGGAGCAACGAAGCAATGCAAAGACAGTAAATTTCGGAATTATTTATGGCGTATCTGCTTTTGGTCTAAGTCAGCAAACTAATTTAAACCGAAAAGAAGCCAAAGAATTAATTGAAACCTATTACGGAACCTATCCAACTTTAAAAGCATATATCGCAAAACAAATTGATTTTGCAAGAGAGCATGGATATGTAGAAACCCTGTTAGGCCGAAGAAGATATTTAAAGAACATCAATTCACGTAATGCAATTGTAAGAGCCGCAGATGAGCGAAATGCTGTAAATGCACCTATCCAGGGTAGTGCTGCAGATATTATTAAAATTGCCATGATAAACATTCAGCAAATTCTTGAAAAAGAAAATTACAAATCAAAAATGCTTTTGCAAGTACATGATGAGCTTGTCTTTGACATTCATAAAGATGAATTAGAAGTTTTAAAACCACTTATTCAATCAGAAATGGAGAATGCCTATAAACTTTCTATACCATTGACCGTTGATTTGGGTGAAGGTAACAATTGGCTGGAAGCACATTAAATTACAGGTTTGAGATTTGTTTAGACAATATAAAACTGTGTAATAGCAAATTTTAGATTTGGATGGAAACACTTTAAAAAAGAAATCATATTGTATTTATCCATGCAAATTCAATATTTTATGTTATATCTGCATGGATAATTCAAAGGAGATTAGAAAATATCAGTGAATTTTTATTTCAAACCCATTAAACCTTATAAACTTTGGACTTTAGACTTTAGACTTTAGAAAACATACCTAAAAGTAGCTTTGATCAAATAGGTGTTATCCTTTTTTTGCTGAATTATTTCTTTATCAATACTTTCAAATAAGCTATCTGAGGGGTCTCCAAGACCGGTAGTTCCCTGTGACCAAACCAAAAATATTTCCGAACCCGGAATATATTCCCAACGTACAACTAAATTGGATCTGTATTGCACATAGGCAAAATCAGGTTCTCCAAAAGAATAATCTGTTGTTCCATTTCTATTTTCATCAATATGATAAACTCCATCATCTACGGAGATCTGATTGTCATCATACAACATAAACCTGTCATTTAGGTCATCTGCCACCGGATTGGTGATATAATTATAATTGGTATAGGTTCCTCTTGACACAAAAGGTTCAGCATAGTATTGAATGGATAAGTTGGGGTTTATCGAATAATTGATCCGTACAGATGCACTTAAAGTATGGTTATCAATTTCTGCTGTAATATACCGGGGGTCATCCATAAAACTCCTTTCTGAAACATATTGTGTTTTATTTTTGTTTATTGAAAACTCAGGGCTCAATGAAATATTTAAAGCATTGGTTGGCTGATAACTAAATCTGGTTTCTAATCTAAAATAGGATTCATGATCTTGTTTGGATTTTGACATAACAGTGCCTAAAATGAAATGGAATTTTTTCCGGGAATCTGTTCCTATATATATCCAATTAACAAATTCTTCAGAATATCTAAAACGAGGACCTCCTCGCAAGGCTGTATTTGAATAGGCTCTGGGTCGTCCAATTAATCCAATATCTGCACCCCAGTTGTTTTTAAATTCAATTCCGGTATTCATTCTAAACTGCAGTCTGTTAAAATTTTCATCGAAATCAAATCCTGTAGATTGATTAAGCCTAACATTAATTTTTCTAAAAATGCCAAAGGTCTTTAAAGTTTGATATTGAATATTCGTATATTGATTTATTTCATCTGCCTGACGTAAAAAACCAATATCATTCAATTCCAGTTCGGGTGAACGCCAGATAAAACCCCCATTGTAATCCCAGTTTCCACCACCAGATTTTCCAGCTTCCATTTTACCTCCCGTACCTGTTAAAGATGTACGATTCGGATCAACACTTACATGTTTGGCATCCACTCTTTGAAATAAGTGAGTGAGTGATTCCTGGGTTTGTGTAATTGATTCTTTACTACCCTGAACATTACTTACAACAACATTCCCTTCAGCATAATATTTCCTTCCTTTCCATTGGTGTTTAAAATCTAATCCTCCTGTATATGCTTTTGCTCTTAAAAAATCTAAATTTTCTTCAATCTTTCTGTTGGTCGCTGTAAAAATTCCTCCAATAAAAGTGTTTTTATCATTAAAATCTTTTTGCAATCTACCCACAAAATAATTGGTTAAAGGCTCCACCAGTTCTTCTCTCTCTTCTCCGTTATGATCAATTTTGGCATATTCTTTTGCGGTAACAGATTCTAAAATACCAAT
>JAOZTG010000011.1:0-21350 GCA_029939235.1 Flavobacteriaceae bacterium
TTTTGCTAAAAGTGAGGAAACTCTAAAAAGAGGAGCTGAAATATTAAATTCTATTGGTTAAAAATTACAACTTCAAAAGATAAATCTACATATCGGATTTTAAAAATACAGATATTTTTTGTAAATTGCGTCAGTTAATGGACTTAATTAATGTAAATTGCGTCCATCAACAGACTTAATTAATGTAAATATTTCTTATGAAGTGGTGAAATTTATTGAAAGAGAATTGTTAAAAGTGTTGAAAAAACGATTGACTCCTAATAAAGTTGTTATTTTATTGGGAGCCAGACGAGTTGGGAAAACTGAATTAATCAACCATTATTTATCAAAATTACCAAAAGAATCGTTTTTACAACTAAATGGGGATGATATGAAGGATATAGATTTGCTAACAGAAAGATCTGTAGGTAATTATAAGAGATTACTTAAAAATATTTCTTTGCTGGTAATTGATGAAGCTCAAAATATTCCTACCATTGGATTGATTTTAAAACTCATAGTTGATAGTATAGATGGCATTAAAGTTATTGCTACAGGATCATCTATGTTTGATTTAAGTCAAAAGTTGGGAGAACCTCTGGTCGGAAGAAGTTATATGATCAAATTATATCCGTTTGCTCAATTAGAATTAAATAATTATGAAAATTATAGAAAAACAAAAGAAAGGTTAGAAGAAAGATTGATTTATGGAGCATATCCTGAGCTGGAACAATATGATGACAGGAAACAGAAACAACTTTATTTGAATGAAATTATCAATTCTTATTTACTAAAAGATATTTTAATTTTTGAAGGGATAAAAAAATCTGATAAGCTATATGATCTTTTAAAGTTAATTGCTTTTCAGGTTGGTAAAGAAGTATCTTTACAAGAGTTGGGAAACAATCTGAATCTTGGTAAGAATACTGTTGAACGTTATTTAGATTTGTTATCAAAGGTTTTTGTTGTTTATAGACTACCGGGTTTTAGTAGAAATTTGAGAAAAGAAATTACAAAAACAAGTAGATGGTATTTTTATGATAATGGAATAAGAAACGCCATAATTGGAAATTTTAATTCTATTTCATCTAGGAATGATATTGGTGAATTATGGGAAAATTATTTGCTTTCAGAAAGAATAAAATTTCATGAGTATAATGAAAATTATATAAAAAGTTACTTTTGGAGAACCTATGACCAGCAGGAAATTGATTTGATTGAAGAAAATAATGGAAAGCTGAATGCTTTTGAGTTCAAATGGAATGCAAGTAAGAAATCTAGAATTCCTGTAGCATTTGAAAAGGCTTATTCGGAAGCGAGTTATGAAATAGTAAATCCAAATAATTATTTAGATTGGATAAGTTGAACTTTTGATATTTATATAATGAGTAAAAACTTGAATCTTACCCTGATCCAAACAGATACCGTTTGGAAAAATATTGATAAAAATTTAGAAATTTTAACAAAAAAATTAAATGATATTTCTGATGACACGGATATAATTGTTTTACCCGAACTTTTTTCTACCGGCTTTACAATGGAAGGTGAAAATATTGCCGAATTAATGGATGGAAAATCAGTCTTGTGGATGAAAAAAATATCAAAAAAGAATGACTGTTTAGTTATTGGAAGCCTGGTTATCAATGATAACGAAAATATTTATAACCGATTAATTACAACTTTCCCAAATGGGGATATAAAATATTATGATAAACGACATTTATTTTCCTTTGCAGGAGAGGATAAGGTCTTTTCTAGTGGGAAAACTAAACTTGTATTTGAATATAAAGGATTTAAAATTTGCCCATTGATATGTTACGATCTGCGTTTTCCGGTTTGGGCAAGAAACACCGAAGAAATTGATATCCTTATTTATGTGGCAAACTGGCCCGTTGCACGTATACGATCATGGGATATTTTATTAAAAGCACGTGCCATTGAAAATTTGTGTTATTCCATTGGGGTGAATAGAGTAGGAGTTGACAATAACGATTTTATATATAACGGACATTCAGCTGTTTACGATGCTTTAGGATATAGTTTATTAGATTTTGAAGAAAGCAAAGAGGGAGTCAAATCAATAACTTTGGATAAAGAGTACATTATAAAAACCAGAAATAAATTTGGGTTTTTAGAAGATCAGGATTCGTTTGAAATAAAATAAATAAACATAAGTTTATTTGATTTTATCTGTTTTTTATATGAAAATTATAATGTGTACCATCCCTTATATTATCGAAGGGTTTTAACCACAATTCACAGTAATCTGACTATTAATATTGTAAAGAGTAGATAAAACAATTTCATTTTTTCATTTTTCATTTTTAATCATTTAATATTTTATCTTTGTAACCTAATTAAAAGGACTATGTTTTTATTTATTAGTGGAGCAGAAATTTTTATTATCCTTGTTATTGTGGTGATGCTTTTTGGTGCAGATAAGATACCAGAGCTTGCACGTGGTTTGGGAAAAGGAATGCAACAATTAAAAAATGCAACCGAAGATGTAAAAAAGGAGATCAACGATTCAGCTAAAAAAAGTGGTATTGATACCGAATTCACAAGGGATATTGAAAAGGAAGTAAAAAAGATCAAGAATAAGGTGCAGGATAATATTGATGATGTTACCGGACCAATAAAACGAGGATTGTAATTTGGATTTCCTTGATAGTATTATTCAGCATGACAAAGAACTATTGGTTTTTCTCAATGGTTTAGGTAGTGAAAATTGGGACTCTTTTTGGATATTTATTACTACTCCAATAAATTGGACACCTCTTTTTTTATTATTTTTCTATTTAATTTTTAAAACTTTTGGCTGGAAAAAAGGATTGGTTTTTATAATTATCACAGCCCTTATGGCTGGTTTTTCTGATCAGTTGACAGTATTTATAAAAGATTTTGTAGGACGATTACGACCTAATCAAAATCCTGAATTAAGAGATATTATCAGACTTTTAAAAGATAATAAAAGTTTTAGTTTTGTATCTGGTCATGCCACTACATCAACTGCAGTGAGTTTACTCATGCATCTAACATTAAAGAAGTATTACAAATACACTATCTTATTTTTTATCTGGCCTTTGCTATTTGCATATAGCAGAATCTATATTGGGGTTCATTTCCCAATAGATGTAACTGTTGGTGCTATGCTTGGTTTACTTATCGGATTTCTGTTTTATCAATTAAGTTTGAAAGTTTTAGCAAAAGTTGATTCTAAAAAAGTTGAGGTGAAATAATAATTTTTATTATCAGAAATGTACTTTTTCATATTATGAATGACTCATTAAAGCATTTATTCATTACCATCTTAGACCACCATCAAATTGCACCCTCTTATATCCGAATTATCAAACCTTCCTAATATTTCAAAAGTACCATTTGAATGAATTTTTCCAAGATCCTGTGTTGCAATAAATGAACAGGAATTGATATTTGCAAGATCGATCACATTGATACCTCCGGTTCTGTTTTGTGGTAAGATTGTCAATGCATCTTCGGTATCTCTTGTGAAAATTTTCATCCATGGAGGTGTTTTAAAGATTCCATCTCCAAATGAATATGCCTGAGATAGTAATTCAGTCATACCATATTCTGAATGGATCTTATCCACACCAAACCCTTCGCAAAGTATTTGGTGCAGTTCTTCTTTTACCATTTCTTTTCTCCTCCCTTTCATACCACCTGTTTCCATAATAATGGTATTTTTTAAACTAAAATTTTGAAATTCGATTAGATCCAATAACGCATAGGAAACACCTATCAATAAGATCTTTTTATTTTTCTGATCTAATTCTGTCAATTTTTCTGACAGATCTTTTAAATTGTCTAAGTAAAATCCGCTTTCATTAGATTTACTTTTTTTGATCAGATCATCAACCATATAAACCAGTGAAGATCCTTTTCTCTCTAAATAATTTGGTAAAAGTGCCAGAATGATATAATCTTCAATATCACCATAAAAATATTGAAATCCTTTTAAATAACTATTTTCATATAATTGAATATCAGTGATATAATGTTTGCTTTGATTTATTCCGGTTGTACCGCTACTTAAAAACACTTGCTGTACTTTCTCTTTTGAGGATAAGATTTTATGCGACTTGAAAAACTGAATAGGTAAAAAGGGAATTTGATCTATTTTTTTTATGGAAAGAATATCTATATGCAACAGATTTAAATATTTGCTAAAAACTTCATTATTCTTCGCTTGAAATTTAAACACATCAAGAGTATATTGATCAAAGTTCTTATCATTTATTAAATTAAAATATTTGTGAAAAATCATATCCATATATGAACAAAAGTAACTATTTTCTACGCAACCATTCGGTTAATTATGCATCTTTAAATACACTTATATGTGTTAGCTTAATATTAAAAAAAGATGAAAAAGGTATTTTTTGTATTTTTTATACTACTTTTAACTGTTTCTTGTTCTGATGATGACTATTCAAGTTACCATTATGAGTTGTTACCAATAGAGGAAGCTATTGTACCGGATGAGTTTGTGCATGGGCAAATTTATTTTATAACGGTAAAATATATTCTTCCGGATGAGTGTTATGTATATAATGATGTTTTATACGAATATGATTTTGATGCACGAAATATCGCTGTGATTTCTACTGTTATCGATGATGATAATTGTGAAATTCTGGACAGAGAAGAAGAATTGACCATTAGAGTTGAGGCTTTGCAAGTAGAACCCTATATATTTAGGTTTTGGCAGGGAGATGATGAAAATGGTGATCCTATTTATTTAGAAATAGTTGTACCAGTAGTATAAATTAAAAAATCAATTAAGCAAATGAGTTTAAAAAGACTCATACATAAAAGTAAAAAAAGAGATATAAAATCTCAATCAGAAATTTACCATCTTTTTGCTGGTAAACTTTTTGCTTTATGCTTAAAATACTCAAAGACACATCAGGAAGCAGAAGATAACTTACAGGAGGCTTTTATAACCATTTTTAATAAAATGGATCAATATAAATTTAAAGGTTCTTTTGAAGGCTGGATGAAAAGAATTGTGATCAACACCGCTTTGCAATCCTATCGGAAAAAGAATGTTCTTAATTTAGTTGAAGAGAATTTTCCTGAGGAAGTGGATGTTGAAATAAATGATGATAAAATTAGTTTAGATTTTTTATTAAAAATAATTCAGGAATTACCGGAAAGGTATCGGATGGTTTTTAATTTGTACGTATTAGATGGATATTCGCATAATGATATTTCAAATATGCTTGGAATTGCAGTAGGAACATCTAAATCAAACTTGTCTCGTGCAAGATTGATCTTAAAGGACAAGGTTGAGTCAAGTCAACAAAATCAAAGTTTGAAGTTGCTATAAATGATTGAAAGAAAGAACATAGATAGAGTATTTCAAGAGAACTTTAAAGATCTGGAAATTGAACCAGGTAATAAGGTTTGGGAAAATATTGAGGTATCTTTAAATGAAAATCACTATAAAAAAACTATTTCTTTATGGCAAAGATTGAGTGGTGTTGCCATGATATTGGTTTTGTTTTTAACAGGAGGTATTTGGTATACTAATTCTAATGCTGAAAGATCTTCCGTAAACAGAATTACTAATATAGATAATAATAATTTTAATAATGATAATGTTATTCCTATAAATAAACCTATTGAAAAAACGCAGGAAAGGGTAGCTCAAACAGATATAACTAAGAAAAGGGTAACAGGAAAGAAAACAACTCCGGTTTTTGTGAAAAATCCTAACAATGATGTAATTATTACCACAACTGATATTTCTTCTGTTTACAAAAATGTTGAAAACAAGTATATTATTGACAAGAACGATTTTATTGATGCGTTAAGATCTGAACAAAGTATTATTACACAAATTGAATCGGAAAAAGAAATAATAAAGAAGTCAGTAGAAGGTAAAAAATGGTCAGTCGGACCTACCGTTTCACCTATTTATTATAACTCTTTACAAAAAGGTTCACCTGTCAATGATAATTTAGCTAATAGTAAAACAATAGCGGATGATGCATTTTCCTATGGGGTAAAAATTAATTATCAGTTAACTAAAAAAATTAATTTGCAGTCAGGTGTAAATAAAGTTGAAATGGCTTATAATACCAAAGGGGTTAATGCATTTATTTCATCTGATAAAAATGCTGTCACCAATACCAATACAAACAAGCCTGGCGTTATTTTAACACCTTCTGTTAATAATAGTGGAGATCTTTTAAATGGCAATCGTGTAAGCAAATCAGGAGCAAAAGGAGATATCAATCAATCTCTTGAATATTTTGAATTACCTTTGGAAATGAAATACAATCTTTATGATAATAAACTGGGGTTCAATCTTGTTGGTGGTGTTAGTACTTACTTTTTAACAAATAATTCAGTTTATTTTGTCTCACAAGATCAAATCACGGATCTTGGTGGAGCCAGTAATTTGAATACCATTAATTTTAGTGGAAATGTAGGTTTCGATCTTGATTATAAAATTAGCAATAGCTGGTATTTTAATGTTACTCCAATGTTTAAATATCAATTTAATACTTACTCAAATAATTCCGGTAATTTCCGACCTTATTACTTAGGAGTATATTCCGGACTGAATTTTAAATTTTAATTGGTTAAATAAGTATTTACATATGTTGCATATGGACAAAAACCGAAAGTTTCTTTCGGTTTTTGCTTTTATTTATAATAAATATACTTTTTCAGTTGTTTAATATTAAACGATATTTATCAAAAAAGTTTAATTTTAATCAAATAACTATTGTAAATACTCTTAATTTTGCTGAACATTAAATTGGAGATAATGCATATTGATAAAAACATTACTATAGAAGACTTAGTTGATGAATTTCCTTTCTCGGTAAATTTTCTATCAAAAAAAGGAATTAAGTGTATAGCTTGTGGAGAACCTATCTGGGGTACTTTAGAAGAAGCATGCTTAGAAAAGAACTTTTCACAAGAAGAGATTCAAAAATTTGTAGATGAATTAAACGGATTAAAAAATAATTAAAAACTTAAAGGATGGCTATTGATATAAATAAAGTATTGAATACCTTAGGAATTAAAGAAGTGAATTTGGGTGTTTCAACCGGTCAAAATTGGCATAAAACTAATGGTGCAATTACATCTTCATCTTCTCCGGCGGATGGAAAAGAGATTGCAAAAGTAAAAAACGCAACGATTGAAGATTATGAAATGGTTGTAAATATGGCGCAGGAAGCTTTTAAAGAATGGAGGCTTGTTCCGGCACCCGAAAGAGGAGAAATTGTTCGTCAGATAGGATTAGAGTTAAGAAAATATAAAAATGAATTAGGAGCTTTGGTTAGTTATGAAATGGGGAAAATTTTCCAGGAGGGCTTAGGTGAAGTGCAGGAAATGATAGATATATGTGATTTCGCAGTTGGTCAGTCCAGATTGATCAATGGAGTTTCTTTACAATCAGAAAGAAAGGAACATCGGTTATTTGAACAATATCAGCCACTTGGTATTGTAGGAATAGTGACTTCCTTTAATTTTCCGGTTGCAGTTTGGGCATGGAATTCAGCTTTAGCTGCTATCGCAGGAGATGTTGTTATTTGGAAACCATCTTCTAAAACTCCGTTAACAGCTATTGCAACACAAAGAATCATCAATGATGTATTGGCTAAGAATAATGTTCCGGAAGGGGTATTTAATCTAATTGTTGCAAAATCATCTGTAATGGGAGATAATTTTCTAGCGGATAAACGAATCCCTTTATTATCTGTTACCGGTTCAACTGCAGTTGGACAAAGAGTCGGAGGTATTGTTGGAAAACGTTTAGGGAAAACTATTCTGGAATTAGGTGGTAATAACGCAGTGATCATTACACCTCATGCAGATATTAAAATGGCAATCGCATCTACAGTATTTGGAACTGTTGGTACTGCAGGTCAGCGTTGTACTTCTACCCGAAGAATTATTATTCACGAAAGTGTTTACGACCAGGTGAGAGATTCAATGGTAAATGCTTATAAAAGTGTAGCAACTAAAATTGGTAACCCTTTAGATGAGGATTTCTTGGTAGGCCCGCTTATTGATATACATTCTGTAAATAATTTTAAAAATTCTGTATCTGAAGTTCAGAAAGAAGGTGGTAAAATCTTGTTTGGTGGTGAGGTTATGGAAGGAAAAAGTTTTGAATCAGGTAATTATGTGATGCCTTGTATCGCTGAAGCAGAAAATCATTATAAAATCGTGCAGGAAGAAACTTTTGCACCAATCGTATATCTGATTAAATATAGTGGAGATATTGATGATGCCATTGAAATTAATAATAATGTTCCTCAGGGGTTGTCATCATGTGTATTTACTCTAAACATGAGAGAAGCTGAAAAATTTGTTTCTGCCGTAGGATCTGATTGTGGTATTGCCAATGTAAATGTTGGAACTTCCGGAGCTGAAATTGGTGGAGCATTTGGTGGTGAAAAAGATACAGGAGGTGGTAGAGAATCAGGTTCTGATTCATGGAAAATCTATATGCGACGTCAAACAAGTACCTTTAACCATAGTGAAGAATTACCTTTGGCGCAAGGAATTAAATTTGATTTTTAAGTAAATTTATAGTAGAACTTATAAAGGCTGTCTAAACAAGACAGCCTTTTTTTAGGTCGAAAGTTAGTTGATAGCGTCTGCTGTTGATGTGGTGAACTCTATTGTTTACAAAAGATATATGGGCTAGGGAATTTGAAAAAATATTCACTTATCAATTTTGATTTCACAATCCAATACGGGAGTATTCATGATAAAAAAATCGTACTTATTTAACTGTAAATCAATATAATCTATGATCTCATTATTGTTTACATGAATAATGTGGGTTAAGTCTCTTTTATAATTATTACATTTGCGTAACTAAAAAAATAAAATTTATATGATTAATATGATTCATTCAACCTGGGCAATTATTACTTTACTTGTGTTGGTTTTTGCAGTAGTAAATGCCATTACTGGTACCACTTCAAAAAAGGAATTTACTGATAAATCTTTACGTATTTCTCTTTTTACTTTAATTGTGGCTCATATTCAATTGATTATAGGTTTGATTGCTTTTTTTACATCTGCTTCATTTACTTTTTTAAAAGAAAATGGAATGGGTGCGGTTATGAAGGATACAACTGCTCGGCTTTTTGTGGTAGAACATCCATTGATGATGATCTTGGCAGTTGTATTTATAACCATTGGTTTTTCGAAGCATAAAAATAAAACAACAGATCTTGCAAAATACAAAACTATTGCCAGTTTTTATGGGATTGCATTATTACTGGTATTGAGCAGAATTCCTTGGGGTCAATGGCTTCATTAGAATAAAAGCATCTAAATAAAAAATTGTCATTCCCATGCAAAAGGGAATCTCAAAGTATTATTCATTTAATCTTGATTTATGAATTTATTTACCAAAATTCTATCTTACATACTAACAGTTATTCATTACTTTTTCTTTGGTTTGACCTTACTTATTTTCCATCCCATTCAATGGCTGGCATTTAATTTAGGCGGACAAAAAGCGCACAAAAAAGTTGTTGATATTATGAATTTCTTTTTAGTAATGACCATGTATTTTTTAGCGTCAAGAGTTGTTTTTAATAATAAATACAAATTACCCGAAAACACACCATTGATATTGGTTTCTAACCATCAAAGCACCTATGATATACCTCCAATTTACTGGTATCTGCGTAAATATTCACCAAAATTTATTTCCAAAAAAGAATTGGGGAAAGGTATACCGAGTGTTTCTTATAATTTGAGACACGGGGGAAATGTTTTAATCGATAGGAAAGATACAAGGCAATCTCTTTCTACTTTAAGCAACTTCGGAGAATATATTGAAAAGAACAATTTTTCTGCCTCTATTTTTCCGGAAGGTACCAGAAGTAAAGATGGAAAACCAAAGGCATTTAAAGAAAAAGGGTTGAAAATGATGGTAAAAAAAATACCGTCTTCTTATGTTGTTCCTATTTCTATCAATAACTCATGGAAAATTGTACAATACGGAAGTTTTCCTTTCGGGATTTTTAACAAGATCACTTTTGATGTGCACGAACCCATTAAAAGTGATTCATTGCCCTTTGATGAGTTGTTTCAAAAAGTAGAGAAAACTGTTATAGATGGAATTCATGTATAATAATTTTGTTTTCATTAGCTTTACCACCAGCATAACAGTAAGAGATGTATCAAAGATGGGGTAACCTTCTTTTGGCTTCAAAAACACATAAGATGGCCACACCACGTTCAAAAGATGAGTGATGATTATGAAATCTTCACAAGGAACGAAAAATGAGTGACGTGATGATCTCAGGTTAATTTTAACCTTTTTAAAAATTTGAGATTAAAAAATGCTTTTTGTTAAGAATTTAATTCTATAAAATATTTACTACTTTAGCATAACAATCTTAAAAACAATTATGATGATCAAAAAAATAACCTTATTTGCAATTGCTTTTGTGCTAATATCCTTTACTTCAGGAGATATGGAAATTGGTGGAATTACAATGCCCGACACTTTAAAAGCAGGAGATAACAATTTAACGCTTAATGGAGCTGGTATTCGAACCAAATTTTTTATAAAATTATATGTTGGAGGTTTGTATTTACAAAATAAAACAACTGATGATAATAAAGTTTTGTCAGAAGATAAACCGATGGCGATTCGTTTACATATTATATCATCTATGATTACCAGCGAAAAAATGGAAGATGCAACCCGAGAAGGATTTGATAATTCTCTTGGAAAGAATGTGAGTAGCATGAGTAATGAAATAGAAGCTTTTATTGATGTTTTTAAGGCTGAAATAAAGGATGGGGATATTTTTAATATGATCTATATCCCTGGAAAAGGAGTTGATATTTATAAAAATGATAAATATTCAAAAACAATCAAAGGCCTTGCATTTAAAAAGGCTTTATTTGGTATCTGGATTGGTAAAAAACCGGCTCAGGATAGTTTAAAAGAAGGTATGTTAGGGAAGTAATTGGAAAGTAATCTTTAGCTTGATTCATCTCATGATTAATATCCGTATGGATATTATCATGAGATGAATTTTTAATTCATAGTGTAGTTTATTTTAACATTACATCCCCTACAACATTTTATCTATTTTAATTCTCCTCCTTTGAAATGAGGAGTCCCTGTAAGGTGATTCGCCTTTAATATAATCAAATAAATTTGTTAAATCATTCCTAAAATTAAGTTAAACACAAAATATTAACGAAATATTTAGAATATTCATATTTCTATTATCTAGTTTTGAGATATAATTAAATAATATAGATATGAAAATAAATAAAACAATTATAACAGCAGTAGTTTCCATAGGATTATTAAGATTTACAGATATTAATGAAGATATTATATGCTCTGTTGAATCAGAAATAATAAAAAATGAAGTGGAAAATGCAATAACACAATACAAAACAGGTACGATCGATCAAATAGAATTTGAAAATGTTATTGCTTTTAATGAAAAAAAATTAGACGATTTATTAATTGAATGATCATAGTTTAATGATTCATCGGGTAACCTAAAAGTTGCCCGGTGAATTGTACTACTTCTTTACCAACATTCTTTTGATTTCGTTTAGCTTCATTAGAGCTTCAATAGGAGTAAGTGTATCAATATTGGTAGATAGAATTTCCTCTTTGATCTCTTCCAGTAATGGGTCATCTAACTTAAAAAAACTCAATTGCAGATCTTCCTCAGTAGCCTGTTTTAATTTTTCTTGCATGTCTTCACTGGCATGACTTTTTTCCAGCCGTTTTAGCATTTTGTTTGCTCTGTGAATAACAGGTGTAGGCATTCCGGCAAGTTTGGCAACATAAATTCCGAAACTGTGTTTACTTCCTCCAGGAACCAACTTTCGCAGGAAGATTACCTTATCTTTCAATTCTTTTACCGAAACATTGAAATTTTTGATCCGTTCAAATGTCTCACTCATATCATTGAGTTCATGATAATGTGTTGCAAATAAGGTTTTGGCTTTTGCCGGATGTTCATGTACATATTCGGCTATCGCCCAGGCTATGGAAATTCCGTCATAGGTGCTTGTCCCACGACCGATCTCATCAAGCAAGATCAGACTTCTTTCGGATAAATTATTTAAAATACTTGCGGTTTCATTCATTTCTACCATAAAAGTAGATTCTCCCATAGAGATATTATCGCTGGCGCCCACGCGTGTAAATATTTTATCAACAACACCAATTCTGGCATTTTGAGCAGGAACGTAACTTCCCATTTGAGCCAATAAAACAATTAAAGCAGTTTGTCGTAAAATAGCCGATTTACCACTCATATTAGGTCCAGTGATCATGATTATTTGTTGCTGATTTCTATTTAAAACCAGATCATTGGCAATATATTCTTCGCCAACAGGCAATTGTTTTTCAATAACCGGATGACGACCGTTTTTTATCTCAATATCCGTAGTTTCATCAATGATCGGACGCACATAATTATTGCTGGAAGCAACTTTAGCAAAAGAGCTTAAACAATCGATCTGAGCAATTATCTGGGCATTTTTTTGGACTTTTTGAATAAAAGGAAGAATAAAATGGAGTAAATCAGTAAACAATTCCAGTTCAATCTTACCAATTTTTTCCTGGGCTCCTAAAATCTTGGTCTCGTATTCTTTTAATTCTTCTGTGATATACCTTTCGGCAGAAACCAGGGTTTGTTTTCTGATCCATTCTTCAGGAACCTTGTCTTTATGTGTATTCCGGACTTCAATATAATAGCCAAAAACATTGTTGAATGCAATTTTCAGACTTGAAATTTGTGTGCGTTCTTTTTCACGAATTACGATATTGTCCAAATACTCCTTACCGGAACTTGAAATAGCTCTTAATTCATCTAATTCTTCCGAAACACCTGTTGCAATGGCATTTCCTTTGTTAATATTCACAGGAGCATTTTCTTGCAGGGTCTTCGAAATTTCATCTATCAAATTGATACAGCTATCAATTTCACTACCAAGTTCTTGCAGTGTTTTATTCTTACTTTGCTGAGCAATATCTTTAATAGGGTTTATTGCTTTTAATGAATCTTTTAGTAGTACTACTTCCCGTGGATTTATTTTACCTGTAGCAACTTTGGAAATCAACCTTTCCAAATCACTTATTTGTTTGATCTGAAAATTGATCTGGTCAAAAAAGGTTTCATTTTCAATAAAGTATTTAACTATTTCATGCCGTTTTTGAATCTCTTCAATATTTTTTAATGGCAAAGCCAGCCATCGTTTGAGCAATCTTCCGCCCATTGGTGAAATGGTTTTATCAATAATATCCAATAAAGTTACTGCCTGCGCAGAATTTGCATAATACAGCTCTAAGTTTCTAATGGTAAATTTATCCATCCAAACATAATTACCTTCTATCACACGTTGAATATTAGTAATATGCTCTAATCTATGGTGTTGAGTTTCTGATAAGTAATGCATTACCGCTCCTGCGGAAATAATCCCTTCTGGAAGATCATCAATTCCAAAACCTTTTAAAGATTTGATCTTAAAATGATTGTACAAAATTTCATTAGAAAAATCATTTTGAAATATCCAGTCTTCTAAATAAAAAGTATAGAATTGATCTCCAAAAATATCTCTAAATCTTTGTTTGAATTGTTTTTGGACAAGGATCTCACTAGGGGAGAAATTTTGCAGCAATTTATCAATATACTCGGCATTTCCCTGCGCTGTTAAGAATTCACCTGTTGAAACATCTAAAAAGGAAATTCCAATATTTTTTTTACCAAAATGAACCGCAGCTAAAAAGTTATTCTTTTTTGCCTGTAAAACCTCATCATTTAAAGCAACTCCCGGTGTAACTAACTCGGTAACACCTCGTTTTACGATAGTTTTTGTCATTTTTGGATCCTCCAGCTGATCGCAAATAGCAACTCTTAATCCGGCTTTAACCAATTTTGGTAAATAGGTGTTTAAGGAATGATGCGGAAATCCAGCCAAAGCTGTTTCCGTTTCACTTCCTGCACCTCTTTTGGTTAGAACAATCCCTAAGATTTTCGCAGCTTTTTTGGCATCATCACCAAAAGTTTCATAAAAATCACCAACCCGAAATAACAACATCGCATCAGGGTATTTTACCTTGATATTATTGTATTGCTGCATTAAAGGGGTAACTTTCTTTGCTTTTGTTTTAGCCAATTTCAGAAATATTTTTATTTAACTTGCAGAAGCCTATAATTGTGGAATCTGATTCTCGCAAAGATATAATTTTAAACATTAATTCGTCATGCAAATAAATGAAATACTTACAGAATTAAAATCTCTTTCCAATCCGGAAGTAAAAGAATTTAAGGCAATAAAGTTTGGAATTGATTGTGATAATTCCTGGGGAGTTTACCAAAAAGATATTGCTGTTTTGGCGAAGAAAATCAGTAAAAATACAAGTGTTGGAATACAATTATTTGAAACCGGTAATTATGACGCTCAGTTGCTATGTGCTAAAATTTGCAAACCAAAGGAAATTACCGAAGAAATGATGGATAAGTGGATCACTCATTTTAATACCTGGGAGATTTGTGATTCTTTTTGCATGCAATTATTCAAATACCATCCTTTGGCAATTAAAAAGGCGTTGGAATGGAGTAAAAGAACCAATGAGTTTGAAAAACGTGCCGGTTTTGTTTTGATGGCAACCTATGGTTTTGCTGATAAAAAAGCAGAGAATGAGGTTTTTGAACAATTTTTCCCAATATTAATTGAACATGCCAATGATGATAGGATCTATGTTAAAAAAGCAATCAACTGGGCATTGCGACAAATTGGGAAAAGGAATAGAGATCTGCAATTAAAAGCTATTGAAACAGCTAATGAAATATTTAAGCAAGATTCTCGATCTGCACAATGGATTGGAAAAGATGCTTTAAAAGAATTGCAAAGTGAAAAAGTAAATATTTTAGATTACCCAAGAAGTATTTACAGGAAATAGAGGTCTATATTTTTAAATGATTTAAAGAATAATAAAATATTTGATTTTTTTTCTTACAGTGAAGCGGTCTTATTTCTTTTTTCTTCTTTATTTTGTAAAAAATTGAAAACTAAAAAATGCGTAAACTTAAAAACAGCGAATTAAATAGGATCAATGTAGAAGAGTTTAAAAAAATTGAGAAAATTCCACTGATCGTTATTCTGGATAATATCAGAAGTTTAAATAATATTGGTTCGGTTTTTAGAACCAGTGATGCTTTTTTGATCGAAAAAATATATCTCTGTGGAATCACAGCAAAACCGCCACATAAAGATATTCATAAAACGGCTTTGGGTGCAACAGATTCAGTTGAATGGGAATATGTGGAAGATACTATACAATTGATTGAAAGATTGAAAGATTTAAAAATTAAAACAGTAAGTATTGAACAAGCAGACAATAGTACTTTGCTACAGGAATTTACTATAGAAAAAGATCAAAAGTATGCGGTGATATTGGGTAATGAAGTGAAAGGAGTACAGCAGGAAGTAGTGACTAATTCAGATTTCTGTGTGGAAATTCCACAATTTGGCACCAAGCATTCTCTTAATATTTCGGTGAGTTATGGAGTGGTTTTATGGGATCTTTTTAAAAAATTTAAATATTAAAATATGGATGAATTTCTACTTTTTATGAACCTTGGTTTAAATCATGTATTGGATTGGAAGGCCTATGATCATATTTTGTTTTTAGTGGTTTTAACCATATTTTACAGTTTTAAAGACTGGAAAAAAGTGCTTTGGCTGATCACAGCTTTTACTTTAGGGCATACTTTATCTCTAACTTTATCGGCTTACCGTATAGTCCAGGTTGAAATGGATATTATAGAATTTTTAATTCCGCTAACCATTTTTATTACAGCAATTTACAATATATTGAAAGTGAAATCTCCGCCAAAAAATATAAAGATAAATGCTCTTTTTGCACTTGTTTTCGGTTTGATTCATGGCATTGGATTTTCAAGTTATTTCAAAATATTGGTTGATGAAAGTGAAGATAAACTGTTGCCCCTAATAGAGTTTGCTTTTGGCATTGAAATTGCACAAATAATCGTAGTGATATTTGTATTACTCTCAAGCTATATTATTTTAAATATTTTTAAGAGAGCAAAACGGGACTGGATCTTGGTTGTTTCTTCCGTTGTTATTGGAGTTGTCATTCCAATGTTGGTTGAAAGAAAATTTTGGTAATATTTTAACAATAACAAGTTATAAGTTTTTTAATTTCGCTTAAGCGAAATGATTTTCAAATAAAATGAACAACAAAAAGCAAAAAAAATACGATACGGCTTATTTAAAAATGGCCAAGGAATGGGCCAAGTTGTCTCATTGCGAACGGAAACAGGTTGGAGCCCTGATTGTAAAAGATAAAATGATCATTTCTGATGGTTATAATGGGAGTCCAACAGGATTTGATAATAAATGTGAAGATGAAAATGGGAACACAAAATGGCATGTTTTGCATGCGGAGGCAAATGCTATATTAAAAGTTGCTTCATCCACGCAAGCCTGCAATAATGCAACCCTATATTTAACTTTATCTCCATGTAAAGATTGTAGTAAACTGATCCATCAATCAGGAATAAAAAGAGTTGTTTATGCCAATGCTTATAAAGATACTACCGGACTTGATTTTTTAAAGAAAGCAGAAGTAGAATTAACTTATTTACCTATAGATGAATAACAAAATAAAAATATACCTTCCATTAATTATTGCTATAGCTATTGCTTTTGGTATATTTTTAGGGGCTTCATTAAATTACCAGAAAAAGACACTTACCTTTTTTGGAGGTTCCCCGCAGGAGAAGAAAATAAAAAGATTGATCGATTATATACAGTATGAATATGTAGACGAAGTTGATACAGATAGTTTATTAGATGGAACTATCAAAAATATGCTCAGCAAATTAGATCCGCATTCAGTATATATTCCAGCACAGGAACATGAAAATATTGCTGAAACAATGAATGGAAAATTTGTTGGTATTGGTGTTCAGTTCACTATCCATAAAGATTCATTAACAGTCATAAAAGTGTTGGATAATGGTCCGAGCCAAAAAGCTGGACTAAAAGCAGGAGATAGAATTTTAATTGCAAATAACGACACTTTATACGGGAAAGAAATAAACAATGATTATATTTTTAAAACCCTTAAAGGAGAACCAAATACGGAAGTTGACCTATTAGTTTACCGAAAATCAGAAAACAGAAATATACCGTTTACTATTACCCGGGGTGATGTGCCAATACAAAGTGTAGATGCATATTATATGATCAATAAGGATCTTGGCTATATAAAGATCAATAAGTTTGCAGCAACTACATACGATGAGTTTAAGATAGCACTTGATTCTTTAATAGATAAGGGAATGACCAAACTGGTTTTGGATTTGCGACAAAATCCCGGTGGTTATTTGCAAGTGGCTACCCAAATTATCGATGAGTTTTTAGAAGATGATAAACTTATTGTTTTTACAAAAAACAAGAGAGATAAAATTGACAATACATTTGCCACTTCAAAAGGTGATTTTGAGGACGGACATGTGTTTGTGCTGATCAATGGAGCATCTGCTTCAGCAAGTGAAATTGTTGCCGGTGCATTACAGGATAATGATAAAGGAACCATTGTTGGGAGAAGATCTTTTGGTAAAGGATTGGTTCAGCAGGAAATGGATCTGGGTGATGGCTCTGCAGTTAGATTGACGGTTTCCCGATATTATACTCCAACCGGTAGATCTATTCAAAAACCATATGACAATAAAGGGAATAACAGATATTTTAATGAATTTGAGGAAAGATTTGAACATGGTGAATTGATGAGTGCAGATAGTATCAAGGTGAATGACACACTTAAATTTACAACTCCAAAAGGCAAGATCGTTTATGGTGGGGGTGGAATTATTCCGGATATATTCGTGGCAATCGATACCACCCGTTTTTTTAGTAATTTTTATTTTAGGAAGATGAATAATTTTGTTTTTGATTATTCAGATATACATAGAAAGGAATTTGAAAACTGGAATTTTGATAAGTTTAATGCCGATTTTGACAAGGATGATGTTATATATAATTCTTATTTGAAAAGTCTGCCGGAAAAGCTTATCAAAGTGCATGGTATCGAAGACCAAAACTTAAAAATGTATTTAAAAGCTTTATTTGCGCAACAAATATTTGATGCGAATGCTTATTACCGAATCATTAATAACAATGATAAAATGATCGATAAGGTTATTGAACTAGATAAGGAAGGCTATCCAATTGCCCAGTAATATAGATGTTCCACCTATAATGTACGGGCAACTTTTTTATTATAGCATTACCCCATTAACTTATTGTCACATTAACCACTACTGAAAAGTTAAATTTAGATAAATACCTCTTGTTCCAAAATAATCGATCGGACCTGTCCACGGACTTGAATAAGGAGCTTCATTTGAAGAATCTGGAACCATTTCATTATTTATGGCAAAAATTCCGCGAATAGAAGGAGAAAATTTGAAATAATGAAAATAGAATTCCATTCCAATTCCCACCTCATACATAAAATTGCTGGAAGTCATTCTAAATTCAGCATCATAATTATCTTTGCTATTGGTTTCATTGCTGGAAAAATTATAATCGTAGGAAGCTCCACCAATAATATATGGTCTGATATTTTTATATCGGTTAGCACTAAATTTCAAAAGCAAAGGTAAATGCAAATAGGTACTTGATATATCTCTTATTGGAATATCAGTTCCATTATAAATTGGCAGACCATCCGGATCATAAGTATCAAGATTTGGATTTATAAAAGTTAATGTTTTGGTATTACTCATTAAACCGGGTTCAAACCTTAAACTTATATTTTGGTGCAAACGATAATCCACAACAAACCCTAAATTAAATCCTAAAGATGCATCTATAGATACAAACATATCTGTTGAAGGAATGGGGTTCACCGGTGAAGATCCATCTGACCCACTTTGGTCATAATAACTAACCTTATAACTATTGTTATTCATCCCCAGATAAAAACCAAAACGCAATTTTCTTTTATCAAAATTTGGTAAGTTTTCAATACGATCTTTTTGTCCGCGAATTACCTGAGCAGTTACATTTGTAATGCCAGTAGTTAAAAGAATAAGAGATATTAAAAATAATTTTTTCATATTTACTTAAAAGCTTGATAAATGGTTGCAGCACCAAATGTTTGTGGATAAACTTTCGATGTATTAAACCCTGTTTTTAATAAAATATTGTTGAACTCTTCCCCATAAGGAAATGCAGCAGCAGATTCGGGTAAATACTGATATGCATTTTTATCTTTTGAAAATATTTTTCCAACGGTTGGTATGATATATTTTGAATAAAAAGTAAAACCTTGCTTGACAAGGAAATTAGTAGGTTGAGATGTTTCCAAAACTACAAATGTTCCCTTGGGTTTTAAAACCCTGTATATTTCACCTAATCCTTTTTCAAGATCTTCAAAATTTCTAACACCAAATCCTACAGTGATTGCATCAAAAGTATTGTCAGCAAAGGTTAAATTCTCAGAGTCACCAATAACCATTTCGACTTTATCCGTAAGATTCAATTGTTCCACCTTTTTTTTTCCAACATCCAGCATCCCTTGTGAAATATCCAAACCTATTACTTTTTCGGGATTTATTTTTGCAAGCATGATAGCAAGATCACCCGTTCCGGTGGCAATATCCATGATTATTTTAGCATTTTGATCAGCTACCATTTTAACAACTTTTTTACGCCAGCTTACATCAATTCCAAAAGTTAGTAATCGATTTAAAAAATCATAATTCGAAGAGACATTATCGAACATTTGGGTAACTTGTTCTTTTTTACCCAGATCCGATTCTTTATATGGAATAACTTTTTTTGCCATTTCAAAAATTTGCGTAAAGATAGGAATTCAATTTTCATCCATTACATAAAAAAACCAATTTAAATCGTAAAACACTTGACAAAGGGGGTTTTGAGATTGTATATTTGCAGGTATTAAAAAATAAGTATATGAAATTATCACAATTTAAATATGATCTGCCAGAAGAATTACTTGCAGAATATCCGGCAGCACACCGTGACGAGGCAAGATTAATGGTAGTTAATCGTAAAGAAGGAACCATTAAACACAAACATTTTAAAGATCTTGATAGTTATTTCGATGAAGGAGATGTCATGGTCTTTAATAACACAAAAGTTTTTCCGGCAAGATTATTTGGAAACAAAGAAAAAACCGGAGCCAGAATTGAAGTTTTTTTATTGCGCGAATTAAATCCTGAGAGCAGATTGTGGGATGTTTTGGTTGATCCGGCAAGAAAGATCAGAATTGGAAACAAATTATTTTTTGGTGAAGATAGTGGATTAGTAGCGGAGGTAATTGATAATACCACTTCACGTGGAAGAACCTTGCGTTTTTTATATGATGGTTCGTATGAAGAGTTTCGAAAAAAACTCAATGAAATGGGAGAAACTCCTCTTCCAAAGTATATCAAACGAGATATTGAAGAAACGGATGAGTATTCTGATGAAGAAAGATACCAAACCATCTATGCAAAACATGAAGGAGCCGTTGCTGCACCAACTGCCGGTTTGCATTTTTCGAAACATTTATTGAAAAGATTAGAGATCAAAGGTATTGATCTAAAAGAAGTTACACTTCATGTTGGATTGGGAACTTTTAATCCGGTGGAGGTTGAAGATCTTTCTAAGCATAGAATGGATTCTGAAGAGATCTTTGTTCCTCAAAATACTGTTGACGCAGTTAATAATGCACTTAATAAAAAGAAAAGAGTTTGTGCGGTTGGGACTACAGTAATGCGCTCTATGGAGAGTTCAGTATCATCTAACCATCGTTTAAAACCTTACGAAGGATGGACCAATAAATTTATTTTTCCTCCTTATGAGTTTAGTATTGCAAATTGTATGATCACAAATTTCCACATGCCAAAATCAACTTTAATGATGATGACTTCAGCTTTTGCCGGGCATGATCTGTTAAAGGAGGCTTATGAAATTGCAATTAAAGAAAATTATAAGTTTTATTCTTTTGGCGATGCCATGCTGATTATTTAAGAAATATAAATAAAAAAAGCACTCGTTATTATTCGAGTGCTTTTTTTATTAGTTAAATTTCATTTTGAGAAGCCTTTATTAATGTGGACATTCTCAACATAGAGATAAAGTACTAAGGGATTTTCCCCTCTTGAGAGGGTTCAGGGGTGTGTTTAATGAATTTTGAGCTCTCCCTTCCAATTATTATCTAGATTACCTTATTAAATTCAAGTAAACCCTGAGGTTTAATATTATTTAAATGAGTCAAAAACAAGATATACGAGCTTTAAATAAAGAACAATTACGCGAGTTTTTTGTAT
>JAOZTG010000011.1:21450-40152 GCA_029939235.1 Flavobacteriaceae bacterium
CAAAAACAAGATATACGAGCTTTAAATAAAGAACAATTACGCGAGTTTTTTGTATCCCAAAAAGACAAAGCATTTCGGGGTAATCAGGTGTATGAATGGTTGTGGATAAAAGGTGCACATCATTTTGATGATATGACAAACCTTTCCAAAGAGACCCGAAAAATGCTGGATGATCATTTTGTGATCAATCATATTGAAGTGGATGATATGCAGCTTTCTACGGATGGCACCATCAAAAACGCCATTAAATTGCATGATGACTTAATTGTTGAATCTGTTTTAATTCCAAGTAAAAGTAGAACTACTGCCTGTGTTTCCAGTCAGGTGGGTTGTAGTTTGAATTGTACATTTTGTGCTACTGCAAGATTGAAAAAAATGCGTAATCTCCATCCCGATGAAATTTACGATCAGGTAGTTGCTATTGACAAGCAGAGCCAATTGTACCAAAATCACAAACTTAGTAATATTGTTTTTATGGGTATGGGAGAGCCTTTACTTAATTATTCGAATGTTCTAGAAGCGATTGATAAAATCACTTCGGATGAAGGATTAGCGATGTCACCAAGGCGAATTACCCTTTCTACCGTTGGTTTACCAAAAATGATTAAAAAACTGGCGGATGATGAAGTAAAATTTAATCTGGCAGTTTCTTTACATTCGGCAATTGATGAGGTCCGAAGTAAAATGATGCCAATCAATGAAAAGTCAAATTTGGCCGAACTTTTAGAATCTTTACAATACTGGTATGCTAAAACCCAAAAGCGTGTTACTTTTGAATATGTGGTTTGGAAAGGAATTAACGATAAGAAAAAGGATATAGATGCTTTAGTGGAATATTGTAAACAAGTACCATCAAAAGTGAATCTGATCGAATATAATGCTATTGAAGACGATGGGTTCCGGCAAGCAGATGCAAAAGCCATTGAATATTATGTACGGGAACTGGAACGAAATCATATTGTTGTTAATGTTCGCAGGAGCCGGGGTAAAGATATTGATGCTGCCTGTGGGCAATTAGCGAATAAAAAAGTGTAAAAGATTTTAAAACTTATAAATCTATTTCCACTCCAATCGGACAATGATCGCTATGTTTTGCTTCGGGTAAAATAAAGGCTCTTTTTAATATTTTTTGCATGGGCTCACTAGCCATACAATAATCAATACGCCAGCCTTTGTTATTGTTTCGGGCATTTGCACGATAACTCCACCAGCTGTAATGATGGGGTTCTTTGTTGAAATATCTAAACGTATCTATAAATCCGCTATTAATAAAATCACCTATCCATTCTCTTTCTATCGGTAAAAAACCTGAAACATTTTTCATTTTTGGATTATGAATATCAATGGCTTCATGACAAATATTATAATCACCGCAGATCAATAAATTTGGAATTTCTTTTTTTAGATCATTTACATAGTCCTGAAATTCTGCCATATAGTTTAATTTAAAATTCAATCGGGCATCATTGGTTCCTGAAGGTAGATACAAACTCATTACCGAGAAATCATCAAAATCTAAACGAAGGTTTCGGCCTTCAAAATCCATTGTTTCAATGCCAGTACCATATTCAATATGATTAGGTTTGATCTTTGAAAGTATGGCAACACTGCTGTACCCTTTTTTTTGCGCAGAGAACCAATAGTGATATGGATAACCGTAATCTTCAAAATGTTGCAGTTCCAGCTGTTCTTTTTGTGCCTTGGTTTCCTGTATACAAATTACATCGGGATTTGCGGCTTTAAGCCAGTCTAAAAAACCTTTTTTAAGTGCTGCTCTAATTCCGTTTACGTTATAGGATATTATTTTCATACTCAATTTTCTAATTTATTTAATACTTAATATTTGTTCGCCTTGATTAGTACCTTTATAAGGATTTGTGTTCTTGCTGTTTCGCAGAGATTATTAAAGAAACTGCCAACTGCAACTGCCTACTGCTAACTATATACATCTCTCAACTTCCTTCTCATCACCTTACCGGAAGCAGTTCTTGGTAAAACATCTATTTTAACAAGATCACTTACTTTAAACAAAGGATTTAATTGTTTTCTTATCACTTGTTTTGCTTCAATCAATCTTTCTTCCGTATTTAATTTTTTACTGTTTTCTACATAATAGATCAATAATTTACCCGGGCCACCATCTTTTGGTGAAACTGCAATTGCAGCAGATTCTTTTATAAAAGCCAATTGGTTTACGATTTCCTCAATTTGAATAGAACTCACTTTTATTCCGCCAAGATTCATCGCATCATCTACTCTTCCGTGCATACGATAATAGCCATTTTTTAGCTGTTCAACTTCATCTCCATGGCGGCGTAATGTTTTTCCTTCGTATTTTGGGGTTCCATCAAAATAAACTTTATGGTGATCCTGATTAAGCAATGTATTTGAAAGCCCCATTATTGGTGGAATCAAAAACAGTTCTCCTTTCTTAGCAATGTTTTCATCTTCATCCAGTAAAATAAATTCCCCACCCAGGGTTTGTGTAGAAAAAGTACTGGCAATATTTGGTTGAACTACTGTAGAAGCTAAGTAACCACCACCTATTTCAGTCCCACCACAATATTCAATTATAGGCTTGTTATTGGCTAACTGCATTAAATACTCCATTTCCTCAGGATTAGAAACTTCACCGGTTGAGCTAAAACATTTGATTGCTTTCCAGTCATAACTTTCCATGCTTCCGGTATTTTTCCAGTTCCTTACAATACTTGGAACTACACCTAACATGGTAATTTTTGCATTTTGTATGAAACTACCAAATTCTTTCCCCATGGGTGCACCATAATACAAAGCGATACTTGCTTTGTTGATGAGTGCAGCAAAAACCAGCCAAGGACCCATCATCCAACCAAGATTTGTAGGCCAGCAAACAATATCTTTTTCTTGAATATTTTGATGATAATAGCCATCAGAAGCTCCTTTTATTGGAGTTGTATGTGTCCATGGAATAGCTTTGGGTTCTCCGGTAGTACCTGAGGAAAATAAAACAGTAATAATATCATCCGGATTTTGAATTTCTGTTATAAATTGATCATTCTCCGACAGGAAATCTTTAAAATAAAGATCGTTTTTCCGTAAAGGAATTTTATTATTGCCAACCTTTATAACAACAGCTTTTGGGGACTTAATTTCTTTGATCTTTTCATAAAGAGGAAGTGTTTTCCCTACTCGTTGTAAAACATCTTGCGTAAAAATAACCTTTGGTTTAGTTATCTTTAACCGGATTTCAATTTCATTTGGAGTAAAACTATCAGCGATGGTAACAACCGGATTTCCGGCTTTGATTCCGGCAAGATAAATGGAAACTGCTTCCAGGGTCATTGACATATCTATGGCAATAGGATCTCCTTTTTCAAGCCCCAGATCCCTTAGTCCGTTCGCTATTTTATTGACAAGATGTTCTAATTGTTTTTGTGTAACTTTTTCAATATTACCATTTTCTTTTTGAAAAATAACAGCAATGGCATTATCTTGATTTTGAAAACAGGAATCAACAATATTTAGTTGAGCTCCCTTTAGCCATTGAGGATCCTCAACACCAGAATTTGCATCAAGAATAGAGTCGTATTTCTTTTGAAGTTGTATTCCTAAATTGTCAACGGTTTGTGACCAAAATTCATTTTTATTTTTAATGGACCATTTCCAGAAATCCGGATAAGATTCCAAACCATTTTTCAGCATCATTTTGTAAATGTTACTGCTTTTAATGATTTCCTCATCAGGTATCCAGAAAGCCTTTTTAGTCATTTTAAAATTCTATTTCTTCTGTAGGGTCGGGAGTTTTTTCTCCTTTTTCATTTTCTATTTTCTTATTACAATCAAGTTCGATTGTCATATGATCAGGTTTTTCAAATTTTTCTTTACTGATATTCAATTCTTTATCTGCATAACACTTTTGCATATACAATGCCCAGATAGGCAATGCCATAGAAGCTCCCTGACCTTTGGACAGATCTGTAAAATGCACAGCACGATCTTCTGCTCCAACCCAAACACCGGATGAAAGGTTTGGTACCATCCCCATGAACCAACCATCCGATTGATTTTGCGTGGTTCCGGTTTTACCGGCAATATGATTTTCAAATTTATAAGGATATCCCGTAACAACATCATTTGGATACTTTCCACCTGTAGTTCTTAGTCTGATACCTGAACCCGATTGAACAACACCTTCCATCAGGTTGATCATTGTATAAGCAATTTCATCACTTAATACCTCTTTGGTCTTGGGTATAAATTCTTTTAAAACAGTACCGTTTTTGTCTTCAATTCGTAAAACCATCATGGGTTTTACGTACATTCCCCTATTTGCAAATGTGTTTAAGGCTCCAAGCATTTCATATAAACTAAGGTCAACGGTACCCAAGGCAATAGATGGAACTGCAGGAATCTCTGTTTCGATTCCTAATTTTTTTGCCAAAAGAACCACATTTTGTGGTGTAGTTTTATCGATCAATTGGGCAGTGATCACATTAACAGAGTTTGCAAGTGCATTTTTAAGAGTTTTCATTCCTCCATAGGATTTGTCCTCATCTCCCGCATTTCTTGGAGTCCAGTCTTCACCCAAATGATATTTTCCTTTTGGTATGGTATATGGAGTATTTGGCAATTCATAGCAAGGAGACAACCTTAACTGATTGATTGCTGTTGCATAAACAAATGGCTTAAAGGTCGATCCAACCTGCCTTTTCCCTTGTTTTACATGGTCATACTGAAAATGTTTATAATTAATACCTCCAACCCATGCTTTCACATGTCCGGTTTGGGTCTCTAAAGAAAGCATTCCTGAACGCAATATATATTTATAGTATCTTATTGAATCATAGGGAGTCATTACGGTATCGATATTTCCTTTCCAGGAAAAGATCTTCATGTCTGCTTCTTTGTGAAAAGATGCGATGATCTCTTTTTCACTCTTACCATGTCTTTTCATCTTCCTCCACCTATCCGATCTTTTCATTGCCAGTTTCATCGTTCTTTTAATTTGACCTGGATCCAGATCATAAAAAGGAGCAGTTTTGTTTTTCTTTTGCTGTAAGTAAAATATACTTTGCAGATTCGTCATATGTTCACTCATCGCTTCTTCGGCATATTTTTGCATACGAGAATCAAGGGTTACATAAATTTTTAAACCATCCCGGTAAATATTATATTTTTCTCCATTTGTTTTAGGATTATTTTTGATCCATCCTTTCATAAAATCACGAATATACTCTCTAAAATAAGTTGCAGTTCCATCACTATGGCCTTCCAAATTGATATCTAATTTTAGTGGTAATTTTTGTAAAGAGTCTTTTACAACCTCTGAAATAAAATCATTTCTAACCATTTGCTTTAAAACCACATTACGGCGTTGTTGTACCATTTCCGGGCGTCGCATTGGATTGTATAAAGAGGAATTCTTAAGCATACCAACTAACATTGCTGATTCTTCCATTTTCAGATCATTAGGTTCTTTTCCAAAATGAATTCGGGCTGCCGAACGTATACCTACTGCATTATGTCCGAAATCATACTTATTGAAATACATGGTAATGATCTCGTTTTTAGTATATTGTTTTTCCAGCCGGGTGGAAATAACCCACTCTTTTACTTTTTGGATCAAACGTTTAAATATATTTCCTGATGCTTTTTTAGTAAATAACATTTTTGCAAGCTGCTGGGTAATCGTACTTGCACCACCATCTTTTCCTAATTTAACAGCTGCTCTTAAAGTGCCTCGCATATCAATTCCTGAATGTTCATAGAATCGTTCATCTTCGGTAGCAACCAGGGCTTCAATTAAATTTTTTGGTAATTCATGAAAACTAACCGGTGTTCTGTTTTCACGATAATATTTACCAAGTGTCACACCATCAACGGAGATAACCTCAGTAGCCAAATTATTTTCTGGATTTTCAAGTTCTTCAAAGGTTGGTAATGATCCAAAAATACCCAAAGAAGCCAAAAAGAAAATCAGAAAAGCAAAAACAATTCCGCCAATGAATATTTTCCAGATCCAGTTGGTAAATTTCGAAGTTGCCGGTTTTACACTTTTTTTAGCCATTAGTTTATTTTTTCAATTTGTACACCAACATCAGTTATTCCGTTAAGGAAAACAAGGCCATCAATATCTTTAGTTTTTCTCATTGCCTGTTGTACAGAGATCTTGTATACCCCTTTTACAGGAAAAACAACATTGGTTTTATATTCTAATTTATTTTCTTTTATATCAGCAAAACCAGTTCCTAAAAAGTGACCTTCAGGAGTGGTCATTTCATATTCTAAAGTATCAACAATTTGATAATTGTTAGGGAATTTTATACCAACAATTAAAAACAGATTACTAAATTCATATTCTTTGTTATTTCTGATATTAATATTGATATTATTCTTGCGAATAGTATCTTTTGATTCAACCATAAAATTGATGATGGAGTCTTTATGCCACTGATTATTCTCAATACTTTTATATTGATCATACATCATGTTGCCTGAACAGGATGATATGTTTGCAAGAACAATAAATGATAATATAATTTTACTAAAAACAGCAAATGTACTTTTTAATTGCATTAATTTTTTTTGTTTTTATTTTGGGGATTATTTTTGTTTCTATAGTTTTTATTGTGCTGATTTCTACCTTTATTACGTCTTTTTTTATACTTTGGTTTATCAAATCTTGTTAAACTGTCCTGACCAACAACATCCGTGAATTTTGATTCCTCAACAGTGTCTAACTCTAGTTCTAAAGCATATTCTTCTAAATTTGGAACTTTTTTTCTATCCTTATTTAAGGCAATGATCTGGTTGGTTTGCTCAATGGTTAATTTATGCCAAAGAATTGGATTTTCTTTATATGCATACCAAAGGTGTCCTTTAAAAATATCCATTTTTTGAAATACTGCCGCACCTTTTTCAGTTTGGAGCCAAAGATCAGTTTTAGGAAAGTGTTTGAGTGCATCCACATAAGAATCCAGTTCGTAATTCAAACAACATTTTAGTTTACCGCATTGTCCAGCTAATTTTTGTGGATTTAAGGAGAGTTGTTGATATCTTGCTGCCGAAGTACTTACCGATCTGAAATCTGTTAACCAGGTAGAACAACAAAGTTCTCTTCCACAGGAACCAATGCCACCTAAACGAGCAGCTTCTTGCCTCAAACCAACTTGTTTCATTTCAATACGAAGGCTAAAAGTACCTGCCAGTTCTCTGATTAATTGTCTAAAATCAACACGCTCATCCGCTGTATAATAGAAAGTTGCTTTATTGCCATCTCCCTGAAATTCAACGTCTGATAATTTCATTTTTAATCCCAGTCGGCTAATGATCAATCTGGATTTTCTTTGAACCTCCAATTCTTTCTGACGGGATGTTGCCCAGATATCAATGTCTTTTTGAGATGCTATGCGATATATTTGTTTGATTTCAGGATCATCAATGGGAGCATTTTTTTTTCTCATTTGAACTTTAACCAATTCTCCCGAAAGGGAAACAACACCAATATCATGTCCGGGAGATGTTTCAACAGCAACAATATCGCCAATACAAATAGTCAGTTTTTTAGTGTTTTTATAGAAACACTTTCGTCCGTTTTTAAAACGCACCTCCATGATGTCAAACGCCTCCTGATTATTAGGTAAGGTCATGTTTGCAAGCCAGTCAAAAACCGTTAATTTATCACAGCTTCCTGAAGAACAGGCTCCATTATTATTGCAGCCTAAAGGCAATCCAGTTATAGAGGTAGAGCAAGATTTACAGCTCATAATTTATATATATTTTGAATTGAGATTGACTCCTTTTTTTGGTTGACTCTTACATCATTTTGATCTAGATCTTCTCTTTTTGAATCAACAGTTTAAAATACCGGACACTCAATATATGTTCTAAATATTTTTAGGTAAATATACCAAATAATGCCAAAATAGAAAGGTAATTTATTTTAACTTCACACTTATGATCTTTACAGGGCATGATTCTTTTGCTTTTGTCACATTTTCGAGTATGGAAATATCGGGAGATTTTAAAGTGAAGAACCCTTTTTTATCGTTGGAATGAAGCAGTACTGCTTTTCCATCCTTTTTTGACATTTGAAATTGTTTTGGAGCCAGTTCAACACAGTAATTGCAACCGATACACTTTTTTCGTTGTAATGTGATGATGACCATTGGTTTTATTTTTGTTTGCCTGGAAAGTTAGATTGGTTACCTAAAAAAAGTTCTAATCTTTGATTTTTTGGCAAAAATAGTCAATATAGACAAAAAGCAATTGTTTTTTAAATAATAAATATTTGAATTTAATGAGGTATTCCATTAAATTTATTTTCTTTGTATACAGAATATAGCATATGCTTTTTAATGATATAATAGGACAGGAAAATCTCAAGAATCATTTGATACAAACCGTGAATAATGGTCGGATCTCGCATGCCCAGTTGTTTATTGCACCAAAAGGTAGCGGAGCCTTACCCTTGGCAATTGCTTATGCTCAGTATATTTTGTGTCACAATAAAAACGGAGAGAACAACACAGGTGATGAGGCTTGTAATTTAAAATTTGAAAAATTAGCACATCCTGACCTACATTTTGCTTTTCCGGTTGCGGTGAATGATAAAGTAAAAAAACATCCGGTAAGTAATTTGTTTTTAGAAGAGTGGAGAGATTTTATTCATAGTACGCCTTACGGAAGTTTATTTAACTGGTATCAAAAACTTGGAATTGAAAATAAGCAAGGTCAAATAGGTGTTGATGAAGCAGAAGAGATTGTTAAAAAGCTGGTTTTAAAATCATATGAAGGAGGATTTAAGGTAATGATCATTTGGATGGCGGAAAAAATGAATATTTCAGCATCCAATAAATTGTTAAAACTTATTGAGGAGCCTCCCGAAAAAACTCTTTTTCTACTCATTGCTGAAAATGAAGAGCAAATTATAAAAACTATTTTATCTCGTTGTCAGGTTTTACATATCAAATCTTTAAGTGAGGCAGATATAAAAGAAAATTTGATCCAAAAATATAATTTAAGTGAATATGACGCAATAAAGATTGCCCGTCAGGCAAATGGAGACTGGAATAAAGCAATACGGTCATTGAATCAAAATGATAATGAAGATATATTTGAAAGATGGTTTATTACCTGGGTAAGATCTGCCTTTAGAGCAAAAGGAAATGCAAGTGTCATTCAGGATCTAATCACCTGGAGTGATGAAATTGCTAAAACAGGAAGAGAATCTCAAAAACGATTTTTACATTATTGTTCTGACTTTTTTCGTCAGGCGATGTTGACAAACTATAAAGCAAATGACCTGGTGATCTTTGAAGCGCAAACAACAGATTTTGATATTCGTAAATTTGCTCCATTTATTCATGGGGGAAATATTGAAGATATTCATCATGCCATTGAAGATGCTATTTACCATATTGAAAGAAATGGTAATGCAAAGATCATTTTACTGGATCTTTCTATGCAACTGACAAGATATTTACATCAAAAAGAGAGCTGAACAACTTTTTGATAGGAAATCTAAAATTCAATGGGTTTTGAATTTGACCTCGACTGATATTACTGCTCAAAAAAATCAAAAGTATCCTAATTTATTTGTAGAGATTTGTTCTATTTTATTCATCCATTTTATATTGGTTTTGAATTTCATGATTTGTTCTGTTTTCAAAGATGAAAAAGAACCAAAAAATCTTTTCCTAGAGGAGGATTTTGCTTTGCAACGGTCACCGATAGGATAAAATATTAGGTGTCATCAAAGATATTATATTCCATTAGACTCTAGCCTATTACATGTTTGTGTGACCTAAATCTGCCTCTAGGTTCGATCACATCATACATTCTGACTACGACATAATTGATAGTATTTACTCTTTTATTTATTGAGAATTATATTTTAAAAAATGAATTTTGATTTGATGGTGCTGGGCGAAGTGATAATGAATGAAGTGCCGGAATTTTGTTTATCGCTGCGTAGCAAGATAAAAAGAGTATGTAGGTACGGGAATGAATGGTACGCAGCAATTACCTTGGGCAGCAGAGATTTTTTTGTTTCTTTTTTTATCCAAAAAAAGAAAAAGAGAAGATAGAAATTTACTCATTAAAATAATCCTATAACTAATGAGATTAGAAAATTAATTGGTTATTAACAGAACTAAGGATATTATATATGTTTAATGTGACCCATAAAAATCATCCATTTGGAGGCAAAACATAAAAAAATATCGCCATAAAGTGGCTAAAACTACCTAAGAGCACAAAAATGTGAAAGATAGCATGATTGTATCTGATCTTTTTAATACTGTATAATATTGCCCCAACGGTGTAAAATATACCACCTGCAAGTAACCACATCAATCCGGCAAAAGGCAATTCATTTACCAGTGGTTTTATCGCAAAAATAATAAGCCATCCCATTAAAACATAGGCAATGGTAGAAATTTTATCATATTTCCCAGTAAAAAAAAGTTTTAGTATTACACCTGTCAAAGCCAAGCCCCAGGAAACACCAAAAATAGTCCAGCCAATCCAGCCTTTTAGAACGACCAAAGTAAACGGAGTATAGGTGCCGGCAATTAAAACATAAATTGCCGAATGATCAAAAATATTTAATCGGTTGCGAAGTTTCGGACTTTTTGAATAGTGGTATGCAGTAGAAGCCGAATAAAGAACAATTAAACTAACTCCAAATATTGTGAAACTTGTGATGTGTTTGGCAGTTCCATAAATAGATGAATAAACAACCAACAAAACCAAAGCAATAACGCTGAGTACCAAACCAATAGCATGGGTAATTATATTAAGCTTTTCCTCCTTTGATTCATAATAAGTAATATTTTTTGACATTGCGTTTAATTAATCAATGATTTTTTTGATCTTCTGCCAGATCGTTATAAATAATTTGATATGTTTTATCTTTTAACGTGTTGATGTCTTGTTGAACCAGATCAGTTGTATTTATAAAACGATGCATTTTTACACGTAAAAGTCCAGGACTACCACTAAAAAAAGTATATGAAAATCTTTTTTTGCAATCATAAAATGTGATTGGTACTACAGGAATTTTAAAGTCAATTGCCAAACGAAACGCTCCTTTTTGAAATTCGTCTAACAGAATACTTTCATCATCCGGAACTTTTCCTTCAGGAAATATACAAATACTAAGTCCTTTTTTTAGTCTTTTTTGAGCTTCTTTAAAAGCTGCTCGTCTACTTCTCATATCATTTCTATCGACTAATATACACGTACGTTTGTAAACATAACCAAAAACAGGGATATTAACCAATTCTTTTTTTCCTAAAAAAACGAATGGGTTTTTTGTTACGGAGAGCATTAACAAAATATCAATAGCGGAAGTATGATTTGGACAAAACATATAACTTTTATGAGGGATCGACTCTTCTTCTCTAGAAACTTTGGTGGAGAATCCCATCACAAATAAAACAGTATTTGCCCATGCTCTGGCAATTTTAAAAAAAATAGGATACCATTCCTCTCTTGAAATAATGATAATAAGAACAGGAAGAGCTACAAGAATAGTCCCGAGCATCCAGGCAACAAGCCAGATACGCCAAATAAGGATTAAAAAATTTCTAAAATATTCCATTGCATCCAAAAGTAGAAAAAATTAAGGAAATTCTGTTTTATTAAAAGAGTTTAAATTTCTATTTTATTGGGTAAGTTCTATGAATCCAAAGGACTTTTTGTAGTTTTGCGAATTAATTAAGGAAAATGAAAATAGCTTTAAGGATTATTGTTGTATTGGTTTTAAGTTTTACAATTTTCGGATTTTATACAAATTCAGTAAGTGAAGGTGAAGGAGAAAAGTTTATAGGAATAGGAGTATTGATCTTTGCTTTTGTTTTGATGCCTTTATTTATTTATCATCGTTATAATGGGAGAGATCTGTCACGATATTCAATTAAAAATTTGTTTCAAAGCGGAGGTGATAAAATTGAAGATGTAATAGAAAGAAATAAACAAAAGAAACGTTAATTCAAATTCCTTTTTTCAATGAAGAATTTTTTGATGATATTACCACATTCTTTTTCAAGTACACCACCAGTTATTTTTGTTTTAGGATGTAATGTTGTTTGATAATGTTGATATCCTCTTTTGGGATCAAATGCTCCAAAAACAATATTGTCAATTTGGGTCCAGTAACTCGCGCCTGCACACATTTGACAGGGTTCCAGAGTGACGTAAAGCGTACATTTTTTTAAATATTTCCCTCCTAAGAAATCTGCAGCAGCAGTAAAAGCCTGCATTTCGGCATGCGCAGTAACATCATTTAATGTTTCTGTTAGATTATGGGCTCGGGCAATAATTTTATCATTTATCACAATTACTGCTCCAATAGGAACTTCATTTTTTTCAAATGCAATTTCAGCTTCCTGTAAAGCTTTTCGCATAAAGTATTGATGATCAAAGGGGTTTTCCATTCTAAAATTCAATTTTTTCTGCTTCCAGATTTTCTTCAAAAGTATCTAAAAAATATTGAAGAACGGCGCGGTTGCCGTTGGTATAAAATTTACGTTGAACTTTTGAATGGGAGTTGTTCAATAAGTTCTCTTGCTTTAAGATCACTTTGGTTTGTCGTGCAATGGCCTCTCCGGAATCTAAAATGTTTATTTTTTCACCAACTATTTCTTTGATCTGTGGAATTAAAAAAGGATAATGAGTACAACCTAAAACAAGTTGATCAATATTTTCTGCCAGCATAGGTTGCAGATACTTATTTAATAGTTCGGTCATTTTAGCCGAATTGGTTTTACCAGATTCTATTAAATTTACCAAACCTTCTCCAACTTGTTCAACTACGGTTACTTCTTGTGCAAATCTTTGTGAAGTTTCATATAATAATTTACTTTTTAATGTCCCAATGGTAGCTAAAATACCAACAGTTTTAGTTTTAGAATTTAAAGCCGCAGGTTTAATGGCTGGTTGTACTCTTATAAAAGGCACATCATAATGTTCCCTTAAGTATTTTACAGCATTGGTAGATGCTGTATTGCAGGCCACAACAATTAATTTACAACCATTTCGTAATAAGAATTCGGTATTCTTAACACTGTATTCAATTATTTTATTTTTGCCTTTTCCTCCGTATGGTGCATTTTTACTATCGGCTAAATAAATTGTATTTTCATAGGGCAAAAGCCTATGTATTTCTTTATAAATAGTTATACCACCGATTCCTGAATCAAAAATACCAATTGGAGCTACACTCATAGGAATAAAAAAGCATTAGTTAAAGGTAAAATAGTATTTTTACCAAAACAAAGATAGTTGTAGTTTTGTATTTGTGAAAAACAAGTATTTAGAACATATTAACAAACCAGATGATTTAAAAAAACTTCCGTTAGAGAAGTTGTCTTTCCTTGCAAAAGAGATACGGAATTTTATTATTGATATTGTTTCTGTAAAAAAAGGGCATTTAGGAGCAAGTTTGGGTGTGGTTGAATTAACCATTGCTTTGCATTATGTTTTTGATACACCAAATGATCTTCTGGTTTGGGATGTTGGCCATCAGGCTTATGTGCATAAAATTTTAACAGGCAGAAAAGATGATTTTCATACCAACCGGCAGTTAGGTGGTATTTCAGGATTTCCATCCAGAAAAGAGAGTGAATATGATACTTTTGGTGTTGGGCATGCTTCTACATCAATTTCGGCTGCATTGGGTATGGCAATTGCTTCCCGGTTAAAAGGTGATTTCAAAAAACATCATATTGCAGTTATTGGAGATGCCAGTATTGCAGGAGGGATGGCTTTTGAGGCAATGAATCATGCCGGAGTTTCAAAGTCAAATCTGTTGATTATTCTCAATGATAATGAAATGGGCATTGACCCCAATGTTGGGGCATTAAAAAATTATCTCACTTCGGTAAAGAACGGTAAGGGAATCCGTAAATCGGATCTGTGTGATGAGCAGGATAATATTTTTGAAGCTTTGAATTTTTCTTATTCCGGACCAATTGATGGACATGATTTAGATGCACTTATTTCAGAGTTGAATCGGCTAAAAACGATCAAAGGTCCGAAGTTTTTACATGTTATTACTAAAAAGGGTAAAGGTCTCCGTCAGGCGGAAGATGATCAGGTAACTTATCATGCTCCAGGTGTATTTGACGCAAGTACAGGAGATTTGATCAAGGAGAGTAAGTTGGAGCTTCCTCCTAAATTTCAGGAGGTTTTTGGAGAAACTTTAGTAGAATTAGCTAAGAAAAATGAAAATATCATTGGAATTACACCGGCAATGCCAACCGGAACTTCTATGAAAAGGATGATTGATACATTTCCCGAAAGGGCTTTTGATGTTGGAATTGCTGAGCAACACGCCGTAACCCTTGCAGCCGGAATGGCTACACAAAAAATGATACCATTTTGTGCTATTTATTCTACTTTTTTACAAAGGGCCTATGATCAGGTAATACATGATGTCGCAATTCAAAAATTGCCTGTTATTTTTTGTCTGGACAGAGCCGGACTTGTTGGTGAAGACGGAGCAACACACCATGGTGTTTTTGATATAGCTTTTTTGCGAGTGATTCCAAACATGATCATTTGTGCTCCAATGAATGAAATGGAACTTCGTAATATTATGTTTACTGCACAACTTGGAATCAATTATCCTTTGGCAATAAGGTATCCTCGTGGGAGAGGAAACAATATCAACTGGAAAAATAAATTCCAAAAAATGGAAATTGGCAAAGGTGAATTGCTAACAAAAGGTGATAAAATTGCAGTTCTTACCATTGGTAATATTGGTGAAAGAGTAAAAGGTATTATAGATCAATTTCCAAAAGGGAAAATAGCGCATTATAATATGCGATTTGTAAAACCCTTGGATAAAAAGTTACTTTATGATATCTTTATAGGTTTTAACAAAATAATGACCATTGAAGAAGGTGTTTTACATGGGGGATTTGGAAGTGCAATTTTAGAGTTTGGTAATAATAAAGGATTTAAAAATAAAACTATCAAACGTTTAGGAATACCGGATAGTTTTATTGAGCATGGAACTGTTCAACAATTGTTGGAACAGGTTGGTTTGGATGAGATATCTATTAAAAAAGCAATTGAATCTTTATTAAAAGAGTAAATTAAATAATTTTATATGAAAGTATTATTTTCTATTTTAATAACACTATTATTTGTATACACTACTAATGCTCAAGTGGTTGATCAAAAAACAAATTATAAATCCTATGAAATTGACAGATCAGAAAAGTCGATAGATACTGCCAAACTTAAACAAGACGCCACACTAAATTTTATATTTTCACGTGATCTTGTAAACATGTATAAAGAAAAGCTGAAAGAATTTGACAGCTCCGGTTATGTTATGTTAGAAAAATCTGTATTAGATTCATTACTTAATCCATATTACAATAGTTCTGTTGATCTCTTTACAAATGAGATGGTTTATGTACCTCGCTTTCGGCTAAAAATAGATAAAGATCAGGATACAAGCTATGTGTCAAAACCAAAAGAGAATAATTATATTGAAGCAAGGAGCTATCAAAGAATAGATACTTTGGAGATCACAAATCCTGTCAATCCAATAGAAATTGTATATTTTAAAAAAGCAAAAGATCCCGATTGGTGGGTGACGGCAAACAGTATTGCTTTTGATGTGAATCAAATTGCTTTTGTAAACTGGAGTTCGGGTGGTGAAAATTCTATAGCCGGGTTATTAAAGATCTATCTAAAAAGAGATTTTGAAAAACTCTTTACCTTATGGAAAAATGAAATTTCCATTAAATATGGATTAAATAATGTTCAAGATAAGGGCTTGATTAAAACTGATGATGCGATAAAAATGAACTCGACCTTTGGTTATAGAAAAACTGAAACCTCTAACTGGTATTATTCTGCAAAGTTCAATTTTAGCACCCAATTTACAAATGGATATAAATACCCGAATACCGATAATCCAATTTCCAGATTTTTTGCTCCTGCATATTTGTATATTGGTGTAGGATCACAGTATAATTTAGTGAAGGAGCACTTTTCCATTTATTTCTCACCGGCTACCTTAAAATCTACTTTTGTTATGGATGAAAGTCTTTCAAATGAGGGTGCTTTTGGTGTGGACAAAGGAAAAAAATCAAGACATGAATTTGGTACTGCATTTCAAACCAGCTGGGATGTGGAAATATTTAAGAATGTAGCAATGAGAAACCGTCTGGGATTATATACCGATTATCTGAATAATTTCGGAAATATTGATGTGAACTGGGAATTGGGATTCAAGTTTAAAATAAACGATTATTTTGAAGCAAGTCTGGGATCGCAACTTATTTATGACGATGATATCAAACATAAAGAAGATACCAACGGTGATGGTGAATTAGAAACTGTGGGTCCAAGGGTACAGTTTAAACAACAATTGGGTATTGGGGTTTTGTATAAATTTTAAAGATCTATACCACTTATTTTTTTGTGTAATAAAATGGCATTTCCATCAGAGAAATTAGCTACTAAATTACAAACATCTAAAATTCGGGTGTATAGATCATCAGAAGTTTCTCTGTATTTATCCGGAATAAGAAGTAGAATTAATTTATTGTAATTGGAGGCTGTATGATCATAACTATTATTAACAGCGCTTATAAAAGTATCTAAAAGATCGGCAATAATTTTATAGCCGGCAATTTCTTTTTCAACAACATCTTTGCTTTTGTAAATTTTTTCGACGCTTAATTTAATAATATCATTGATCTGTGCTTCATACTTACATTTATCAAGCAGCGATATTTGAAATTCTCCTTTTAGGATAGCCTTTTCATTTTTAATAAAAACATTTACAGTTTCCTGAATTAAATTACCAATTGCCAGCGCGCGCAAATAGCTAATCCTGTCTTTGGTATTTTGTAAACTGTGGTATTTTTTGGTGTTGATGTTATCTCTTACCAAGTTGATCAGATACTCCAGAGCATAATCTTCTGATATCAAACCAAGATTAATTCCATCTTCAAAATCAATGATCGTATAGCAAATATCATCTGCAGCCTCCACCAAAAAAGCCAATGGATGACGCATAAATGCAATATGCTCATCATTTCTTATTTTTTCTAATCCCAACTCATTGGCAACTTCCTGAAAAAAATATTTATCATTTTGAAAAACCCCATATTTTTTATCTACAATATGGTTAGTAGGTTTTTTAGGTAATGACTCTTTAGGATATTTAGTAAAAGCACCTAGTGTAGCATACGACATTCTCAGACCTCCATGAATACCATTTTTAGTTTCTGTCAATATTTTAAAACCATTCGCATTTCCTTCAAAATCTATCAGATCCTGCCATTGTTTATCAGTTAACTGATCTTTAAATTTTTTACCGTTTCCGGATTTAAAATATTCGCCAATTGCTTTTTCACCACTATGTCCAAAAGGTGGGTTTCCTATATCATGTGAAAGGGCAGCAGCAGCAGTGATGGCTCCAAAGTCATTTGCCTGATAGCCTTTTTCAACAAGGTCAGGATATTTTTTGATGAGGTGTTTCCCTACAATTCTTCCTAATGAACGGGCAACCACAGAAACTTCTAAGCTATGTGTCAAACGAGTATGTACAAAATCGGTTTTTGACAGCGGAACAACCTGGGTTTTATCCTGTAAACTTCTAAAAGAGTCGGAAAAAATAATACGGTCATAATCAACTTCAAACCCCAATCGGGTATCATCCTGGTCTTTTCTTAATCTTTTGTTGGTATCTCCGAATCGTTTTAGTGATAATAATTGTTCCCAGTTCATGGTTAAAATTTTTAAAAGAGCAAGGTACATTATTTTGTATTTATCCTTTGATGTATTAATATTTTTTGTTAAAAATGATTAGATTTTGAAATTATTATTCCTTAAATTTATTATTCGTTTTTTTTATTTCTAATTGTATAGAATAAAAACATCTAAATAAATTTTTACAAATCAAATTCCAATAATAATATGGAAAATATTTACTTTTTAATGGTAGTTGCTCTGGCTATTTTAGCTATTGCTGATCTCGTTGTAGGCGTTAGTAATGATGCTGTTAATTTTTTAAATTCAGCTATTGGCTCTAAAGCTATTTCTTTTAAGACCATCATGATCGTTGCTAGTTTAGGTATTGCCTTTGGAGCAGTTTTTTCAAGTGGAATGATGGAAGTTGCCCGTAAAGGTATTTTTGTACCCAGCGAGTTTTACTTTAATGAGATCATGATCATTTTTATGGCTGTGATGATTACGGATATATTATTACTCGATTTTTTTAATACTTTAGGAATGCCAACATCAACAACAGTATCTATTGTATTTGAGTTATTGGGTGCAGCAGTTGCTATGGCCTTGATAAAAATTAGTGCTGATAATGGTTCTTTTTCTGATGTGACCAATTATATCAATACTGCAAAAGCCACACAAATTATATTAGGAATTTTGCTATCCGTTGTGGTCGCCTTTTCTGTTGGTGCTTTTGTTCAATTTGTTTCCCGGCTGTTATTATCATTTAATTTTGAAAGAAAACCAAGTTGGGTTGGTGCTTTATTTGGTGGAGTTGCTTTAACGGCAATGGTTTATTTTATCCTTATGAAAGGAATTAAAGGAGCAGATATTGCAAAGCAGAGTTTTGATATTATTGGCGGATCAACGATTAAAGATTTTTTAGAAAACAATGTTTTTTCAATTGTCGCGGTTAGTTTTGTGATTTGGTCTTTACTTTCCTATTTTTTCATAACTATC
>JAOZTG010000063.1 GCA_029939235.1 Flavobacteriaceae bacterium
TGGATAAAGCATATCAATTAATGGATGAAGGAAAATGTGGTAAAGTTGCTATTGTTTTTGATGAAGAGATCCGGTAATAATTTGCTTACCATTTATCATAGATTTTAAACTAAAAAACCAGAAACAATTTTGAATAGCTTCTGGTTTTTTTATTTAAATAAGTAGAAATATATCTTATGGCTGAATTGTCTTAAAAACAAATTCAAATTTCAACAACGCCTCATCAATAACCTCATCTGTTTGTGTAGCATTTGTGTACAATCTGCTACCGGCAAGAGTGACAATCCCAGCACTCATAAAAGCAGCACCCATTTGCTCCATAATTTCTTTACGAATCTTTAATTCTTTTAAAACTTTTGGAATGGTCCAGAATTTTACAAGATTCACATCTAAAAACAAAACACCAGAAGTTTCTAAATGAACGATGGACCCCTGATTATAAACTACATATGGCAATTTATATTTATCAATGATTTTTTGAAGTCCGGTCTTTAATCTATCTCCGGCTTTTCCTGCTTTGGCACATGCATCTTTTTCAATAATTCCTTTTAAAGTATAATACCCGGCAACACAGCTTAACGGATTTGCAGCCAAAGTCCCGCCTACTTTAGCTTTTTTGATCTTTTTATCACCATCTAATCCAGCTGCGAGATATTTCATATATTCATTTTTACCTCCCAGTCCACCTGCAGAAGGATAGCCTCCTGCTACCACTTTTCCAAAAACGGTCAGGTCTGGAGTAACATTAAAATATCCCTGAGCTCCGTGCATTCCAACACGAAAAGCAGTTACCACCTCATCAAAAATGAGCAATGCTCCATATTTATCACATAATTTTCGAACACTTTCATTGTAATTTTTTGGAACCGGACGAGTACCACTTTCTGGCCCCAGGGGCTCAACAATTACCGCAGCAGTACCTCCTCTAAATTTATTAAAGAACAATTTCTGTTCCAGTGCTTTAAGATCATTTGGATAAACTTCCTGTGTATGTTTGGTATAAGCACGTGGAATTCCATGAGACTCAAATCTACCTGTTCTGGGAATTCGGGTTCCATAAACCATTTGATCCATCCAACCATGGTAAGCACCACCAATTTTAATGATCTTTTTCTTTTTAGTTGCCAATCTCGCAACACGGACTGCAGCAATAACAGATTCCGACCCACTATTTAACATTCTGAATTTTTCAACCGAAGGCATATTTTCACAAATAAGCTTCGCTAATTTATACTCATACTCATGAAAAAGCCCTGTCGATGGGCCACAGGAATTCAACAGATCAATTGTCTTTTCTCTTACTTCTTTAGGATTCGATCCTAAAACAGTTGGTCCCCCCGCCTGTAAAAAATCAATATATTTATTCCCGTCAATATCATATAAATAAGCTCCTTCTGCCTTGTCAAAAACTATTGGATATGGATAATTAAAAGCAAGATTATGTTGTGCTCCCCCGGGAATATAGTTTTTTGCCTCTTTAACCATTTTTTCAGAATTTTTACAATTCTTGTCAAAATAGTCCATTGCATTTTCCAAAACTTCTTTTGGCAATCCTAAAGCTGGATTTGCAACCAAATCCTTTAGTTTTTTGTAGATTGGTTCTACATCATGATAATTGGTGATACTGTAATTAGAAGACTTCATTGATAATTAATTAGTTGTACAAATCATTTTAAAATAATCATCAAAAGCCAGTTTATACTTTTCAGTCAATAACTCTTTTATATTATTCTTGATAGTTGAATGGTTAAGTGCAATACCTTCGAGCATTCCAATGATCTGTAAAGTAATAGCTTCTATATCCAGATCTTCTCTTATCTGCTTATCTTCCATTGCTTTAGAAATTATTTCTCTAATGATATCTCTGTATTCTTTTACTGTAAAACGAATCTTTTTTCGAATGATCTCATTGTGTTCACTATTCAATTGAAAACTGTAAAAATTTCTAATAGGAAAATCCATTCCTTCTTTTGTAAGTGTTTCAATACTTGAAAAAAGATCAGAAGCAAAATGATAGATCAATTCTATATTATCTTTAAAATTATCTGTTAGGTTCTCTAAAGTTACAGTTTGAAATAAATTGATATAATAGGTTTCTATCGTTGCATAATAAATCTCTTCCTTACTTTCAAAATGATGATAAATTGCTCCTTTTGACAAATTCGTAGCTTCCATAATATTTTTTATGGTCACTTCTTTATATCCTTTTTCTAAAAATAGAGCAAACGCTACTTTAATAATATTACTCTTGCTTTTTAAATCTTTTTTCTTTACCATTATTTGTTATTATTAGCTTCTTTCGAATATTTCATTATATAATACTTATGCATGATCCACGCCTCAAATTTATTAATTGATTTTGCACCACCTAAAAACTCTGCTTCAATAAATGCTCTCGCTGTTTTTTCCAGCACCTGACAACAAACAAAAACCTCATCAATATCTCTTCCTATACAAACCGCTCCATGATTTGCCATTAAAGCAGCATTTCTTCCTTTTAGTGCTTTAACACATCCTTTCACGATCTTCTTTGTATTTGGAAGTGCATAGGGGGCAACTTTAACAGAAGGTCCTAAAATTTGAGCCTGATCATCTAATATTGGTGGAATCTCCCTTCGTGCAGTAGCCACTGTGGATGCATTCATTTGATGTGTATGGATGACCGAATTAACATCTTTTCTTGTTTTATATATTGCAGTATGCAATTTATATTCTGAAGAAGGTTTTACACTTCCTTCATATTTATGAGTCAAATAGTTTACCCTTACCATATCTTCCGGTTGTAATTCTTCGTAAGGCCTGCCGGAAGGTGTAATGATCATATCCGTTTCATTCAAACGAACACTAACATTTCCCCAGGTTCTGGCTACCAAACCTTCGGCCAATAACTTTTTACCTGCATCTCGTACAGCAATTCTAGCTTCTTTTTCTGTCATATTAATTCCTGTTAAACCTTTCAAAATTTATATCATGGTATGCTTTTTTCAAACTATGATACAGCACTTTATAATTCTCAAACATTTTTTGATACACTTCCTTATGATCCTTTCGGGGATGATAGGTTTTAATAACCGGATTGAATTCTTTAATTTTTGTAAAATCATTCTCCAGGCCCAATCCTACAAATGCTGTCATAGCTGAACCAATAGCACCTGCCATTTTAGGGTTTTTAGTAATATTCAATTTTACCTGAAGAATATCACTTAAACTTTGCATCCAGGCATCATTTTGTGATCCTCCTCCAATTACCGTTACCTCTTTTATTGCAATTCCATAATCTCTATGAATATTGTTGATGGTCCACTTTAAATTATACCCAATTCCTTCAAGCATGGCACACATAATATGCCCCCGGTTGTGTTCCAGTCCTAAATTAAAAATGGTACTTCGCACTGTTGTATCCGTTACCGGAGTACGCTCCCCTTGAAACCACGGAGTAAAGATCAGATTATCGGCTCCTGCCGGAATTTCACTTACTTCTTTCTCCATAAGATCATAAATATCTTCTCCTTTTTCCTTTTCTTCTTTATATAATTTACTTAATGCCCATTCTACGTTTACCCCGGCAGATTCTGTGATTCCAACCATTAAATTTGAAGTGGGATCGGCACTTTGTAGACTGGCCATGCCATTTTTAAATTTGTAATTCTTTTGAGAACTAACTCCTATCCACGCAGATGACCCTAAATAAATATGTGCCTGATGATGATCTATCTGACCCGAACCCATTGCTGCCGATTGTGTATCATCACTACCACCAAAAATTTTGACATTCGTGGTCAAACCTAATTCTTTAGCTGCTTTCTCTGTTAAATTCCCAACCAGATCCGTAGATCTAACAAGGTCAGGTAGTTTTTTTTGATCGATCCCTGCTATTTTAAAAAAAGTTCTTTCCCAGTCTTTTTTATTGATATCAAAACCATAACTACATGCACCTGACCATTCAGCAACCATTTTGTTGGTGCATTTGAATTTTAAATAGCCATTTACATCTAAAAATTTATAGGTATTCTTATAAACTTCAGGCAACTGCTCTTTTATCCATAATAATTTAGGAATAACATCTTTAGCAGATAAAACAACACCTGTGATCTTTTCAAATACAGCTTTTCCTAAAAACCGTTTCATGATCTTTTCAGATTGCCTGTTCGCTCTTGCATCCACCCAGGATATATTCTTATAAAGCAATGCTCCTTTTTTATCTACCGGAATGATCCCCATCGCCTGTGTTGAAAAGACCATGGCAAGAATTTGATCATCCCTTTTCAATTTACTAACCACCTGACGTGTAGTAAGGCAAATAGCACCCCAATAATCTTCTGGATCCTGCTCTACCCATCCCGGTTTTGGAAAATCAATCTTATAGCTTTTTTCAAATGAATCATACACCTTTCCATCAGTACCTATAAGAACAGCTTTGTTACTTTGAGTACCTACATCATGTGCTATTATAAAATCCATTTAATTTTTATATATTTGAAGACCGACTAAGCGGTTTGTAAAAGTATAAAAATTAAACTTAATAATGCATATTAATTATAAATATCCCAAAACCAGATGGTTTATGCTGTTTTTGTTTATGTTCTTAACTATTGTAATTGAATTACAATGGTTAACACATGCACCAATAGCAAGGGTTGCAGAGAATTTTTATAGCGATCAATTACAAATTTACAGTTGGTTGAGTATCGATTCTATTGCTTTGGTTTTTATGATCACTTATTTAATAATGTGTTTACCTGCCAGTTATATCATTGATACTTATGGTGTGAAAACGGGGTTGAATATTGGTGCAGTCTTAACCATTATCGGTGCCTTAATCAAAGGTTTTGGAGCTCACAGTTTATTATTGGTTTTTATTGGTCAGTTGTTTTTAGCTATTGCACAACCATTTATTTTAAATGCCGTAACTGCATTTAGTGTAAGGTGGTTTCGGTTAGATGAAAGAGCGATTGTCGCCGGTTTACTTGCATTAGCCCAATTTATTGGAATCTTATTTGCAATGCTGCTCACACCAATGTTGGTTGAAAACTCTTTAGAAAGTTTACAATATGGTGAAGGAATTGACAGTATGTTAATGATCTATATGATTCCCAGTATTATTGCTGCCATTCTGTTTTTACTGTTCTTTAAAGAAAAACCCAAAGATCTGCCTTTCGATATTCAACATGACAGATTAAATTTCAAACAGGGAATTAAACATATGCTACAATTAAAAGATGCAATTCTTGTAATGTTTCTGTTTACCATTGGCCTGGGTATTTTTAATGCCATAAGCACTTTGGTAGATGCTATCGCTGCAAATTTGAACATTAAAGATTCTGATGGAATGATTGGTGGAGTAATGCTTATCGGAGGAATTATTGGAGCTGTCATTATTCCCTTCCTTTCGGATCATTATAGAAAAAGAAAACTATTTTTGGTAATTTGTATGATAGCTTTTATTCCTTCCATTTTTGGACTGGCTTTTGCTGCTGAGATCTCTGACTTTTTTCAATTGACTATAGAAAACACTTATAATCTGGCATTGACCTCCAGCTTTTTTCTTGGAATGTTTATCATGAGTGCAGGACCTATCGTATTTCAATATACTGCAGAGATCACCGTACCAACCCCGGAATCTACATCACAAGGTATTCTGTTGTTGGTTGGACAAATTAGTGGGGTAATCATGGTAACCATCATGACCATTGATCACAATGCATATTTAGACATCATGATGAAAATATTTGTAGGACTATCTATCATTGCATTAATTGTAGTGATGTTTATAAAAGAATCTGATATTAGAAAGTTAAATGTAAACAAATCAGAATAAACCGGATTTTTATGGATGAGCTAATTGATATTATAAATGCAGAAGGAGAAAAAACAGGTGAAACCTGTATGAAATCAGAGGCTCATAAAAAGGGTATTTATCATGCAAGTGTACATGTATGGATCTACGATAATAATGGAAATATTTTAGTGCAAAAAAGAGCCATGGATAAAGATACGCATCCAAATTATTGGGATGTATCGGTAGCAGGGCATATTGGGGCTGGTGAATTGCCAATAGTTTCTGCAATACGTGAAGTAAAGGAAGAGATCGGATTAGAAATAAAGGAGAATAATCTGGAAGAGGTTGGATATTTTAAAAGTGAATTTATCCACAGAGCAGATCTAAAGGACATGGAATATCATTACACTTATTTATGTAATTATAATATTGATATAGAGAAACTTACAATTCAAAAAGAAGAAGTAGCTGAACTAAGAGTTTTATTTATTTCCAATTTCAAAAAAGAAGCAATTGAATTGAAAGATGGTTTATTATTTGTCCCTTATGGGAAGAAATATTACCAATTTATCATCGAACAAATTAAAGAAAGGATAAATAATATCGTGAATGGATAATATATATTGATTTATTTAGGGTTTAGTTCTTTAGTTTTGCTGATTAAGTAGAATAAAAGGTATTAAACCCCAGTACAAGCCCTGGATCCTATAATAGGAATTGACCAAAGGGTCGAGGTACCTGCCACGCCGGCAAGGCGGGTTAACAAAGATCCCGCTGAAAAAAAACGGGATTATCCCGATAATTATCGGGACGACTAACTAAAAAATTGAGTTTTAAAAATAAAATAAAAATGAATTTTAGAATAAAAACAGTAATTATAATTGTTGGTTTTTTTACTATAATATCTTGTCAGAATAAAGGTCAACCAGAAAAATCAATCTTAGTTTATTGCGCTGCTGGTGTAAAACCTGTGGTAGAAAAAGTTGCTCAGAATTATTACAAAGAATATGGTATTCGTGTAGATTTACAATATGGAGGTTCGGGAACATTGCTTTCCAATTTACGGGTCGCCAAACAGGGTGATCTGTATCTTGCCGGTGATAAAAGTTATATTGATGAAGGAATTGCATATGGCTTTATCCAGGAAACACAACCTTTAGCTTTTATGAGGCCTGTAATAGCCGTTGCCAAAGGAAATCCTAATAATATTCGATCGATTGAAGATCTGGCAAAAAAGGATAATAAAGTAGCCATTGCTAATCCGGATGCAGCATCTATAGGTCGGCTAACAAAAAAATTATTGACCAATTCGGGTCAGTGGAAATCTCTTAAAGAAAATGCAACCGTTTTTATGCCAACCGTAAATGAGGTGGCAAACAGCATAAAAATTGGCGCTGTAGATGCAGGTGTTATTTGGGATGCCACAGCAAAACAATATAAAGAACTGGATTTTATAACTGTTCCGGTATTTAGCAAATCTGTAAAAAACATCACTATCGGAGTTTTAAAATATTCCAAACAACCTACCGAAGCACTTAAGTTTTTAAGATATTTATCCGCCAGAGATAAGGGATTACCTGTATTTAAAAATTTAGGATACGAACCTATTAAAGGGGATGTTTGGAGTGAAGACCCACAACTTCTATTCTTTAGTGGTGGAGTTAACCGACTGGCAATTGACCAAACTATTCAATCTTTTGAAAAACGTGAAGGTGTAGAAGTTACAAGAGTTTATAATGGTTGTGGTATTTTGGTTTCCCAAATGAAAGCAGGACAAAAACCCGATGCTTACCTTTCCTGCGACGTTTCTTTTATGACTCAAGTAGAAGATAGATATACAGATATTACTGATATTTCTAAAACAGGAATTGTAATTGCAACTAAAAAAGGAAATCCTAAAAATATTCAAAACTTAGATGATCTGACCAAAGAAGGTCTGCAATTAGGAATCTGTAATCATAAACAAAGTGCATTAGGTTCTTTAACCAAAAGATTACTGGAAGGCAAAGGCTTATGGGATGATGTTTATAAAAATGTACGGTCCCAAACTCCTACTGCTGATCTGCTGGTCAACCAAATCCGAACAGGTTCATTAGATGCTGTTATTGTGTATGCAGCTAATGTTTCAAAAGTAAGTGATAAACTCGATGTTGTAAAATTAAATGATGAACAGGCTATGGCTCTTCAAAATTATGGGATTTCAAAGAATTCAGATCATCAATATTTAATGAAACGACTTTTAAATGCCTTAACAGATGAGCAATCAAAAAAGAACTATTTGGATTTAGGTTTTAGCTGGGAATTTAATGATGCAAAAATTAATGAATAAAGAATAATCCATATCAAAACTAATTACGCACATACAAAAACTTTAAATGTCAGATCAAACTTCCCGTTTTATTTAATGATGGGAATTATGGCTTCCACATATATTATTTTGATCATTGCCATGATAGCTGCAGATCTATCCTATACAAGTACTGGTCATATTCTAAGTGCATTAAAAAGTGAAGAAATTCAGTATGCCATAAAATTAAGTTTGATCACCTGTACAGTCACCATGTTTTTAAGTCTATTGGTAGCAATACCTTTAGGCTATTTTATGGCCAGATTCGAATTTCGGGGTAAAAAATTATTGGATGCCATTATTGATATTCCTATCTTTTTGCCTCCATTGGTTATTGGTTTGAGTTTATTGATCCTTTTTCAAACTGCACCGGGACAATTTATTGAAAGTCATGTAAGAATTACCTATACCGTTTACAGTATTGTTATTGCTCAGTTTATGGTTGCCACCGCCTTTGCAGTAAGAACCATGTATGTGACTTTTATGCAGATCGACAGCCGGCAGGAGCAGGTTGCATTAACTTTGGGATGCAATCAAAAGCAATCCTTTTTTTATATTTTATTACCACAGGCAAAAAATGGAATTTTAACAGCCGCATCGTTAGCTTGGGCAAGAGCTTTAGGTGAATTCGGACCTATATTGATCTTTTCGGGAGCAACAAGAATGCGGACAGAAGTATTACCTACCACAGTTTTTTTAGAAATGTCTGTAGGAAATATTGAGGCTGCAGTTGCAGTTTCACTGATCATGATCGTTTCCGGATTTGCGGTCTTGATGGTTGTAAGACTTTTCGGAGATAAAAAAACCATTCGATAGATGATTCACTGTAAAAACTTACATATCAAACAAGGAGATTTTAATTTGAAAGGAATTAATTTCCAGATAAAGAAAGGCGACTATGTTGTGATGATGGGAAAAACAGGCTGTGGAAAAACAACTGTTTTAGAATCTGTTTGTGGTTTGAGAAATATCGACTCCGGTGAGATCTTGTTAAATGGTAAAGAAGTTTCAAAATTTTCACCAGCCAAAAGAGAAATTGGATATTTACCTCAGGATAGTGCTCTGTTTAAAACCATGACCGTTGCACAGAATATTGCATTTGCATTAAAGTTGAGGAAATGGGATAAGGACAAAATTGAGGAAAGAGTTCATGAACTGGCACATTCATTAGAGATCAGCAAACTATTAAAAAGAAAAGCTCATGACTTAAGTGGTGGTGAAAGACAACGAGTTGCTTTGGCAAGAGCTTTAAGTTTTTATCCGGATGTATTATGTCTGGACGAACCTTTAAGTGCTCTCGATGAAGATACCGTCCGTGAAATGTATGAACTTTTGACCGAACTAAAAGAAAATAATAAAATAACCGTCCTTCATATTTCACATTCAAAAACAGATGCGATCAAACTGGCAGATAAAGTTTTACTATTTGATAATGGAGAATTAAAAGAAATGGATCCACATAGATTATAAAAACAAACTATCATGCTGATCATCAAAGAAATAATTCACAGAAAGTTCAATTTTTTAATGGGACTTATAGGTATGATCATCATTGTGGCTTTTGTTGTGGCCTTTTATACCATTACACAGGCAACAAAAAATGAGACACGATTACTGACCAGAAATATGGGTTTTAATGTAAGGATCATTCCCGGTGAAACCGATATGAATCAGTTTTGGATGGGAGGCTATTCTAATCTTACCATGTCGCAGGATATAGTGGACAAACTTATCGATGAAAGATCTATCAATTACGCACACTTAACTGCAACTTTACATAAAAGAATCGTCTGGAAAGACAAAGAAGTAATCCTTACCGGAATATCAAAAGAAGAAAAAGAACCTTCCGGGAAAACTAAATCTAAGATGATATTTGCCATCCCTAAAGACAAAGTTTATTTGGGGTATGAACTTGCAAATATATTTGGTATCAAAGAAGGTGATAAAGTAGAATTTTTTGATAAAGTATTTGAAGTGGAAAAAACTTTATCAGAAACAGGAAGCGAAGATGATATCCGGGTTTATTTTGATCTGGAAACACTTCAAATAATGGTGCAAATGGAAGGCAGGGTAAATGAAGTGATGGCATTGAATTGTATGTGTTCTACAGAAGGTGGAGATCCTTTAGGAGAACTTCGGGCAGAATTGAATAGAATTGTTCCTGATGCAAAAGTGATCATGAATGCAACCATTGCAAATGCACGTGAAGATCAGCGTAAAATGACAGATAAATATTTTGCTTTCTTATTCCCAATTATTTTGATCATTTGTGCGATTTGGCTGGCATCAGTTGCCATGACTAATGTAAAAGAAAGAACACATGAAATAGGAATAATGAAAGCTCTGGGTTTTACCAGCTGGAAAATAAGCAAACTTTTCTTTTTACGAGCTTTTGTAATTGGTTTGTTGGGAGCAATTCTTGGATTTATTTTAGGCTCAATTCTATCTTATTATTTAGGTCCAAAAATATTTAACCTTACTGTTGTTTCTGTAAAGCCTTTATATCATTTATTATATTGGGCTATTTTTATCGGACCCTTATTTGCTGCTATCACTTCACTGATCCCGGTTCTTTGGGCTGTAAATCAGGATTCAGCACAACTTTTAAAAGAACAATAATATGATAGAAGTTAAAAATATTGTTAAAAAGTTCAATTCTGTTAAAGAAAAAGTGATTGCACTTGATCATATCAACCTCATCGTAAAAAAATCTGAATTTGTTCTGATAAAAGGAGAAAGCGGAAGTGGTAAATCCACCTTATTATTCATTATGGGTGGAATGTTAAATCCAACTTCGGGAAAAGTAATCGCAAATAAAAAAGACCTTTTTTCCTTATCGGAAATGGAACGATCCAAATATCGGGCAAATGAAATTGGTTTTGTCTTCCAATCCTATCATTTGTTACCCTATTTAAATGTGCTCGAAAACATCATGTTACCCAATCAATTACCTGAGATCCATATCCAAAAAGAAGATGTTTACAAAATTGCTGATGAATTGGGTATTGCTGATCGATTGTATCACAAACCCTCTCAATTAAGTGCAGGAGAAAAGCAACGGGTAGCGTTGGCAAGAGCCTTAATAACAAAACCTTCAATCATTTTAGCAGATGAACCAACTGGAAATTTAGATGAAAAAAATACGATAGAGGTATTGAATTATCTCAGATCATTTCAAAAAAATGGTGGCACAGTAGTCATGGTTACCCATGGAAATCTGGCAGACACCTATGCAACCAGAACAATACAATTAGATAAAGGAAAATTACAAAAAAGTTAAATAAACAAAATATGAAAACTAAAATAGTACTGTTTTTAGTTCTTACTTTATCCATCTTTAGTTGCAAAGAAAAAGAGAGCACACCACAAGACTGGCCACAATTTAAAAAGGATAATTTCCGAAGTGCAAATTCTCCGGTAAAATTAGATCTCTCAACTTTTGGTGAGGACTGGGAGTATACCGCTTCGCAAATGCCCTCACCTGCCTGGTATGGCCCTGCAAAAGAAGACACCTATGCCAAAAGTGGTCCTTTACCTTCTATGAGAGATTATGATCTATCTTTTTATCCAATTGTTGTTGGAACAAAACTTTATTACGGATCTACTGCTGATGATGCTGTTCATTGTTTAGATACTAAAACAGGAAAAGAAAAATGGATCTATACAACAGGTGGTCCAATTAGAATAGCGCCAGTTTACCATAAAGAAAAACTATATTTTGGTTCGGATGATGGTTATGCATATTGCATTGATGCTTCCGATGGTGATCTGGTTTGGAAATTCACTCCAAAAGAAGATCAACCAAAAAAAGTACTAAACAATAATTCACTCATTTCTTTCTGGCCAATTCGAACCGGACTATTAATTGAAGATGGTATTGCTTATTTTGGAGCCTCTTTACTTCCATGGAAAGAATCTTATTTCTGTGCTGTAAATATTAAAACCGGTAAACCGGATATCAGGGGAACCTATATCAAAAAATATGATAACCTTACTTTAGAAGGTGCTATGGCTTCCACCGGTACTAAAATTATTCAACCACAAGGCAGAATATCTCCCATGTTTTTTAATAAGAGTGATGGTGTTAGTAAAGGTCAGCTGGCCGGAACAGGAGGTTGTTTTGTTTTGGTTACACCCGAACTAAATATTGTACATCCGCAAACTTCCAGAGAAAAAAGTATTATGGAAACCATCATTGGAGATCCTAATCAAATCTCTGACAGTGACTCAAAAAAAGCACAATTCATGTCGTTTAAAGGAGGTAAAGAGATGGTGGTCAATGATAGTATTAGCTATATTCTTACCGATAATTCTATTTCTGCATATAACCGAAATGCAAAAAAAGTGATCTGGCTTCGAAGAAATTATCAGGCACATAGAATCATACTTGCCGGAGATGTTCTTTATGTTGGCGGAACAGATAAGGTTTATGCGGTAAGTACAAAAAATGGTCTTCCTATTTGGGAAGTTCCTGTAAAAGGTACTGTAAATGCCATTATTGTTGCTGATAATGCTCTTTTTACATCTACCAGAGAAGGAAGCATTTACTGTTTTAGAAATGGGTTTGATAAAAATCTTTTATTAGAAAAAAATAAAAATAAGTCCGCAGAAATAGCCAAAGAAGACATCATCGACCCTAAAACAGTGGTAGGAAATTTTGAATTCTATGCTGGTCCTTTTATCAATGCTTTAGATCCTAATACCATTGAAATTCATTTTATTACTAAAGAACCTTTAAAGTGTAGTATAAACTGGGGAGATCATTTTAAACAAGAATTGATCAGTGAAAAATCAGAAAGCACAGATCATAGAATTGTAATCAATAATGTTAGAAAGGATTTTAATTATCAATATCAGATCGTTTCAGGAGATAAACAATCTAGATTTTATGATTATGATAACATGTTCAATTATACAAAAACTAAAAACCTAAAAAAGGAGTCTAAAAAAAATATTGATAGAGGTATTACAGAAATTTTAAAATTGAATCCTTCCAATAAGGGAATTTGTATTGTATTAGGAGAAAAGAATAAAGATCTGGCTTTGGATATTGCCAGCAATTCTGAAATGAAAGTGTTTTTATTTGAAAAGTCAGAATCCAAAGTAGATCAATTGAGAAAAGAATGGCAAAAAACAGGTTTTTATGGAGGAAAAATTGCAGCATATCAGGTGGCTGATTATTCCATTCTACCGATGACAAGCGATATTGCTGAACTTGTTTTAGTAAATGATCCATCCATAATAAATGCAAAAGAAATAATTCGATTGATTAAACCTGAAGGGTATGCTGTTTTGATCACAAAAGATAATAATAAAAAATGGTTGAGCTCAGCTGAAAATTTATGGCAGGTAGATCAAATTAATAACGATTCTAAAACCTTACTAAAAAAGAAAAAAATCGAAAATATTGGTAAATGGACACATCAATACGGATTAGCAGATAATAGTGCTTTTGGTGGTGAAAGCCTTTGGGGATCTACCTCTACAGAAGATTTCGAGATTCAGTGGATGGGACGTCCCGGGCCAAGATTTCAAACCGACAGAAGTGGTAGAAAACCTTCTCCGCTGGCAGTAAATGGAAAAATGTTTGTCCAGGGAAAAGAACGTGTTCTGGCAATTGACACCTACAATGGTAAGATCTTCTGGTCAAAAGAAATTACGGAAATGGTGAGAATGAATTTACATCATGACTGCAGTAATTGGGCTGCTGATGATGATTTTCTCTACATAGCTGTGAATCAAAATTTATTAAAAATCAATAATGAAACTGGTGAAATTGATGAAATTTTCCCTGTAGATCCAAGTAAAAATAACATCCCAAATGAGTGGGGGTATATTGGGGTTTTAGATGATAAATTCATAGGGTCTTCCACTCAAAAAGGCAGTGCATTTAAAAATTACTATGGAGGAGCCGGATGGTACGATGGTCAAACTGGTCCTGCAACTTATAAGGTGATGAGCTTTGCATTATTTGCAAAATCAAAGGAAGATGGTAAGGATATCTGGAAATATGAAAAATCAAATTCTGCAATCATAAATTCTACTATCACTATTTCTAACGGTCACATCAGTTTTGTAGAGTCACGCAATCCGAAAATGAAATTAACCAAAGAAGGACGGGGAAAAAGTGACATTTTTAAAGAAATGTACATGGTTTCTTTAAATGTCAATACCGGTAAGGTCAACTGGGAGAAAAAACTGGATACTAAACCCGGAATTACAACTTATTTTATGGCAGCGAGTAAAGATTATAATGTAATTGTCTCTTCGTTTAAAGGTAACTATTATATCTATAATTATAATGCAGAAAATGGTGATCTGGTTTGGGAAAAAGAACAATCCTGGTTTTCTGACAACCATGGCGGACATTTATCAAGACCTGCAATTGTTAAAAATAAATTGATCATTAAACCTGCTATTTACAAATTAAACAGTGGAGAAAAATTAAAAATAGAAATTCCAAAGGCAGGACATGGTTGTGCTTCTTATACCCTTTCAGAACAATCTACTTTTTACCGAGGAGGAAGTGTTACACAATTCAATTTTGATACCGACAAATTTTCAAAATGGGAAAGGTTACGTCCGGATTGCTGGATCAGTACAATTCCTGCTCAGGGAATGATATTATCACCTGAAGCCGGTGGAGGTTGCAGTTGTGGAAACTGGCTGGAAACTTCTATGGTATTTGCCCCAGTTTCAAGAGCTCCTTTATCGCTGATCTATAAAGAAAATAAGTTTATGGATTCCTTATCTATTGAGATCAAGGCTAGGGATGATCAAAATAAAAACATCTTTTATACTTTGGATGGAAGTATTCCAACAAAAGAATCAAAAAAGTATACCATTCCAATAATTATTTCGGACAATACTGAATTAAATACAGCTATTTATGTTGAAAAAGATGGACAGGAAATATCTTTTAGCCGAACAAAAGAATTTACAAGAACCTATCCAGAGCCTGTTATTGAAAAAAATCCGCAATTAATAAAAGGAAACTGGGTTTTTACGATCAAACGAACCGGTGTAACAGGTGAAATCCATTATACAACTGATGGATCAACACCAACAATCAATTCTCCTAAATATGATCAACCTGTAACCTTTTCTAAAAAAACACTGATCAGAGCAAAGACATTCTGGAAACGTAATGGAAAAGAAATTACCAGCAAAGAGACAAGTGCAGAACTAATCATTCCTGAATTGATAGAAAGTGTTTCTGCAGAAGTTGAACCAGGTATAGAAAGAAATTTCTACAAAGTAAAATTTAGAGACATGCCTGATTTTAATTCGTTTAAACCTGATAATAAAAAGATCGTTAACCAAATTGATTTAGAATCCATTGAAGATAAAGGCAAATTTGCGGTTCACTTTAAAGGTTATCTCAATATCAAGGAAGATGGATTGTATACGATTTTTAACCAATCTGGTGGAGAATCTTATTTGTATTTACATGATAAAAAGATATTGACCAATGAAAACAGTTCTGAAAAAAAGGTTGTTCTGGGATTGAAAAAAGGTTTGCATCCTATTGTTGTAAATTATAAAATCTGGAGAGGTAATCCAAACTTAAATTTACAGATAGAAGGTCCGGGTATAGAAAAAGAAGTTATTGAAAAAACCATGTTAAAACATTGAAAAAAAAGATTTTGATATAGAATAGTACAGAATTAGTAATTTTACATTGATTACTAACAATAATCAAAATTACCTTTGCGAAACTTCTATATTTTCTCTGTGTACCTTGCGTAATAACAGTCTGAATAGACCGAGGACTATTACACAAAGTACCACTTAGGATTTACAAAGTTGCACAAAGACCACATTATTCTAAAACACAATCAAAAAGAATTATTAGAATATGAAAAAATTTAAATTTATCTTATTTTTATTGTTGAGTTTGTCTTTTACTACAACAAAAGCATGCA
>JAOZTG010000213.1:0-3028 GCA_029939235.1 Flavobacteriaceae bacterium
CCGAATTCTCTGATGAAATTGAAGAATGGGTAATCAATGAATTCAAAAATATTGGTTTGGATACAGCAAAAAGTGTTTTAGATCTGGATCTTTTTGAGTTAACTAAAAGAACTGATCTTGAAGAGGAAACAATTATGGAAGTTCAGAGAATTTTACGAGAAGAATTTGAATCATAAGTAATTTAGAATAAGCAATTAATTAGAGGTTTCACATTAAATAATTTTATGACCGATTATAAACCACAACGATTTAATAAAGTTTTAAGAGAATTAAATATTTCTCTGGATAGGGCTGTGGAGTTTCTAGCCAGCAAGGGAGTGGATATTGATGCTCGTCCTACTACAAAAGTCTCTCTGGAAGTTTATACTATTCTTTCGAATGAGTTTCAAACCGATAAAAGTAAAAAAGTTGCGTCTAAAGAAATTGGTGAGGAAAAACGTAAAGAGAAGGAAGAAATTCGTTTAGCGCAGGAAAAAGAAGCCGAAGAAAAAAGATTAAGAGAAGAGGCGAAAAGAAATGAGATCTTTAAAACTGATTCTGAAAGAATTTCCGGTCTAAAAACAGTTGGTAAGATAGATATTGAACCTAAGACGAAAACGGTAGAGACAAAAGAAGAAATTGCTCCTGCCGAAAAAATAAAAGAAGAAGTAAAAGAAAAGGTTAAAGAGGAAAAGGTTGAAGTAATAAAAGGTGAGAAAAAATTACAGGGACTGAAAAAAGTTGGGAAGATAGATATCGAACCTAAAAAGAAAGAGAAACAAAAACCTGTTGAAAAAGTTGTTGAACCGGTTGAAGTAAAAAAAGAAGAACCTGTAAAACCTGAAGTTAAAGAGGTTACTGAAGAAAAACTACCAGAAGAGGCTGAAAAGATCGAGACAAAATATGAAAAATTAAGTGGGCCTAAAAAGACGGGTCAAACTATTGATCTGTCTCAGTTTAACAGACCTAAGAAAAAACCCGTAGATAAAAAACCTGGAGATAAAAAAGCCAAGGGGACTACTACTGGCGGAGATGCAGCAAAGAAAAAAAGAAAAAGAATTCATAAACCTCGGGTAGATTATAAACAAAATCAAAGTCAAACTGCTGGAAGAGGCAGGTTTGCCAAAGGAGGAGCAGGAAAAAGAAGACCAGTTGTTAAAGAAGAGCCTTCGCCTGAAGAAGTTCAAAAACAAGTAAGAGAAACCCTTGAAAAATTACAGGGGAAATCTAAAAAAGGAAAAGGTGCCAAGTATCGTAGAGAGAAAAGAGATTTACACCGTCAGCAATCTGAGAAAGAACTTGAACAACAGGAAGCTGAAAGTAAAGTTATTAAGGTAACGGAATTTGTTACAGCAAATGAAGTGGCTACTATGATGAACATTTCTGTGACACAGGTGATCTCAGCTTGTATGTCATTAGGTTTGATGATCTCAATGAATCAAAGACTAGATGCAGAAACACTTACTATTGTTGCTGAAGAATTTGGTTATGAAGTTGAATTTGTTGGTGCTGAGGCTGAAGAAACGGAAGAAGAGGTTGTTGATAAACCAGAGGATCTTGAACCGAGATCACCAATTGTTACCGTAATGGGGCATGTGGATCATGGTAAAACATCCTTATTGGATTATATCCGTAAAGAAAATGTTATTGCCGGTGAATCCGGTGGTATTACGCAGCACATTGGTGCCTATGCAGTTGAATTGGAAGATGGACAAAAAATTACATTTTTAGATACACCGGGTCACGAAGCGTTTACAGCAATGCGTGCTCGTGGTACTCAGGTAACTGATATTGCAGTAATTGTTATTTCTGCAGATGATTCCATTATGCCACAAACGAAAGAAGCAATTAGCCATGCGCAGGCAGCAGGAGTACCAATTGTTTTTGCCATCAATAAAATTGATAAACCGGATGCAAATCCTGATAAAGTAAAAGAAGAACTTGCTCAGATGAATTTGCTGGTAGAAGACTGGGGTGGTAAGATCCAATCACATGATGTTTCTGCATTGAAAGGAACAGGGGTAAGTGATCTGTTAGAAAAAATATTGCTCGAAGCAGAATTGTTAGAGCTAAAAGCAAATCCAAACAGATCTGCGAACGGATCGGTTGTGGAAGCGTTTTTAGATAAAGGGAAAGGATATGTTTCTACTATTCTTGTTGACTCTGGAACTTTAAGAGTTGGTGATTTTGTACTTGCAGGAAAACACTCAGGGAAAGTAAAGGCACTTCATGATGAAAGAGGTAATGATATTAAAGAGGCCGGACCATCAACACCTGTTTCAGTTCTTGGTTTGGATGGAGCACCACAGGCAGGAGATAAGTTTAAGGTTTACTCTGATGAACGTGAAGCAAAACAAATTGCTGCAAAACGATCTCAATTGAGTCGTGAGCAATCGGTTCGTACACAACGTCATATTACCTTGGATGAAATTGGAAGACGTATTGCTTTGGGTGGATTTAAAGAATTGAATATAATTCTTAAAGGTGATGTGGATGGATCTGTTGAAGCATTGACAGATTCTTTACAGAAATTATCTACAGAAGAGATTCAGGTTAATATTATTCATAAAGGTGTTGGGGCTATTACAGAGTCGGATGTGTTATTGGCTTCCGCTTCTGAAGCAATTATTATCGGATTTAATGTTCGACCAACAGGAAGTGCTCGTCAGATCGCAGAGAAGGAAGAAATAGATATTCGTAACTACTCTATTATTTATAAGGTAATTGATGATGTGAAAGACGCAATGGAAGGCATGCTTTCACCAGATATTGTAGAAGAAATTACGGGCACAGCTGAAATTAGAGAAACCTATAAAATATCAAAAGTTGGAACTATTGCAGGTTGTATGGTTCTTGACGGTAAGATATTTAGAAACTCAAAAATCAGATTGTTAAGAGATAATGTTGTGATATTTACTGGTGTACTCTCATCACTTAAACGATTTAAGGATGATGTAAAAGAGGTTTCAAAAGGTTATGATTGTGGTATGCAAGTGAAAAACTATAATGACATTATGGTGAATGATGTTATTGAAGCATTCCAGGAAGT
>JAOZTG010000213.1:3128-4754 GCA_029939235.1 Flavobacteriaceae bacterium
CTATAATCAATCGTGTGCGTAGTTTCTATCCATTCGTTTAAATACCAGTCCAGTTGAATTCCGGAAACTTTTTCGGCTATTCTTTTGAAATCGTTTGGTGTAGGATGTTTGAATTTAAAATCTTCGAAATACTTTTTAAGTGTTTTATCCAGATTATTTTCTCCAATGATATAACCAAGCTGAGATAAAAAGATCTGCCCTTTTACATAGCTTCCAATGCTAAATGCCATATTGGTATGAAAACGATCTGCCTGCGTAGTTAAAGGTTCATCTTTTCCTGATTTTACTATATAGTTATAGGTCATATAAGTTCTTTCAAAATTTACCTTTTCATTTTTCTTATCACTAAATTCATGACTTGCAAGTGATTGAACATAAGAGGTAAAACCTTCATCCATCCATGAATGCTTTATTTCATTAGTTGCCAAAACAAACTGAAACCATGAATGTGCCATTTCATGTTTCATTGTTCCAACTAATGATTTATAGGAAATATCACCATTTACCAAAGTACACATACCATATTCCATACCGCCATCACCGCCCTGAATAATAGAGTATTGTTCGTAAGGATATTTACCTACCTTTTGGCTATAAAACTGCATTGTTTTTACAGCAGCATCCTGCATTTTTTTCCAGTTTTCTATGGTTTTAGATCTATTTTTATATAAAAAATGAAGGGTAGGTCCGTTAGGTACCTGAACAATATCATGTAAATAATCCTTGTCGGCAGCCCAGGTAAAATCATGCACGTTGGGAGCTTTAAAATGCCAAGTTAATTTATCTCCTTTAGGTAAATTTAATTTTTTGGATCTATATTCATAACCATGACCAACCTGTTGTGGATTTTGTAAATATCCGGTACCACCTACAGTATAATTCTTGTCAATATGAATGGTAACATCAAAATCACCCCAAACACCATGGAATTCACGTGCAATATACTGGTTAGCATGCCATCCTTCTACATCATATTCCGCAAGTTTTGGATACCATTGTGCCATGGATAAAGCTACTCCTTCTGCATTATTCCTGCCTGATCTACGAATCTGCACAGGCACCTGTCCTTTGAAAATCATATCAAAAGTAGATTTTTTACCTGCTTTGATAGGGGTGTTTAAATTCACTTTTAAAATAGTTCCTATTACTTCATATTTAACAGGTTTCCCATTTTGTTTTAATGAAATAATTTTTTGATAACCAATTTCATTGGGTTTCAATTTAGAGATCCTGCTTTCGTAAACAGGCTTTTCTTTTGTGCCTAAATTGTTTACCATTCTACCGTCAGGATCCACAATATTTTGTAATCGCATATCCATTTGGCTACCAGGTTGAAATGCGTTGAATTGCAGGTGATAAAAAACAACATCTAGTTCATCAGGAGAGTTATTGGTGTAAACCAATTTTTGATTTCCATCGAATTGATAGTTTTCCACATTCATATCAATATCCATGGTATAATCAACATGTTGCTGCCAGTAAGTATTGTTCTGTCCGAAAATGGAAAAACTAATGAGTGTAATAATAGAAAATATAATTTTTTTCATAAGTCTTTGTTTAAAAAAAATCTGGGTTTGACTAATATCCTTTGTGAATATTAGTCAAACCCAGACTAATAATAATTTT
>JAOZTG010000214.1 GCA_029939235.1 Flavobacteriaceae bacterium
CTTACGGAATATCTTAAAATGAAAGATTTTGATATTGTTTGGAAGAAAAATGGTAAAACAGCTTTAGATACTTTGCAACATGATTATTTCGACTTGATAATCTTAGATGTGATGATGCCTGAAATGGATGGTTTTACCTTAGCAAAAAGAATCAAACAGCAGCATGACGAAACACCTTTTATATTTTTAACTGCACGTTCAATGAAAATTGATGTTTTAAAAGGATTTTCTTTAGGAGCAGTTGATTATCTAAAAAAACCAATTGATGAAGAAGAGTTGGTAGTAAGATTAAACACTTTGTTAAACACATTATCTGTTAAAAGTACATCCTCTAACATTGAAAAGCGAGAATATGCTTTGGGAGATTATACCTTTAACAAAGATAATTTACAGTTGATTTATAAAGGAGAAGTTACCCAATTAACATTTCGTGAGAATAAATTATTACATCTCTTGGTGTCAAAACAGAATGAATTATGTTCGCATAAAGAAATATTAAATAGTATCTGGGCCAAGAATGATTTTTTCAGTAAAAAAAGTTTAAATGTTTTTATATCTCGTTTGAGAAAATATCTAAAAAATGACCCATCCATTAAAATTGAAAATCTTCATAATCAAGGTTTTATATTGAAAGCAGATAAAAAAATCACTTAATTAAAAATGTGAATTAGCATAGCAATACAAAAGATGATTTATAAAATTTTATGAAATAACGACGGTTTATTAAAGTTAGATATTTTTTAAAGAAAGTTCTTTTTCCTGTTTTATTCACTTTTTACTTCATAGGTTTTTTTCTCTTTCCCTACACCTGTAATTTTTAATGATTTCCATTGTTTTGGAAGAATTGGATTCTTTTGAATAATGCCATCTTCTGTAAAATGCAAGCCCCCAAAACCAAATAACACAATTTGAATCATACCACCAGCCCCAGTAACAAAATACGGATTATTACTTGTTGCAGCTTCTGAAAGTGCTCCAAAAGGGGGTCGTTTATTTGCCTCATAACTACCTTTAAATAAACGAAAAGCATTTTCTGCATCACCAAGACGTGCATGAATTACTGCAAAAACAGATTTTCCCATAGCAGGACCTTCAGCAGCAAGTTTTGCTTCATAATATTTTAAATCTTTAAGCAACTCCTCTCCTTTTATAATATTTAGAGGATATGATAAAAGGTTTACATCTGCTTGTTTTATAATTTCTCCATCATATTTGCTATGTTCCATTGTTGTACCATCAGGGAATTTATGGATTTTGATTTTCTTCGCAACCGTATTCCAGTCTGTTTTAGGCTCAATATTTAATTCTTTTGCCGCCAAAATAGCAAATTGTAATGCGGCAATAGCTGAACCATTTGTAAACGCATTATCATCAATATTTTGTGCAAACTCATTAGCACCTACTACATTTTTAATTGAATAACTACCATCATTATTTTTGGTAGATCGACTTACCCAATAATCAGCTATTTCTTTTAACATTGGATAGCCTTTTTCACTTAACCATTGTTTATCTTTAGTAACTCGATAATAATTCCAAAAAGCGATAGCCACATCTGAAGTAATATGATGTTCAAATGTACCTGTCAATGCCCAAGCTGGTGTTGCTTCTTCTCCAGTATCATCACTTTCCCATGGGAACATAGCACCTTTATATCCAAAATTAATTGCTTTCCGTTTTGCAGCATCCAATCTGTCAGATCTATAATTTACCAGAGATTTGGCAATATCTTGATTTAAAACCAATAACGGAGGAAACATCCATAATTCTGTATCCCAAAAAATATGACCGTTATAGCCTTGAGAAGATAAGCCCATTGGCGAAATACTTAAATCTGAATCTCCTCTTGCAAAGGAATATAAATGGTAAAGCCCTAAACGCACATCTTGTTGTGATTGCAAATCGCCTTCAATAATGATGTCTCCTTCCCAAAGTGTTTTCCAAAGCGCTTTATGTTGGTTTAATAAATCTTCTTTTGGAGTTAATAAATTGAAGATCACAAATCGTTCTGATTCCGTTTGAGGATCAGAAAAATCTTGTGTAGAGCACTCTGCTGCTGTCCATGCAAATTCTAGAGAAGTACCTTTTTTTATTTCCTTTTCAAAAGACACCCTATTGTCATATTCGGAAATTTTATTATGAGTCAATTTTGGGCGTTGATTTTCTTTTCCAGAATTAATGTCATGCCAAATAAAAGTAGCAGATGTACCAACAGTGTGTCTGCCTAACCTACTTTTAGCAACAGTTTGAAGAATAGGCATTGTTGTTTCGATATCTTTTAAAATTCTAAAAGAACTCATCGGGTTTAGATATTCTGCTGGAGTTTCAATTTTACCAGTCACTTTTACTTTAATTTTTTCTTTTGCTTTTATACTTACATCCATATAACCAGCATAAGGCACATTGCGGAGAGCGTATAATGTGTAGGTGATTAAGACTTTATTCTTAAATTTGAATGAAGTTGAAAACCCTGCTTCTTTCATGTTTAAGGTTTGTTTCCAATCGCTAATGTTAGTTGCTGATATTTTTTCTCCATCAATTTCTATTTCAAGATTTCCAAAATTCATTCCAAGTAAAATTTTGCTAACTCCTAAAGAATCTACTTTGTCATATACATTATTTAAAATTATATGTTCTACTTCAAAAGGGTTTTCTGATGGTAAAACACCTATTCGACCATTGGCTACAACAATACCTGTATAATTTTTAGTGTTTGTTGTTGAAATATTCCAGCCATCATTTTGTGCAATGGCTGTTAGAGATAATATGGTTAGAATTATAATTGCTATATTTTTCATATTTGTATTTTATTTTTCACTTAATAATTTTAATAAAACTCCATTTGTCCACCCAAAACCATCCTGCACGGGATATTCTCCTCCTCCAGCTTTAAGACTAAGATCATAAACGTTGTATTTTTCAACCATCTTTCCTGTATTATTATAAACTTTGGTATTGAGTGTAACCCAACGTTTTTTAATTTCATCGGCCAATTGGGTTTGTTGGTAATTTCGAAGTCCCTTAATAGCCATCCATTGTAAGGGTGCCCAACCATTTGGAGCATCCCATTGTTCGTTGGTATTACTAAGTGTGGTAGTTAAACCTCCAGCTTTTAAAAAATCTGATTTAATTTTTTTGGCTACAGTTTTTGCAATTTTTGGTGTAGAAATTTCAAAAAATAAAGGTGCTATTCCTGCCAAAGAATAAATAGAAGTCTGCTCTTTTTTAACAAAATCATAATCAAAATAAAAGCCTTTCTCTTCTTTCCAACAATAAATTTGTATAGCATCAGCTCTTAACTTAGCTTTTTGCTTATATTTTTTTGCTTTTTCATATTCACCAATGGAATTATAAGATTTCTCTAACATTTTTTCTAGATGATACAATAAACTATTAAGATCAACAGGAATAATTTCGGTAGTATGAATAGTGGATAGTGTCTTTCCATCCGCAAACCAACGACTACTAAAATCCCAGCCAGATTCTGCACCGGCTTTAATATCTCTATAAACATTTTTTGCTGGTCGATTACTTTCTTTAGAAATAGCCACATCTTCTTTATAAGATTCTGGTCTTGGTGTTGGTTTATCATCCCAATATCTATTGAGTATAGAACCATCTTGCAGTAGTACAACACGTCGATAGCTAGTATTTTCTACAGTTAAATTATCGTTGCCATCCATCCAAAAGGCATATTCTTTTTCCAGAGCTGGTAAATATTTTTTCAACGTGTTTTCTCCTTTAATTTCACTAACTACATCAACAATCAAAGAGAAAAATGGAGGCTGTGAACGACTTAAATAGTAGGTGCGATTACCATTGGGGATATGACCAACAGTATTAATGAGGTGAGCGAAGTTGTCTGCCATGTTTTCAATCATTTCATATTTTTGATCAGCTTGTAATCCTAAAATGGTAAAGTAACTATCCCAATAATATATTTCTCCAAATCTACCTCCAGGAACAATATATGGTTTTGGTAGTGGTAACAAACTGCCAACAGTTATACTATCTGCTTGACGTGTGAGAATTGGCCATAACGAAGTAATATGTTCTTTAGGACTACGAGTGTTATCACTTTTAAAATTAGAACTAAATTGTTTGGGAAGTTCAAAATTTTCTAGCACAAAACTTTTTAAATCAAAATTTGAGACTCCTTTTTGGACTTGATATTTTTCTAAAATTTCGTCTGTACTGAATTTTGGTGTACAATCTACAAAGGTTTTTGAATCTGGAAAAACAGCAGCTAATTGTACGTCCTTAAACAATGTTCCAAAGCGTTCATCTGGACTTAGATGAGATTTTGTTTCAATTATTTTGTCGGTAGCTTTTGTTAAGTTTGGTTTTTCTCTACAAGAAAAAAATAATAGTATTGTTATGAAAATTAATGTATTTTTCATTAATAAAAATTTTATGTTTATAATAATTGCTTTAATTAATATTAATTTCTTTTTCTGTTAGATTTATTGAAGGAATAAATTGATTGGGTGTAAGTTGTTTTTCCCAATTAAAGTTGTTTGACTGCATTAAATTTTGCCTGTATTGTTTAGGTGTAAAAGCTTTATTTTTTTTAAACAATCTATTAAAATTAGCAATATTATTGAAACCGGATTTATAAGCAATTTCACTTATGGAATAATTGGAATTTATCAAAAGTTTAGAAGCATACCCAAGTCTTAAATCAACGACAAACTGAGTAAAACTCTTATTGGTACTTTTTTTAAAGAAATGCCCAAAAGCAG
>JAOZTG010000064.1:0-4691 GCA_029939235.1 Flavobacteriaceae bacterium
TTACTAACTCAAAATTAATCATAATGAAAACAAAATTTTGGGGTATTCTGTTTCTACTAATCAATTACGCAAATCCCTTGCCAAAACAAGAATAGAATCGTTAGCGTTTTGTTAAAATTATTTTATCTCCATTAAAAAAGGTACTCGGGTTTGTACCCCTTTTATTTCAGATATTTGCTTTAATTTTTTGTATATCCCATAATTCTCTGCCCCTATTTCCTCTTTTAGAACAGATTCTTTAACGGAAGCAAAAGGTCCTTTAAACATATCTTTGATATCTTTTTTATAATCGGGGTAATTTCTTACTCTATAATCATCAACTTCAGCAAGTTTAGCAGCAATTGCTATTGCATCATCCAGACTTCCTAGCTCATCCACCAATCCATTTTTCACTGCTTCCTTACCTGTCCACACTCTACCTTGTGCAATACTGTCTACCTGTGCAAAGCTCATATTCCTGCCGGCTGCAACTTTACCAACAAAAGTAGTATATACCTGTTCAACACCTTCTTTGGTTACATTATAAAAACTATCGGTAATCGGTTCAAAAATACTATACCCAACGGACTGCTTATTTGTACCAATTTGCTCAGCATTTATTCCTATTCTACCCGCCAGTTCACTGGCATTTGGAACAGCACCAAACACACCAATGCTTCCGGTAATTGTAGTTGGCTCAGCAACAATTTTGTTCGCATTACAAGAGATATAATACCCGCCGGAAGCTGCTAAGTTCCCCATAGAAACCACTAATGGTTTCTCCGCTTTGGTTAGTTCTAATTCCCTCCAAATAATATCAGATGCCAAAGCACTTCCTCCAGGTGAATTTACACGCAAAACAATAGCTTTCACATTACTGGCTTTTCTTGCTTTTCTCAAAGCCTTGATAATTAATTCTTGCCCGATATACTTTTCATCACCTTTACCATATTTAATTTCCCCTTGGGCATAGATCACAGCAATACGATTTTTTGATGTAGATTTTAATCTCCACTTACCTGAGCTGATATAATCACTTAAACTTATCGCATTTAAATCCTTACTATTTTCTAAACTAGCGAGCTTGCCAAGAATCTCTTTATATTGATCTTTATATAATTCATTGGTAATCATATTATTTTCAATCGCCAACTTTGGATTTCTTGCTAGTAATTCATCGGCAATATGATTGATCTCCTGGTTAGTTTTGTTTCGGCTTTCACCGATATCCTTAACCAATACAGACCAAATAGAAGATAAAAAAGACTGGGTTTGTTCCCTGTTGGAATCACTCATTTCATTTGCCAAAAATGGCTCTACAGCGCTTTTATATTTTCCGTGACGAATTACCTCCAGTTTAATACCATATTTATCCTGAAAATCTTTAAAGTAAAGGATTTCACTTGACAATCCTTTAAAGTCAATTCCTCCAACCGGATTAACATAAATAGAATCGGCAACCGAACTTAAGTAATAATTTTTTTGATCGTAAACATCTGCAAAAGCGGTAACAAATTTACCCGATTCTTTAAATTCAAATAGTTTATCACGTAAGGCCTGAGTTTGGGCAATACCAGCTTGCACCTGCATCGTTTCAATACTAATTCCCAAAATATTATCGTCATATTTTGCATTTTCAATTGCATTGATCATATCATTTAAACCCATTTTATCTTCACCAAAACCAAATATCTGATCAAATGGATCACTGCTTTTTGGAGCATAATCCTTTATTACATCTTCTAATTTCAATACCAAAACAGAATTGGCTTTAACTTTAATTTGTTCATCATCAGAAAAAGATGAACCTAATGCAGTTCCAATCGCAATTAACACCATAAACATGATAAAAACTGAAACAAAAACCCCTACTATTACTGCTAATAATTCTCTTAAAAATGTCATTCTATAAATTTTAAAATAAGTCGTTTAAATAGGCTTATTGTTACAATTGTTGAAAAATAAAAGGCAAATATAATCTTTTATCCTATTGTTTTATTTTCTTTGTAACTTAAAGATGAAAATAGTTAGAACTACATATTTATCACTGGGAAGTAATCAGGGTAACAGACAAAAAAACCTGCAAGATGCTGTTTTTCAAATCAGTGAAAGAATTGGTCGTGTAACCAAGGTTTCTTCTATTTATAAAACCAAATCATGGGGTTTTAAAGGAGATGATTTTTTTAATATTTGCATGGAAGTATCCACAAATTTAACTCCTGAAAATTTGATTAAAAGTACTCTCCAAATAGAAACATCTTTAGGAAGAGAGCGGTTGAACACTTCAAGTTACCACAATAGAACCATAGATATTGACATTTTACTTATTGACAATGATATATTTTTTTATGACGATCTAAAAGTACCCCACCCAAGAATGCTGGAGCGTAAATTCGTTTTGGTTCCACTTGCAGAGATCGCCCCAAATGTGATTCATCCTATTGCAAAAAAAACTATTTTGATCTGTTTGCAAAATTGTGATGACAATAGTGAAATTATAAAAGTTGATCAAAAAATAAACAAACCCTTATCACTATTTGAAAAATACAATTACATTGCTATTGAAGGTAATATAGGTTCGGGAAAAACTTCTCTGGCAAATAAAATTGGTGATGACTTCAATGCAAAGTTGGTCTTAGAGCGTTTTGCCGATAATCCATTCTTACCAAAATTTTATAAAGATAAAGATCGTTATGCTTTTCCATTGGAAATGAGTTTTTTAGCAGACAGATATCATCAACTTACGGATGATCTTGCTCAGTTTGATCTATTTAAAAGCTTTATTGTTTCTGATTATTTTATATTTAAATCACTCATTTTTGCGCAAATTACACTCCCAAAGGAGGAGTATAATTTGTACAGAAAAATGTTTGATATTATGTACAAAGAAATCTCAAAACCAGATGTTTACGTTTATTTGTACCAAGGCACTGAAAGGCTAATTCAAAATATAAAAAAGAGAGGGAGAGAATACGAAAAAAATATCCAACCAGATTATTTAGACAATATACATAAAGGATATGTGAACTTTATCAAAACAAAAGAGCACTTAAATACTTTAATTATTGATGTTACTGAATTAGATTTTGTAAATAACAATGACGATTATCAAAATGTTTTAAGCCAGATTTTACATTTCTCAAAGTAAAATAAATTCGTAAAAAAAAGCACCTCATCTCTGAAGTGCTTTATCTTATTAACTCAAAACTAATCATTATGAAAACAAAATTTTGGGATATTTTGTTTCAATTGAATTATTTGCAAATCTCATGCCAAACTAAAATTTCTATGTTAGCATAATGTTAAATTTTATTTAATACCCATTTTTTCGGCATAATAGTCAATAAAATCTTTCATTGTCGCAGTCATTTTATCGTCACCGGTTGCCGTATGAAAAGATTCAGCCATCGATAAAAACATTTGATGATAGAACTGCTTCATTTCATTGACAGGCATTTCTTTTGTCCAAAGGTGTATTTTATAAGTATCCTTTGTGCTACTATCCCATAAAGATAAAAATGCAGCTTTTGCTTCCATATTCTCTATATCGCCATCATCTGCCGACCAAATTATTTCTTCAGGTACTTTGTTTTCATCCAGGCCTACTTTTATATTTATTTCTGATCTGTTTTTAACTGCCATCTCCTTTTTTTACTTATTGATTAATTATGTTTATTTCTTTCTAGGTTTATACCTTGAGTTTTTAAATACTTCCTCATTATCTTTCAACATGGTTTCCTGCATATTAACATCATTATGATTCAGATAAGAATCTACAATTCTCCATCCAAACCAAGTCCCTATCCTTCCAGGTGAATCTTTATCAACCTCTAAAAAGAATTTTGAAAAAGGAGCATCCTCAATAAATCTTTTAGACAATTGTACATCTGTACTATACAGATACTCTTTTTGAATGAAATATTTCCAGATTTCTGCTTCATTATTTACTGCCCAATCATACTGATCAGAGGTATACCCAATAATCTCTTTCGCTTCAACATCCGGTAAAAAAGCTTGTAGCAAAGTAAGTTTTTTACCCTCCTGTATCATTGTTGATATAAAACTCTTATCATTTACCGAAGGAACGATCTGATCTACAAACTGCTCAGCCACTGCAACAATTAAATGTTCTTTAGTATAATTTTGTTTGATATAATCAGGAAAATCCTGATATGTTCTATTTTCCTTTCCTAAAAACACATCCAGTGAAATGAACAATAAACTATCTGCCAGAACCACTTTGTTATTATAATCTACATTCGTCAGCAAAGTGATTACTTTTGGTTCTTTAAATTTTGGGAAATAATATTTAATATGCTTAAACAACTCTGTTAATTGCCTGGTTTCTTTCGTGAAATCTTTATAAACCTTCTCTGTCTCAGCAAATAATTCCAATTCATCTTTATTTTGCATTTTACTTACCCAAACACTATCCGGATTTGATTTTGGAAATAAATAAGGAAAGTCAGCTTTGAGATCAGCTAGTTTTTCAGGTAGAGTAGTATAGAATTCCTGATCAAACCTTTTGACAACAGTTTCTACCTGAATATCTGAAATATCAATTTTTGTGTTTTCTTTTTTTGAACAACTTATAAAACTCACCAAAAAAAGAAATATAACAAAGTTTCTCATTTAATTAATTATTTTTGTTGCGCAAAACTAATAAAACTTTCAACAATGAACACAGAAAAGGTAACAAATCACATTGTAGC
>JAOZTG010000064.1:4791-15996 GCA_029939235.1 Flavobacteriaceae bacterium
AACCTTTCACTGGCAAATACAAGAGCAAGAATCAGAATGACAACCCTGTATTATTTTGCCGGAATTCATGGTTTACTGGTTGCTGGAACCGGGAATAAAGTGGAGGATTTTGGCGTTGGTTTTTATACCAAATACGGAGATGGTGGCGTTGATATTAGTCCGATTGCCGATTTACTTAAATCGGAAGTTTATCAACTTGCAAAACATTTAAATGTTTCTGACAGTATTCAAAAAGCCCAACCTACTGATGGATTATTTGGCGACTCACGTACAGATGAAGACCAATTGGGGGCAAGTTATGATGAACTGGAATGGGCAATGGCACAATATGATGCTGGAAAAAACGCATCAGAGTTTGAAGACAGAGAATTAGAGGTTTTTGCCATTTATTCAAAACTTCACAGAGCCAATTTACATAAAATGATTCCTATACCGGTTTGTGAAATTTCTGAAAACTTAAAAAAATAAAGCCTTTACACTACTCTATTTAATTTCTCTGATAATAATATCCTCAGCTCTGAGTAATCATTAACCATTACTAATATTTCCTGACTATCTTTAAGTGTATTAGCAGTTGTTTTCGTCAACTCTTTTAAGGTGTTAATCTTCTCTTCAACAAGAAGTCCCCGGAAGTTATATATAACATCAGGAACAAATTTTGGTAAACCTCTCACCTTCTTTTTAGGTATGATATCATGTCGTTCCCAATCACTTAATACATGCTTTTCTTCATCCATCAAAATACTGGTAACTTTTGATGCTATTTCAATATCCTCATTGTTTATTAACGAATCAATATCAATTACCTGACCTTGATTTAGTTGTTGAATAATTTCATAGTATATTTTTAAAAAAACAGGGTTTGTAAATTCTATTTCATCTTCCTGAAGATTAACATATACTTCATTTGAAACGACATTTATATATTCTTCTTTCTTTATGATTTTTTTACCTTTGTCGTCAATTTCTGAAACATAATCTACAAAATCAACTTCATTATTCCCATACAATAACAATACCCAGATCAATGCTGATTCCAGCACCTCCAATCTATTTACTGCCTCCGCCTTTTTAGTTTCTTTTTTTACTCCTGTAAAAGGGGTTTTTAAGATAGGCTTTTTAGATGCTCCCCTCTGCTCTCTTTTAATATTTTGAGAAAGTTCATTGAATAAAACATTTTCTGAAATACCCATGATACTGGCACATTCCTGAATATAGATCTCCTTTTGGATATTATTAGGGATTTTTGAAATACTGGCAACAATATCTCTTATCAATTCAGCTTTCTTTATTGGGTCATTCTTTGCATCTTCCAGTAAAAGGGAAGCTTTGAATTGAATAAAATCTTTTGCATTTTCTTCTAAATATTCTTTTAATTCTTCTTTGGTTTTATTTCTGGCAAAACTATCCGGATCTTCACCATCAGGAAAAGTAATAACTTTTACATTCATTCCTTGTTCTAAAATAAGGTCAATTCCTCGAATAGAAGCTCTGATCCCTGCAGCATCACCATCAAAAAGGACCGTAATATTTGGAGTTAATCTGTTGATCAATCTTATCTGATCTGGTGTTAAAGCTGTTCCGGAAGAAGCTACAACATTCTCAATACCAGTCTGAACCATTGAGATCACATCGGTATAACCCTCCACCAAATAGCAATTATTCATCTTGGCAATACTTTGTTTTGCCTGAAAAATTCCATACAAAACCTTGCTTTTATGGTAAATAATACTTTCAGGAGAATTTACATATTTTGCAACTTTCTTATCCGTTAATAAAGTCCTTCCACCAAATCCAAGAATTCGACCACTCATACTTTGAATAGGAAAAATCACCCTACCTTTAAACCGGTCAAATTTTCTTTCAACAATACCAGTTTCTGTATTTCTTTTTACAATCGTAAGTCCGGTTTTATCTAAAAACTCCAGATCGTATTTTTTTTCAATAGCTGCATCTGTAAAAGCAGACCATTCATCAAGTGCATAACCTAATGCAAATTTCTGAATAATTTCATCTGTAAATCCTCTTGCTTTAAAATAGGTCAGCCCTATTGCTTTTCCCTTTTCGGAATGAAACAGATTTTTATGAAAGTGCTCTTTTGCGAATTCAGAAACCAGATACATACTTTCTCTTTCATCTGCCACCTGTTTTTGCTCGTCGGTTTGCTGCGTTTCTTCTATTTCAATATTGTATTTTCTGGCAAGGTATCGAATTGCTTCGGGGTATGAATAATGCTCATGCTCCATCAAAAAAGTAATGGCATTACCTCCTTTGCCTGTACTAAAATCTTTCCAGATCTGTTTAACCGGTGAAACCATAAAGGAAGGTGTTTTTTCATCGGTAAAGGGACTCAACCCCTTAAAGTTAGCACCCGCTTTTTTTAGATTTACAAAATCACCTATCACCTCCTCTACCCGGGCAGTTTCAAATACTTTATCGATGGTGTCTCTTGATATCAAATTGAAAAGTTTAAATACAAATCTACATATAAAGGCCGTAAAAATAAAAAATTAGATACCAATGATTGACTAAAACAAGAAATTTACATTTCAATTGATTTTTTAACAAAACTCTAACAATTACAATAAAATATTGGCACAGCATTTGCAAATATCATTTCAGAAACAAGATTCCCCTAAAATTTTGTTTTCATAATGATTAGTTTTGAGTTAATAAGAAAAAAGCACCTCTTTGCAGAGGTGCTTTTCTTATTTTAATAATCTAACCATTATTCTCTAAGATACTGCTTTCAACTTTTTAATAGTAGATTTTGTCAGTTTATCTTCAGCATATTTCTTTGTCACCCGTAATTTTTTATCTTCACCACTTGGCATTTCAAACATCGCATCTGTCAATATTTCTTCACAAAGAGATCTTAATCCACGAGCGCCTAATTTGTATTCGATTGCCTTATCTACAATAAAATCCAAAGCCTTTTCATCAATTGTAAAATCAATTCCATCCATTTCAAACAATCTTGTATATTGTTTGATAATAGCATTTTTTGGTTTTGTCAAAATAGATCGTAAAGTCTTTTTATCCAGAGGCTTCAGATAGGTTAAAGCCGGAAGTCTACCAATAATTTCAGGTATCAATCCAAAATTTTTCAAATCACTTGGGATTACATATTGCAACAGATTTTTTTCATCGATCTTATCATCAGAAATGGAAGCACTGTAACCTACCGCCTGCATATTCAAACGCTTACTTATCACTTTATCAATTCCGCTAAAAGCGCCACCGGCAATAAATAAAATATCTTTGGTATTTACCTCTACAAATTTTTGATCGGGATGTTTTCTCCCACCTTTAGGCGGAACATTTACAACCGTACCCTCTAATAATTTAAGTAAAGCCTGTTGTACACCTTCTCCTGAAACATCACGGGTAATAGATGGATTATCTCCTTTACGGGCAATTTTGTCGATCTCATCAATAAATACAATACCTCTTTCGGCTTTATCTACTTTATAATCAGCAGCCTGCAATAAACGTGTTAAAATAGTTTCTACATCTTCCCCTACGTAACCCGCCTCCGTTAAAACAGTTGCATCTACAATGGCAAAAGGAACATCTAACATCTTAGCAATTGTTCGGGCAATTAAAGTTTTACCTGTTCCGGTTTCACCAACCATAACAATATTACTTTTTTCAATTTCTATTTCATCATCTTTTGGAGTTCTTTTTTGCAATAAACGTTTATAGTGGTTATAAACTGCAACTGACATCACTCTTTTAGCCTGATCTTGCCCAATGATATATTGATCTAAGAAATCTTTAATTTCAATAGGTTTTTTTACTAAAAACTCAGAAGAATAATTTGCTTCTTCATTTTGAATTTCCTCCAAAACAATACCATGTGCCTGCTCTATACATTTATCACAGATATGTGCGTCAATACCTGCAATCAACAAATTTGTTTCATCCTTTTTTCGTTTACAAAACGAACATTCTAATTCTTCTTTTTTCGACATTATTCCTAATTGAATTTATTAAAATTCTATTTATTTCTAGTCAGTATTTCATCAATCATACCATACTTTTTAGCTTCATCTGCTTTCATCCAGTAATCTCTATCCGAGTCATCGTGCACTTTTGAAATTTTTTGACCTGAATGTTTTGCAATGATCTCATATAATTCCTCTTTCAATTTCAATATTTCACGTGCAGTAATTTCAATATCAGACGCTTGCCCTTGAGCACCACCCATTGGCTGGTGTATCATGATGCGTGAATGTGGTAAAGCAGAACGCTTTCCCTTTTGACCGGCACACATCAAAACTGCAGCCATCGAAGCAGCCATACCAGTACAAATTGTTGCTACTTCCGGTTTGATAAACTGCATAGTATCATAAATTCCCAAGCCGGCATAAACTCCACCTCCAGGTGAATTGATATAAATGGAAATATCTTTACTGGCATCAACACTTTCTAAAAAAAGCAATTGAGCCTGAATAATATTTGCAACATGATCATCAACAGCAGTTCCTAAAAATATGATCCTATCCATCATCAAACGTGAAAACACATCCATTTGTGCTACGTTTAACTGACGTTCTTCAATAATATATGGTGTAACACTGCTTATAAGAGTGTCAACATGCAAACTGTTTATACCCTGATCTTTTACAGCGAATTTTTTAAATTCTTTTCCAAAATTCATAAAAACTTATTTTAAACTTTAAGGTTGTAAATATACTTAATTAAAACGTATTTTTTATTCAAAATTTTACACGACATATTTGAATAAAAAACTCCATAAGAAATACATCCTATGGAGTTTAGATTATATAAATGTTAATTTTATTTATAAACTTCTTTCACAAACTCTTCGTAAGTAACTTCTTTTGTTTTTAAATTCATGTTCTCTTTGAAGAATTTCAATAATTTTTCATTCATCAACTGATCTGAAAGTTTTTTTGCTTCTTCCTGATTTGCTAAAACACGATTTGAGATCTCATCCAGTTCTTTTTCTTCCGGATTCAAATTCCCGTACTGAGCCATTTGCGTTTTGATATAACCCTTTGCATACTCTTTAAGATCTTCATAAGAAACCTGGATATCATTATCTTTTGAGATCTTTCCTTCGATCAATTGATAACGCAATCCTTTTTCCGAACGATTATATTCTTCCACAGCTTCCTCGGGGCTTAGAGGTTTTTCACCTGCAACAGCAAGCCATTTTTGTAAAAATTCAGCCGGTAGATCAAATTTTGTATTTTCTATCAAACTTTCTGTCACTGCATTTAACAATTGCTGATCTGCCTGAGTCGCAAATTGTTTTTCAGCATCTTCCGCCAATTTAGCCTTTAGTTCATCAACTGTTTTCACAACATCTTTACCAAAGATCTTATCAAAAAATTCCTGATCTAGTTCAGCTAATTCAGTTTCAGTGATCTCTTCTATCGTAAATTTTAAAGGAGCATCAAAATCATGCACTTCATCATGTGAAATTTCAAGAATATTCATCAGTGTATGATCATCTGTAAATAACCCTTTTGATTCTAAATCGATGGTGTCACCAACTTTTTTACCTTTAAATTTTTTAGCATTTGTTTTTCCTTTGATCTTGTCAAGTTTGATCGTAGATTTTTTCTCGATCTCTTTTTCTTCATTCACAAATGTTCCGGTAATATTTGAATTCTCTTCAACAGCTTCCTGAGTTTTCATTTTTCCGTATTGTTCCTGTATGTTTTTGATCTGATCTTCGATCATTTTATCATCAGCGACAATTTTATAGGCAGTAATTGCTTTCTTAGGTTTAAGATTCACATCAAATTCAGGAGCTAATCCCAATTCAAATTCAAAAGAAAATTTATCTCCTTCCCAAGAAAAATCTTCTTGTACTTTAGGCAACGGATTACCCAATACATCTAATTTTTCCTCTACTAAAAACTTATTTAATGAATCCTGTAAAAGTTTATTTACTTCATCGATCATTACCGATTTACCATATTGTTTTTTCACCAATCCCATAGGTACATGTCCTTTTCTAAATCCGGGAATATTAGCTTTTTTACGGTAATCTTTCAGTATTTCATCTACTTTTGACTGATAGTCATCAGAAGTAATATCAATTTTCACAATTGAGTTTAACGCATCAATGTTTTCTTTGGTTATGTTCATATCATCATTAATTTATTCTATTCAAAATTTAAGGGTGCAAAAGTAATAATTTTACGCCACATATCAACAACGATTATACCAAATAAATTGCATAACAAGTTAAGGAAGTGTTAAATGAAGGGCTTTTAGAAATGACAAATTATCACTTTTCTAAAACTTTATACAGAATTGATTCTAAAAAGGATAACAAAATGCTAAACAATAAGGCCGTCCAAAATCCGGAAACAGAAAAACCATCTATCCAGCTGTTTGCCATAAGTATTAGTACAGCGTTGATCACAAACAGAAATAATCCTAAAGTCAAAACAGTGATCGGCAAGGTTAAAACAACAAAAACCGGTTTTACAATACTATCCAGAATGCCAATTAAGAAAGCCACCCAAATCGCGGTAGTATAAGAATCTACGCTAACTCCAGGTAATAATTTTGCCAAGATCACAACGGCTACTGCCGCTAAAAGTATTTTTAATATATAATTCATAAAAAATTAATTAAGTTTAATTGATTGTTTTTCTGTTTGTTAATTCAATTTTCGCATAAATATTGAATTATAATACACAAATTTAAGGTTTTTCGAGAAAACTGATGATATATTGATAAAAATCCTCCGGGTTTTCTGCATGCAACCAATGTCCGGCATTTTTTACTGCTTTTATTTCACTTTTAGGGAAATGAGCCACGATCAACTGTTCATCTTCTTCGGAAATATAACCTGAATTTTCACCTTTTAAAAACAATGCTTTACCGTAAAACTTAGTAATAGGAGGTAAACCTTCGCCAACTTCATCAAAACATTCGGTTAAACATTCCAGATTAAACCGATATGCAAATTCATCTTTTGTTTTACGATATATGTTCTTTGCTAAAAATTGTCGAATTCCCGGTTCAGGGATATATTTTTGAAAGATCTTATCAATATCATTACGCGACTTTACTTCTTTGAGATCAACTGCATTTAACGCTTCAATAATAAAATGATGATGCGGTGGATAAAACCTTGGTGCAATATCAGCAATTACTATTTTATCTACTTTTTCAGCATATTCAACAGCAAACAACATGACGGTTTTTCCTCCCATGGAATGCCCCAATAAATGAACATTCTCCAAATTATGGTGATTTATATAGTATAGCAGATCTTCCACCATCAATTCATAGGTAAACTCATCTGAATGAAAACTTCTTCCATGATTTCTTTGATCAACAACATGCACCTGATAGTTTTCAGCAAATCTGTTTGCCAAAGTTTTCCAGTTGTCTGCCATGCCAAAAAAACCATGCAAAATGATCAAAGGTTGTCCTTCTCCTAAAATAATAGAGTGTAATAACTGCATTATTTCAATTTCTGAAGATACATGTTTACTACATTTTGCAAACCAAGATATAAGGCTTCTGAAATCAAGGCATGACCTATGGATACCTCTAATAAATTTGGCACTTCATTTACAAAATATTTTAAATTATCCAGACTCAAATCATGACCCGCATTTATTCCCATACCTAAATTACCTGCTAAAACGGCCGATTCAACATAGGGTTTTACTGCTTCCATATTTCCTTTAGCGTATTCAACTGCATAATTCTCAGTATACAATTCAATTCTATCTGTTCCTGTTTTTGCAGCAGCTTCTATCAAACCCTTATCTGTATCCATAAAAATGGAAGTACGAATATCATTTCGTTTGAACTCTGTAACAACCTCTTTTAAAAAACTTTGATTTTTAATAGTATCCCAACCAGCATTGGAAGTTATTGCATCTACAGCATCAGGTACCAGTGTTACCTGTTCGGGTTTGATATCTAAAACCAGATCTACAAACTTTTGAATCGGATTACCTTCTATATTAAACTCGGTAGTAACAACTTTTTTGAGATCATAGGCATCTTTATATCGAATATGGCGCTCATCCGGCCTTGGGTGAATTGTAATCCCTTCTGCACCAAAGTTTTGAATATCAATTGCCGCCTGTACTAAATTCGGCATATCTCCTCCTCTGGCATTTCGCAGAGTTGCAATTTTATTTATATTTACACTTAATTTTGTCATTATTTTATGATTTAACAGAAATGATTTTACTTTTGTTCAAACCTAAATTGTTTTATAAAAAGCATATTTAATAAAATGCAAAATTACATTTTTCTAAGTTATTAGTATTACTTTTGTCACCATCATTATGCATACACTTGAATATATAAATAAAGATATTAAGCCATTAAGTATTAATGACAAAATAAAAAAGGCACAAAAATTATTTGCGCAAAATAAGTATTCTCACCTCCCGGTGATAAACAATAACTTATTTTGTGGCTTAATTGAAAGACAATCTATTGAATATACAGATTTTGAAGATAAAGAATTGATCGACATAAAAGATCAATTTAATATTTTCTATGCAGGTGAGGCGATGAATTGGTTTGAGGTTTTACAGTGTTTTGCAACATACAATTCAAATTTAATTCCTGTTCTAAACAAGGATAAAGAATATATTGGATATTACGAATTAGACGACTTTTTAAATATCTTTAGATGTACACCATTTCTCCATGAAGAAGGTGTTATTTTAGTAATATCTAAAAATATCAATGAATATTCATTTAGTGAAATAACACAAATCGTTGAGTCAAATAATGCTACTCTGTTTGGTGTTTTTATTTCCAAAATTAAAAATGATGAAGCGCAAATAGTTCTAAAACTGAGCATTCATGATATTAATAATACCTTGCTTTCTTTTAGAAGATACGGTTATCGAATTTTAAATGATTTTGAAAAAGATAAGTATTTAGACGAACTAAATGAGCGTTCAGATTATTTGCAAAAATATTTAAATATTTAATCTGGAAATAGTTTATTATGAAAATTGGAATTTACGGACAACCAAATAATGAAATAACTAAAAAGTATGTTTATTATTTGATCGACATCTTTAAGCAAAGAAATATTGATTTTCAATTCGAAGAAAAATTTTACAACTATTTAAAAGAAGATAATCCAACTATTGAAAATAAGGTTTTTAAAGATTATTACGACCTCAATTCATCTTACGATCTGTTTTTTAGTGTTGGAGGTGATGGAACGTTTTTAAGATCAATTACTTTTGTAAGAGATCATAATATCCCAATTATTGGAATAAATACCGGCAGACTTGGTTTTTTAGCAACTATCCAAAAAGAAGATATTAAAAGTGCCGTTGATATGCTTTTGAAAAAAGAATATACTATTGAAAAAAGATCAATGCTGCGTGTTACCACTAGTGATGACATAGAAGAATTGGGAGAACTGAATTTCGCTCTAAATGAGATTTCCATCAGCCGTAAAAACACGGCATCAATGATTACTGTTGAAACCTATTTGGATGACGAATATTTAACAACCTATTGGAGCGATGGTTTAATCATATCAACACCCACAGGATCAACTGGTTACTCTTTAAGTTGTGGTGGTCCAATCATTTCACCCGGAACAAAAAATCTTATATTAACACCTATAGCTCCACATAGTTTGAGCGTTCGACCATTGGTAATTCCGTTAAAAACAAAAATTGAGATCAAAGTTGACAGCAGGGCAAACGAAGCTTTATTAACATTAGATTCCAGAGTAATTACAATCACAAATAAAACCAAGATCATTATTGAAAAAAATGATTTTACTATTAAAACCATTCAACTAAACAACCGATCTTTTATTAAAACTTTACGTGAAAAATTACTTTGGGGAGAAGATAACCGAAATTAACAGTCCGGATATCATACAATTTTATACTTAAAATTCTGTTTATCAAAAAAGACCTGGCAATTAATTCAAAAGCAAATGGATTTTTTTATATTTGCGAATTATTAAAAATGATGAAGAAACACTTAATAGCTATTGTATTTTTACTGAGTTCTATATACTCTTTTGCTCAAATAAATGAGCTGGGAGTTTTTTTAGGCGGAAGTAACTATATAGGTGATATTGGAAGCACCCGATATATTTGGCCTAATAGTTTTGCTGTTGGTGGAATTTACAAATGGAATATGAGTCCTCACTTTACAATAAGAGGAACTTATACCTATTCAAAAATTACAGGTGATGATACGAAATCAGGCAACTCCTTTAGAGAAGCCCGCGGTTTATCATTTAGTAATTCACTTCATGAGCTTGCAGGCGGTATTGAATATCATTTTTTTAAATACAGTTTATCAAAAATAGGATATACACAAACACCATATATAATAGTTGAAGCAGCAGTTGCTAATTATGCAACCAGAGATGACGGTAGAATCTTTAACTTTACAGTTCCTTTTGGATTTGGTTATAAAACAAAACTTGCTCACAATATTGGTATAGCTTTTGAAACCTCTTTTCGATATACTTTCAGAGACGATATTGATGGGTATCCAACATATACAAATGTGGATGGAGATGGCAATCCTGTTGATCCACCACCAAACCCAGATGATCCAAATTCAGTAGGAAATATACAGATCAACTCAAACAATAATGACTGGTATGTTTTTACAGGTATTACCATCGTATTTGGGTTTGGCAGGGAAGGCTGTTATACCGGAACATTTTAATGAAGATAGATCATGAGTTTGAAAACAAAAATTAACCCCAATAGATTACCCAAACACGTTGCCGTGATCATGGATGGCAATGGCAGATGGGCAAAAAGTCAGGGGTTTAAACGTGTCTTTGGGCATAAAAAAGGCGTTGAAGCAGTTAGACAAACCGTTGAAGCAGCCACTGAACTTGGTATAGAAGCACTAACTCTTTTTGCTTTTTCAACCGAAAACTGGAAGAGACCTAAGTTTGAAGTAGATACTTTAATGAGTTTATTGGTTAGTTCCTTAAAAAAAGAAATTCCAACTTTTCAAAAAAATAAAATTAAAGTCCAGGCCATTGGCAACCTCGAAAAACTTCCTGATAATGCAAAAAAGCAATTAAACGAAGTTATTGAATTAACAAAAAATAATACAAGTCTAACTTTGACTCTGGCACTCAATTATGGTTCACGTGAAGAAATTATAAATGCAACAAAAAGTATTTCTAAAAAAATTGTTAATAATGAACTAAAAATCGAAGAAATTGATGAAAAT
>JAOZTG010000215.1 GCA_029939235.1 Flavobacteriaceae bacterium
GGAAAACAATAATTGTCTGATCTTAATCGGTGAAAATCCTTTTTTTGTCCTATTGATAACAAATATTTGAAATAATAATGGTTGAATGGTAAAAGCAACGATTACGGTAGTTAAAATACCAATTAATGACAATACAGAAATGGATCTCAAAGCAGGATGTTTGGCAAAAATTAAAACCCCAACCCCTAAAATAGTTGTAATTACAGATAGAAGAATGGATGTTTTATATGTACTAATATCTTTACTTCCATAAGTATAATCTTTTACCAATGCATTGGTCATAAAAATGCTATAGTCAACTCCCAGTCCAAAAATAAAAGTAGTAATAATTACATTGAAAATGGTGAATTCTATTCCAAAAACGCCCATTAATCCAAGTGTTAATAGCCAGGTAATTGCAATTGGTGTGACCGTCAATAATGTTAGTTCTATATTTCTGAAAAACAATAACAAGATCAACACAATAGCAATAAAAGAATAATAGATCAAGGTTGAAAAATTATCTTTTAATCCTCCTAAAAAAGTTTCACTTATCTCTTTTCTATCAATTAGAATTGCATTTGGGATACTTTCAACCAACTCTTTCAAATGATCCTTTTGCGATTCTTCCATCTTAACCAAAGAAACAGCTGTTTTAAGTTCCTTATTATTTAAAATATATTCCTCCGTTAGAAAAGATTTTACTTCAGAAAAATCATCCAGACTTCTCAAAGTGAATTGTTTTTCCAATAAACTGTAAAACGGCTGATAGGTAGTTTCTTTAAATCCTTGCTTTTTACCTTCTCTGATAAGATCGGCCTTTAAAATACTTTTAACAGAACCGAACCAAAATTGATTCCAGTGATCAATTTTACTTTCTTGCTCTTCTTTTGAATTGATCAAAAAACCATTGGAACTATAACGAATAATATTATTTGATCTTTGCTCTTGCTTTAACAATGAATTGATCTTTGTATTTGTATGTAACACCTGATCCATGTCATCACCATAGGCAACTAGATAAACGGATTTGGAAGAAAGGTTTAGTATTTTATCTAAGTTCTGTTCTGCTTTAAGCATAACATCACTTTGATAATTCATTTGATTCAGATCCTTATTGAAAGTCACTTTTTTGGAAGTGAAAAAACTGATGATCAGGGCAACAAATAAAAAGGCAATTAAAAACTTATTTTTACCAAATGAATAACCCGCAATTTTTTCAATTAGATTTTTTGAATTTTTATTTTTAACCTCTTTTGGCTTATAAAAAAGCGGTATTAGAATAAGGGCAAAAACTGAAGTACTCAACACACTAATTGCGGCAAAAATTCCAAGATCCTGTAAAACCTGCGTTTTTAAAAATAATAAGCAAAAAAAGGCTATCGCAGTGGTAATACTACTCATTAAAATAGGCTTTGCAACATCTTGATACAACTGTTTGATATTGTTATTGTTTCTGTAATGTGTTAAAATATGTAAAGAATAATCAATGGTAATTCCCAATAGAACAGACCCTATTCCGATGGAAATTGCCGAGATCTTCCCTCTTATAAAATACAAAGCAACAATGGCGATCAAAGCCCCAAAAACAGTTGGCAAAAACAATAAAAAAGGTGCCAGAATTCTTCTGTAGAATAGGATAAGCAATAACAATAAAACGGTCATTGCAATGGAAACAGTGTATTGGATATCTGTTTTGATCTGACTGGCATTACCAACTGCAATTACCGTTGAACCATAATATGCACTACTAACTTTATTATATTTTTTATTTAAATTACTTGAAATATCATACAACTTATCAACAAAACCAGTATTGGCATCTGTCTCATTTACAGGTAATTTGGGTTTAATAAATAATAAAATATTCCTTTTGTTATTGGCTGTCAAAAACCCATTATGGATTTCGAATTCATCCGATATCTTTAAATTTTCCAGTTTTTTTAAGGCTCTGAATGACAATCCTAAAGGATCTTTCCGGATCATATTTTTTGCAATGATACCACTGGGAGAAATAAGAGTTTTATAATTGCTTTGAACGGTGGATCTTATCGAATCAATTAATAAATGATCATTTATATAATCATAATCTTTCTGATCTAAAAAAAGAGGCAAATTATCATAGATAAAATCCATGGTTTTTTGCATATCCTTATCGCTGACCTTTCCCTGTATCTTAGAAATATATTCTCCACATTGTGATTCTAAACTATCTATTATTTCGGTGGCATACAAACTAAGATCATTTGGGTCACCTTGCTCTTGTAATGAAATATTTAAAATGATGTTATCAGAAAAATTGGTGTTCTCAATGATCTTGTTCAGCGTTTTTGATTCTTCTGATTGCGGAATCACCTTTGAAATATCTTCTTCAAACTGAAGTTTTGAAGCGAAAAAAACGAGTATTCCGATAAGGATCACTAAAAAACCAATAAAAATTGATTTTCTGCTTATTAAATATTTATAAATATGAAAAAATACTTTAGCCACTCTTCTTCTCCATTAATTTAATAATTACAAAGCCTAAAGTTCCAAAAATAATTGCAGAAAGAAAAGCCAAAGCAAAACTTCCTACCATGTATTCTTTGATACTTTCCACTACGTTAAAATCTGTTGTCAAACCAGCCAAACTAATATCAGTATCACTATCCAAAATCCATATACCCAATTTTAAACTTCCCCAAATAATAAGTGGAATCATTGGGGGGATACTAATATTTGAAAAAGCAAATGCAATAAATTTATTCAATTTTAATGCTGCCGCTAATCCTAAAGCCAGTATGGTTTGAAATCCCCAAAAGGGAGCAATACCAATAAAAATACCTAAGGCAATTGAAAGTGATTTTTTAACAGGGGAATCTGAATTTTGCAAAATATTCTCCACAAAAAATCTTTTGATCCCCTTGTTCTTTAATCTTATCAAAAGATCTCTTGGCTTGATATACAGTAAAGCCACCAAAACCAACCAGGTATTTAATACACTTATACGGGCAAAATCTTTGTAGGGTCTGAAATGACTTACTCTTTCATTTTCATCATACAAAACTTTGATCGGTACATTTTTAACCTGCACACCATTCCAGGCAGCTTTGACAATAACCTCAATTTCAAACTCAAATTTATTGGTATAGAATTTTATTCTGTGCAAAGGAGTTAAAGGATATAACCTATAACCGGATTGCGTATCTGTGAGTTTGATACCTGTTTCAGCCCAATACCAAAAATTAGAGAATTTATTACCAAAACTACTTCCTTTTGGTATTGAATCATGGGTCATATTTCTTGATCCAATCAATAAATAACGATCATCTTTTTCTAACTCTTCCATAAAAACAGGAATATCGTCAGGATAATGTTGCCCGTCGGAATCAATAGTTATAGCATACTCAAAATCATTTTGATAGGCTTTTTCAAACCCTGCCCTTAGAGCTGCACCTTTTCCTTTGTTCTTTGGGAAATGAATTTGAATCAGCCTATGATAATTATTTAATATTTTAGAAGTATCGTCAGTACTACCATCATTTACTATGATAATGTCTTTAGTATAATCCAAAACCCCATCAATAACTCTTTTTAAGGTATTTTGATTATTAAATGTGGGAATAATAACACAGACTTTAAATTTAGAAAATTGTTCCTGATAAACAGGTTGGAAGTCCAGGTTCATACTTTTGCGTTAGTGCTGCAAAAGTACATCTTTTTTATACTTGAGAAAATGGATCACCTTAAAAATATGGAGAGCAAATCCCAATAAAATTAATGTGATTCGAGATAATTAATCTAAGCTACTCTTTTCTTCCTCTGTAAATTTTTCAGAATCTAAAATATAACTTCTTAAATACTCTTTAAATTCTTTAGATCTGATCGTATTGAAATTTGTTAGAATAAAATTCTTATCCCCTTCGATCTCTTTGTTATAACCTAAAAATTTCGGACTATTTTGCTGGATACTCAAACGTACAAATCTCACCTCCATGTCTAATGGTTTTTCAACAATTGCAAATTCAACCCACTCTACTCCATTTTTAAAACCTGTACTTTTTTGCTTTGCTGTTTTTTGATGCCTGGCAACTAATGCTATTGCAGCTCCTTTGTAGGCAACCAATCTTTTATCATCCTTTTTCGTGATTTTTTCTAAATATTCATTAAAAGAAATTGCCTGAGATTCTGAAGTTACAGCCTGCCTGTAATTTTCTCTGACTTCCTTTATATTCAGATTTGACACCAAAAGAAACAGACCGAAAAAAAATAATGAAAGTTTCATAATCCTTAATAATTAAACCCTATTGTACTGAGCTGATAATCGCAAAGCAATAGTATCATCAAACTTAGTCGTATTTCTTACTTTTACTTTACCATCCTGCTCTATTATTTTTAATTCTAAGGTTAGATTTGGATTTGTTTCGGGGTTGATCAATGCCAAAAATTTTACGTTAGAGCACTTTTCCATAAACAATTTTTGTCCGGATATTGACTGTGTAATTTCTTTAATGATCTGCATCATACAAACCCCGGGCATTACCGGATTTCCCGGGAAATGTCCATTGAAAATATCATGCTTACTATTGACCTTGATCTTGAAGGTATAATTCACCTTATCCTCATCTGTGGTCTTTTTCTCAATTGTATAAAAATTCTTTAATAACATTTTCTGATTAAATATGAACGATTCTACTACTATTTTAATGGAATATTTTTTTATGTCCTTATGCCGGACAGGCATTTCATTTTTT
>JAOZTG010000065.1:0-7748 GCA_029939235.1 Flavobacteriaceae bacterium
TATTCCACCGTAACGGATTTTGCTAAATTTCTTGGTTGGTCAACATTACAACCTCTCATCACCGCTATATAATAAGACAATAACTGCAATGGAATTGTGGTTAATAAAGGTGTTAATGCTTCTTCTGTATCCGGAATCTCAATTACATGATCTGCAATATCTCTAACAACCGTATCCCCTTCGGTGACAACAGCAATAATTTTTCCGCTTCTTGATTTGATCTCCTGAATATTACTCACCACTTTATCGTAATGACCTCTGCTTGTTGCAATAACAACTACCGGCATTCTGTCATCTATCAAAGCAATCGGACCATGTTTCATTTCTGCCGCAGGATAACCCTCTGCATGAATATAAGAGATTTCTTTTAATTTTAATGCACCTTCTAATGCAACCGGAAAATTATATCCTCTTCCCAGATACAAACAATTGGTTGACAAAAGATATTTTCTTGCTATTTCTTCTACTTTTGCATCCATTTTCAGAACTTTTTCAACCTTATCCGGAATAAGCTCCATTTCTTGTAAATACATTCTGTAATCAGCACTGGTCATTGTTCCCTTAGCTCTTGCCAAACGCAAGGCCATCAAGGTTAAAACTGTAATTTGTGTTGTAAATGCCTTTGTAGATGCTACACCAATTTCAGGACCAGCATGTGTATAAACACCTGAGTCATTTTCTCTTGCAATAGATGAACCAACGACATTACATACGCCAAAAACAAATGCTCCTTTTGATCTTGCCAGCTTAATTGCCGCTAAAGTATCGGCTGTTTCACCCGATTGTGAAATTGCTATTACCAGATCTCTTTCAGAAATGATAGGATTTCTATATCTAAATTCAGAGGCATACTCGACCTCTACCGGTATTCTTACAAATTCTTCAAAAATATACTCAGCTACCAATCCTGCATGCCAGGAAGTTCCACATGCCACAATGATTATTCGTTCGGCATTCAGGAATCTACTCATGTTATTTTCGAGTCCGGATATTTTAATAATACCTTCCTCCGGTAATAGTCTTCCTCTAAAAGTATCGGTAATTGCTCTTGGTTGTTCATGAATTTCTTTCAACATAAAGTGATCATAACCTCCTTTTTCAATTTCACCAAGATTTAATTGCAATTCCTGTACTTTTGCATCCACATTCGAATCATCATTGATTTTACGAACATTTACTGCTTGTCTTTTTTTGATGATTGCCATTTCACCATCTTCTAAATAAATAGCATTTCTGGTATATTCAATAAATGGAGAAGCATCTGATGCAATAAAGAATTCTTCCAAATCCTTCCCAACACCAATTGCTATCGGGCTGCCCAGTTTTGCAACAATAATCTCATCCGGATTATCCTTATCAAAAACTGCAATTGCATAAGCTCCAACAACTTCGTTTAAAGCAATCTGAACCGCTTTCCCTAACTTAACATTATTCTGGATCTTAATTTCTTCAATAAAATTTACTAAAACCTCGGTATCTGTATCACTATGAAAACGATAGCCTCTGCCAATTAATTCCTGTTTAATAGAACTATAATTTTCAATAATTCCGTTATGAACTAAAACAAGGTTACCAGACTGTGAAGTATGGGGATGGGAATTGACATCATTAGGCTCACCATGCGTTGCCCAACGTGTATGACCTATTCCTAATTTTCCAGCTTTTAGATCCTCTGAATTGAATTTTCCGAGTAAATCATCAACCTTTCCTTTTGTTTTTGATAAATTAATTTGACTTCCATCGTAAAGTACGATTCCGGCACTATCATAACCTCTATATTCCAGCCTCTTAAGTCCATTTATGATTATTGGAAAAGCATCTCTGTATCCAATATATCCTGTAATTCCACACATATCTTATTTGAGTTTAGTTATTTCTAAAACGAAAATCCTGACAATATCGTATACAGGTTAAGAATTACTGTAAATTATCAGAATTTTATTAGGTGGCAAATTAGAGTTTTTTCTTATTTAATCTTGCTCTTTGAGTAGTAGATTTCCAATTTAATTCGCTCTTTGTCGGTTACCGGCAAATTTCCTTTTAAAATAACTCCTTTAGGAATCCAGTTAAAATCACTCACAATCGTATCTAACACCTGTGGATCAAAAAAATCTGTATTTACATAATTCTTTAGAGCAAGTTTTGTAGGAGCTTTTGGATCATCTTTATCAAGAATATTCATGATATATTTAGTAATCCTGAACTTGTATTTTTCGGGTTTTCCATCTTTATCATATTCTAACAATCCGCCAAAGATTTCTGGTCCAAAATTAAATGAATAATTATCTGGGATCATAGATCCATACTCATGATCATACAAAAATAATTGACTTGGAATTTCCTTTTGATCACCATCCAAATAGATAGTAAGATTTGCTTCATTAATCATCCAGTCCTTTGCTATTAAATTATCAAGATCATCCTTGTTTGGAAAAAGATCAATGATAGATTCAGAGCCGGAAGCACCCTGGATATATAATTTTTCTTCTCCTTTTTCCATATCCGGAAAATCCAAGGCTTTTCTAATTTCAGGCTGATTATAATCTCTTATATATTTTCCGGTTTTAACACCTCCAAAAACAAAATTCATTGTTTGTTTTGTTTTTACAACCACATCGTCTTCTCCATTAACACCATTATTATTCAAATCTTCATCTGCACCTTCACTTGTAATTATATCATTAGTATAATAAATGGTCATTTTAGCCAAGGTGGTTGAGAGATTCATAATTGAGCCATCACTACCATCTGCATCAATATATAATCCTCTGAAATATTTCTTAAAACTGAAGTTATTATCAAAATCAGGAGAATCCTGATGATCAACAAATCTATTTTTAAAGAAATCACTATCCAGGATCAATTTTATAGATGGTGTTACATTTTCAGCTTTGATGGTATCAATATCATCTACGGTACCGGGATCATCATCTAAATACCTTCTTTCAACATATAGAACTGTATCATTCACATTTGGTTTGAAACTTTCAGAATGAAGAAGATCTTTTATAATATAATCCCTGTCAGAATAATATTTCATACCTTTAGTAGGATTCTGAGGATCTAATGTATTTAAAAATGTACCCAATTCATTTACAGTAATATTGTATTCTCTTTCCCTGTTTCCATAAATAGAATCCAGTGCTTTTACTTTCTCATAGATTGTATCCTTGTCTTCAGTGATTTCTTTGATAACAACCGTATCTTTCACTAAATAAGGCATATCAACAACAACCAGATCAATAATAGCATTATCGCCAAAATTAACTCCAAGAAGAGGTAATCTTAACTGGGAGATCAATGCACTTTTCATCCACCCAAAATCTTTGTCCTGAGATACTCCTAATAAGGATAAGGGTATTTTACGGCCATCATTATTATCAACCCTTGAGGATACCATATTTTTATTATAAGAAATAATTTCTATCAAAGTATCTCCAACCGAAAATGCCTTATTATCAATAAGATCAACGGCAATATCTTCAAAATCTTTTTCACAAGATATTATTCCAAAAAGGAATACTAATCCCAAACCAAGATTTTTAAAAATGGTTAAATTTTTATGAAACATAAATATATTTTTGATTTTTTTAATGTATCTATAATACTTTACTTAGATAAAAGTTAGTGTAGGCTTCTTTGAAATCCTCCAAAGAATGATAATCTAAAACAGGTATGTCTAGTTCATCTATTAATTTAGTAGTTTTTTCACTTAAGTTATCACATCCTTTGATAACCGCATCTGAATTTTCAATAGCAACTCTCATAAAACCATTTTTACAATCATCTTGAAAAGATTTTAATTTCTCATCAGGAATAGAGTCAAATTTGATCTTATTTACCAAAGCTTCATTGTTCAAAACCCCATCGGTTCCATATTCAAATACAGAGGTCACTATTTTACTATCGGTAAATAAAGGATCATTTTTATAATATTCTCTCAAATATAGCGGTAATAAGGAAGCCATCCATCCATGAATATGAATGATGTCCGGAGCCCATTTCAATTTTTTTACAGTTTCAATTACACCTTTTGCAAAAAATATTGCTCTTTCATCATTATCTTCAAAAAGCTTTCCATCCTGATCTGTAAAAATAGCTTTTCTTTTAAAATACTCTTCATTATCTATAAAGTAAACCTGCATTCTTTCTTTGGGAACAGAAGCTACTTTAATGATCAAAGGCATATCCATATCATTGATTATCAGATTCATACCTGATAAACGAATCACTTCGTGCAATTGATGTCTCCTCTCATTTATCACTCCAAATCTTGGCATGAACATCCTAATTTGTACTCCCTGATGATGCATTTCTTTTGGAACTTCAAATGCCATTTTTGACACATTATTCTCAGGTAAATATGGAATCAACTCGGACGACACAAACAGTATTCTCTTATCTTTCATTTTCATTCTCTTTTGGAATGCTGCAAAATTACGAAATTATATGTATAATTCGATTTAAAATCTTAAGTTTGATAGCTTATTAACAGTTTTTAACAACAAAATGAAAATTTTTAAAACGATAGAATCATTACAAACTGGCCTGTCATTGATTGATACAAATATGTCACTGGGCTTTGTACCAACTATGGGCGCCCTTCACCAAGGTCATTTATCTATCGTAAAAAAGGCAAAAAAAGAAAATGATTTTGTAGTTGTTAGCATTTTTATCAACCCAACACAATTTGATAAAGCAGATGATCTAAAAGCTTATCCAAAAACTATTGATAATGATCTGGAGCTTCTAAAAGATGTACATTGTGATTTTGTTTTTATTCCAGATGTAGAGGATATCTATCCAGAAAATGTGAAATCTAGTAATTTTGATTTTGATGATTTAGACAAGGTAATGGAAGGTGCATTTAGAGATGGTCATTTTGATGGAGTTGGAACTGTGGTAAAAAGACTTTTTGAAATTATTGAACCAACCAAAGCATATTTTGGTGAAAAGGATTTTCAACAATTTCAAATCATAAAAAAGATGGTGGAAAAGGATCATATGGCAGTACAGATTGTTCCTTGTGAAATTTATCGAGAAAAAGACGGACTTGCAATGAGTTCACGAAATACAAGATTGAGCGAAGAACAACGGAAAGAAGCTCCGTTAATTCAACAAACCCTATTGAAATGTAAAAGTATTTACGCCGAAAGGGAAATCAGCAATATCAAAAAAATGGTGGAAGACACCTTTAAAGATAATGACATACTTGATCTTGAATACTTTGAAATTGCTGATGTGCAAACATTATTATCCACAAATGATAAGCTTCCAAATATAAAATACAGAGCATTTATTGCCGTATTTGCCGGAAAAATAAGATTAATTGATAATATTGCTTTAAATTAATTACCTTTGCACCCTCAAAAAATACAAGCATACAAATGCATATAGAAGTTGTAAAATCAAAAATTCACCGTGTTAAAATTACCGGTTCTGATCTGAATTACATTGGTAGTATTACCATTGATGAGGATCTTATGGATGCTTCAAATATTATTGAAGGGGAAAAGGTTTATATTGTGAACATAAACAATGGCGAGCGATTTAGTACTTATGCTATAAAAGGAAAACGAAAAAGTGGAGATATCATTTTAAACGGACCTGCTGCCAGAAAAGTTGTAAAAGGAGACATTATCATTATAATCGCCTATGCAACAATGGATTTTGAAGAAGCAAAAGCATTTAAACCATCCTTTGTTTTTCCAAATGAGAATAATAATTCATTGGCCTGATCTTTGAACAGAAAATTAAAAAAAACCATCTTTACAATACTTCCAATATTGCTGGGAGTGGTATTAATTTGGTATTCAGTTTCAAAATTATCTGATGAAGATATCAAAGTTATCAAAGAATCCTTTCGAACTGCCAATTACTGGTGGGTTGGATTCTCTTTGGTCCTCGGAATTTTAAGTCATGTTTCCCGAGCTTATCGCTGGCAATTTTTATTGGAACCTCTTGGCTACAAGCCTAGATTTGCCAATAATATCATGGCAGTACTTGTTGGTTATCTGGTAAATCTTACAATTCCAAGAGCCGGTGAGGTAGCAAGAGCTACAGCAATTTCAAAATACGAAAAAATTCCTTTTGAAAAAGCATTTGGAACCATCGTATCTGAAAGAATAGCCGATGTTATTATGTTGCTTGGGATTATTGCCACTGCCTTTTTTTTACAAACAAAACTATTGTCTTCCTACTTATTCAAAGAATCTGATTCCTATTCCAGTTTATTGTATTATGGCTTAATTGGTTTGGCAATTGCAGCATTCCTTTTTTACAGATTGATCAAAAAATCTACCAATCCGTTCATTCAAAAGATCCAAAAGTTTGTACTGGGATTGATACAGGGAGTAATTAGTATTTTTAAGATGAAAAAAAAATGGGCATTTATTTTTCATACTTTCTTCATATGGGCCATGTATGTTCTAATGTTTTATGTGGTAACTTTTGCATTACCCGAAACAACCAATCTACCTTTTAGCGCTATTATTGTAGGATTTGTTGTTGGAGGTTTAAGTATGGCTCTTACCAACGGTGGTTTAGGCACTTATCCTGTTTTTGTTGCCAGTGCCATTACACTTTACGGAGTTGATCAAAATCCTGCACTTGCCTTTGGCTGGATCATGTGGACCGCTCAAACTGTCATGGTAATTGTTTTTGGTGGACTTTCTTTTATATTGCTTCCTATTTATAATAGAAATAGAGACTAACTCACTAAATTCATACTGAAAAATAATAGCTTTGTTATATGAAACAGTTTTACAGCAACGGAAAACTACTACTTACAGCAGAATATTTAGTTTTGGATGGAGCAAAAGCGCTGGCCTTACCTACCAAATTCGGGCAAGATCTGGTGGTTGAAGAAATAAACACTCCTAAATTGATCTGGAAGAGTTTTGATGAAAACAATAATACTTGGTTTGAAGCTGAATTTGATTTGGATGGATTTGAAATTATCAAACCAGGAAAAGATATTCAAACCACAAAAACACTTCAAAAAATTCTAAAAGAAGCAAAAAAATTAATTCCGCTAGATCTCGGAACAGGATTTTTAAAAAATAGCAATGGTTTTCAAATTACAACAAAACTCTCTTTTCCGATAAATTGGGGTTTAGGAACTTCCTCTACGCTCATAAACAATATTGCAAAATGGTTTAAAATCAATTCTTTCGAGTTACTAAAAAATAGTTTTGGAGGTAGTGGTTATGATATCGCTTGCGCAGAAAATAATATGCCGATCCTCTTCCAATTAAATATTGAAAAACCAATTATTGAATCTGTTGATTTCAACCCTCCATTTAAAGAACAACTCTATTTTGTACATCTGAACAAAAAACAAAATAGCAGAGAAGGAATTAAAAAATATCGAAATTTTAGTGGCTCTATGCTTCATATTGCGGATGAAATATCAATATTAACTGAAATGTTTTTAAAAGCAAAAGATCTCAAAACCTTTGAAAGTGCTATGTTACAACATGAAGGAATCATTTCAAATGTAATTAAAGAAAAACCTATTCAAAAAGCACTTTTTTCTGATTATTTCGGACAAACCAAAAGTTTAGGCGCCTGGGGCGGTGATTTTATTCTTGCTACCGGAAATAAGAAAACTCCTGCTTATTTTAAAAACAAAGGTTTTCAAACGGTGGTTAGTTATCAAGATATGATTTTATAAAATGTTTTTACATGATATTTCTTAAGGTTGTGTTTTGGAATAGTGGAAGGTAGTCTTTGAGCAACTTCGTAAA
>JAOZTG010000065.1:7848-15796 GCA_029939235.1 Flavobacteriaceae bacterium
ATTTTGAATTTTTATAGTAATCAAGCATATAAAAATAGCAATTCTACATTATTCTATAACAGTAGCTTTCTAAAAAACCTAATCCATTAAACTAATTTTTGACATAGGTGCTGATTCCGGATCTGATCCCCATTCCTTATTAGGGAATTCCCCCATTTCTAATTCCAGAGTTGATCCATTTAAAATATCCTCATGTGTAAACCAAACCTTGTTATACACCTCTCCATTCAATTTAGCAGACTGAATATACTTGTTCTTTTCAGAAGCATTTTTAGCTATGATCGTAAAGGTTTTTCCATTGTCGAGTTCAATGCTTGTTTTCTCAAATAGCGGACTACCAATATTATAAATAGGCAACCCCGGAGTAACCGGATAAAAACCCATGGAAGAGAATACAACAAAAGAGGTCATAGCTCCACCATCTTCATCACCAGGTATTCCAAAAATACTATCCTGAAACCAGGCATCTAATAAGAAACGTATTCGCTTTTGTGTTTTCCATGGTGCACCAACATAATTATACAAATATGGAATATGAAAACTTGGCTCATTTCCCATGGAGAACTGGCCTACCATCCCACTAGAATCAGCAAACAGTGCATAAAATTGATACTTTGTTCTACCCAAACCTTCTCTAAACAATTGATCTAAATTTGCCATAAACTGCTCTCTGCCACCCATTAAATTGATTAAGCCATGGATGTCATGCTGACCCTGCCATGCGTAGGTATAACCGTTATTTTCATCATAATAATCACGTCCGCCGGGACCTCCATCAAATTTCGGATCGATATCAATCCAGTTTCCATCAGAATCTTTTGGCATCATCAAACCATTTTTGGGTTGATAAAGATTTCTGTAATTGGTTGATTGAGAATTATAATATTGATAATCCTCATTTTTATCAAGCTCCAATGCCATTTGACCTAAAGCCCAGTCATCGTAACTATGCGCCAATGTAATAGCAACACTTTGCCTTCTTTCAAACCAATGTACTTTTTCTACAAATTCTTTTTCACCCGGTTTTAACGAAGGAAAATAGCCTTTTTCTCTATAAAAATCATCTAATTCTGTTTTCGGACCATTTACCCAGGGGATCATAGTAGCATCGGTTGCATTTTTTTTCATTCCTTCATATGCTTTATCCACATCAAAATTTCGAATACCTTTTCGATAAGCATCCAAAAAAACAACTGTTGAATGAAATCCATGCATGGCAGGTTTATCCATATAAAGTATAGGGAATTGTGGCATCCAACCTCCTTCTTTATACATTCGAACATAAGATTGTAACATATCTCCCTCCAGATCAGGAGATAAGATCATTCGCAAAGGATGTTGAGCCAAATAAGTATCCCAAACCCAATCATCTGTATAAAAATCTCTTTTATCCTCATGAATGGTATGGTCATAAGCACTAAAATATTTACCATCTTCGGTTATATTCACCATTCGCTCATAGTATCTAAAAAGGGAAGTGTAAAACACATTTCTTTGTGCTTCCGTTCCTCCTTCCACTTTAATTTGTCCTAATTTATCAGACCAAACAGATATTGCCTGTTTTTTTAGAACCTCAAAATCCCATTGTGGAATTTCGTTACTCAAATTCTTTTGAGCCTGTTCCATACTTATATATGAAATTGCATATTTAAATTCAATAACTTCTTTTGGATTCTCAGGGAAACTTACCCAGGCATTCGACTGCTCCCGGCTTGTTTTTCGCCTTTTATTTACAATTGTTTCTTTGTCAAATTCAATATTAACTTTTGTATTGAATTCACCGTACATATAGGCTTTCATTCCAGGCAACTCTTCAATGCCTTCCAAAGAATTACCATCCCCTTGCTTCCACGATCCATCGTGAGTTACATTAAATTTTAGCTTTTTTATGCCTTTTTCAGGAAAATGAAATTTAAAAAATCCTGCTTTTTTTCCAGGAACATATTCTGTTGTAATTTCAGAATCAACAAAATAGGTGGAGTAATAATTTGGTTTTAAAATTTCATGGTCATGATCCCAGGTTTGCTTAAAACTCCAGATATCATTTTCATCTTTTAAAACTCCAGGCAACACTCCAAAAAGTTCCCCTTCACGATGGGAAACCATGGAAAGTGTAAAGAATGCTATTTGATCATCCAAATAATCTTTACGGTAAGGATGCATTCTAATAGGCTGATTCGGCAACTGCACATTGGGTCTCATAGGATGTAACAGGTATCCAACTGCACCAATATTCGGGTCTACATGATCTAAATTTGATTTGACTAAACCAGTTTCCGGACTATTATCACCATTTTTTGTACATCCTAATATCAACAGAAAAATTGTACTTAATACTAAAATGTGATTTAAAACCTTCATTTTCTTATGCGTTTTTATTTGTGTAATCCTTTATATCGAAGCAATTCTAACAGCATTTTTGGTTCATCTGTTTGAATAATATTAGCTCCTTTCCCTAATAATTCTTCCAATACTTTTTCTCCTTTACCATATCGAATGTATGCATCTGCTTCACCAAGAGCATTGATCCAAACTCTGGAATTGTTTTTTCTAAGCATTTCTGTAAGCTCTTCTGTATAAAATTTGGGATCTATATGAACAACAGGCGGATGGTATTTGGCAACAGCTGAATCTGCCATATGAAATGAGTATGCTCTTGGCATAATTTGAGCAGAACTTTCCATTTTTTTTACAGCATCGAGCTGATGATAATCATTATCAAAATAAAATACATAACGGTTTGTGCCTGTTTTTTCTACCATCTCCACAAGACCTTTTACATTATCCGTTTTCATATCAATATCCACCATTATTTTTCCTTTGATAATTTTCAAAGCCTGTTCAAAGGTTGGAACGGTTTCTTTACTTATTCTCCCGTAAGGAGCTTTTAATTTATAGGATCTGATCTCAGCTAAAGTAAGGTCTTCCACTTTTCCTGTTCCTGTAGTTGTACGATCTATTTTTGAATCATGCATTAATACCAGAAAACCATCTTTGGTAGTTTTAACATCCAGTTCAACTATATCTACTCCTAAGTCAATAGCTCTATAAATAGATGCCAGGGAATTTTCAAAATTATCCATATGTGCACCTCTATGCGCTGCAACCAACACCGTTTTTGAGTTTGCATCATGAAATTCGGTCAATGTTTTTGATACATCCGTTTTATTGCCTGTTCCTGTATTTGTACTTGAACATGAAAGAAAAAATACGGTCGCAATAACTGCTACATAATTAAATATACTTCTATTTTGTTTCATAAAATATTTTATAATTTCCTTTACTGTATGCTTGTGTTTTGATGATATTTTTTTGTTTTTCTTGATTGAATGTCCAGTTTTCATTTTCCAGTAACTCTATATCATCAAGAGTGATTTTGTTTGGTTTAAATTTAGAATGGATCATTAAAATATGAGGAATTTGTTTTCCTTCCAGTTTCACTTCTAAATTCTCACTATTACTAAACTCATAAGAAATTTTTGTTTCCCCTTTCGTATCTGTATGATAAAAAGTAAAACTATTTTCATCTTTTGGATAGATCAATATGGTGGTAAAACCCTTTGAATTTTTATCTCCAATATTGGTATAACTTCTTTCAATGTTCATTGGAATGATTGCTCCTTCTTTAACAAAAACAGGAAACTCATCCATTGTAAATTCTCTTTGAATAGTTTGACCACCTGGAATCAATTCTGTATCATTAAAAAAGTATCTCCAATCACCTTTTGGTAAAAAAACTTCTCTGATCTTTGAATCCATATAGACCGGTGCCACTAGATAATCATCACCAAACATATATTGATATTTTCCTTTTTTCATAACCGTTTGCAATCTTCTCCCTCCATTATGTGCGGTTACAACATAATGATACATATAGGGTACCAATTCGGTATGCAACCATGAGAATTTGCGAATAACTTCTAATTCTTCCTCTGTTCTTTTCCACAATCGCCTTTCTCCATGACCACCATTCATAAATAAGCCACAAAAAGCAGAGAATTGCGTCCAGCGCATATATAAACGTGGAGGAATAGTCTTTCCTGAAAATCCTGCAATATCGGATCCTACAATATTATAACCAAGTTCAGCACTTTTTAAAATACTTTTAATAGCTGATTCAAATCCTTCAATTCCTCCCAAAGCAATATCTACTTTTTCATCATTCCCTTCTTTGATCATTTCATCTGTAACCCAGAAATGCTTCTGATCACCCACCCAGTTAACCGGTGAAGCATCCATTGGAGAAAATCCTTCCGGATGAAAACCACGATCAATAGATCTGGAAAGTGTTACAAATTCAGGGTTCTGTTCTAAACCATATTTGTATTCTTCACGATAATACAGATCCATATACCTGCGTGTGCTCATGATCCCTTCATTAGATCTTTTGTAAAAGAAAGGCACACCCGCTATTTTTGTCCAGAATAAGGTTGCCGTTCCATCCAGTTTCCAGCCATCAATTCCATAATCAAATACATCCTGCTGTAAACCACGCCACCATTCCACGGCTTCTGGATTTGTATAATCGACAAAACCACCATCTCCTTTCCACCAATGATTTGGTTTTTTTCCTGCAATTAAATAGCCTTTTTCTTTTGTTTTATTATACCAGTTTTCAGAGTTTTTGATCTTAGTATCCTTACTGAAAATATTGACCATGGAGGTCATCCATAAAACCACCCGATAATCATTATCCTGCAATTTCTTGAACCAGTTTTTGGGGTTTGGATATAATAAAGTATCTACTTCAAAATCATTATAACGCAAAGACCATGGACTATCTAAAATGATAGTTCTTACAGGAATATCGTGTTCTTTATAGCCATCCAGTAATTCATCTACATAGGCTGCTGTATTCACATCATCTTCCCAAAGCCAGTTTTCTAAAGCCCATGCGGGGGTTAAAGGTGGATTTCCATGTCTTTGCGAATTGAATGGCATGCCCCAAACCGGATAAACAAAATAAAAATAAGCTAACACCAACACAAATAATACGATAGCTAATATAATTTTAATCCATTTTTTCATCAGAAGATCATTTAATTTCTGGATTTTTTAAAATTCTAAAATATGCAACTATCAAAGTATAAATTAAAAATGCAGAGCCTGCATAAAAAAGAATTGTGCTGTATTCTGCAAACATATCATTTGTTGTACCCGCCAGTTCAGCTATTTTAGCATAATAAATCCCTCCTAAAACCAACATAAACAAGGCACCTAAAGTTCCTAATAAAGGAACAATTCTATTGAAAGAAAAACGTTTCTCCAAAACAGGAGAACTAACTATTCTTACTTTTATAAAAACTATCAACATCATCCAAAAAATCCAAGATAGCACCTGATAAAAGTTGAGAGTTCTAAAATAATTAAAAAAAGTAGTAATTGGACTCCAAAATAAATGATCATTTGTATAGTAAGGTCTGTCGTTGTATAACAACACTTTCAATTTACTTTGATCACGCAATTTTATTACATTTAAAATAGCTTCTTCTTTACCTGCCGGATCTAATTTATGCCATCCGGGTATTTGCATGGCATTCCATATAGAACAAACATTACCATAACCATGAAAATCCAAACCACCATTCATGAGCAGGTTATTTTCTTCACTATAATTCCTGATCTTATCGTATATCGATCTATCATAACTTCGTTCGGTAGCCGAATTTTCTATTTCAAAACCATCCACACCAAGATCTTTATAATAATCTAAAGTTTTATGTTCTCCGTCGTACCAGTGATTTACAAGTACAGCTCCTCCGTTAGCCCTTACGGAATCAATTACTCTTTCATCTGAATATTTACTGGTATCAAATTTTCTTTTTAATCCCAGCAAACTCAAATGATTCGTTCCCGAAAACTCTTCACCACACATCACCAATGGTTCTATTGGAAACGAACCGCTTCTTTGGGAATTAACAAAATCCAGTGTTTCACTGTGATTGTTGTGATCGGTAATAAAAAAAGCGTCAAAATTATTATACTTATGCCAGTTCCATAGATTTTCTTGTGATATCAAGCCGTCATGACTAAATTCAGTATGCGAATGTGTAGTTACTAAAATTGAATCAGTAGAATTATTTACAATCGTATTGCTTGGAAAGAATCTGCTCAAAAATATAAGAATTACAAAAAAAGTAAACCACAAACCAATTACGATGGGTAAATTAACCAATTGAGAAATATAAAACTTCTTCCTTTCTTGCTTGTTATGAATCGCGAACACTCTAAACAAACTATAAATAATAAAGAAGATCAAAACCCAATAAAGTACAAATTGATTCTCTTCAATAGGAAAAGTAGAACGATTAAAAAAAAGTAAAATACCCATTACAGGTTCCATTAGAATTCTCCAGATAGAAATATGAATATCAAAATCAGGTGAAGCTTCCAAAGTGAGAGCATCCACTATTTGAACAGGGAAATGAAAGAGTGTTGACAGGATAAAAATCAGCAATACAAGGATCAGCAAAAATGCTTTTGAAAGAATATTTAATTTTCTCATTTACAGCTATTTATAATTACAATTATCAATAATTAATTTCTTTCAAAGGAATAACACAATCATATGAAATGCAACTTTTATTTTACTCAAATTACATTAATTCTTAACCCATTAATACAAGATTATCAATATTTTTATTTGGATTTTTTATCATTTGGATAGATCAATCCCCAGGGTTTTCTAATTTGATCCATGGTCTCCATTATTTGAATGGACTCATCCAGTGGCATAAAAGGAGATTCTTTTAACTCGGCTTTTAAACATCTCATTACCTCCTCTGCTTCATAATTAAGTGCATTACCAATGATCTTTTCTTCCATTATTTCAACCTCTTTATTATCAATAACCAATGTTGCTTTGGTTGGAACTGCAAAAAGATCATCAATTTTTATATATCCTTCTGTTCCCAAAACATAGGCTTCATCCACTGCATTCGTGCTTAAAGCAAAGGAAAGATCTGCTATTTCACCCTGATCATATTTTAATATCGCAACACCTTGTTCATCAGATCCCCATTCCCCAATATGACTTAAACCAACTGCCTCCACCGGAGGTTTATTAAAAATCATTGATGCGAAGGAAATAACGTAAACTCCAACATCTAAAAGGCTTCCTCCACCCAATTCAGGGTTTAATTGCCGTGCTCCTTCTGGGAAAATTCCATGTGCACATCTGGAGGCTTTCAACATACGCACTTCTCCAATACGACGATCATCAATCCATTTTATTACCTTTTTTAACAAAGGAATATGTCTTGGAATCATGGCTTCCATTAAAAATACATTTTCTTCACGGGCAATTCTTACCATTTCTATTGCTTCTTTGGCATTAATGGTCAGTGCTTTTTCGCAAAGAACAGCTTTCCCTTTTCGCATGCACATAGCACTATTTTCCAAATGAAAAGTATGTGGTGTTCCGATATAAACAACATCAATTTCCGGATCATTTGCCAGTTCCAAATAACTGGCATACACCCGTGGAATATGGTGTTTTTTAGCAAATTCAATTGCCTTTTCTTTGTTTCTTGAAGCAACTGCAAACAATTCTGCATCAGGAAGTATTTTTAAAGCATCTGCAAATTTATTGGAAATATGACCTGTACTAATAATTCCCCATTTTATTTTTTTTCTCATAATCAATTCAATAAAAATATTATAAAATCTAATTCCTTTTCAATTCAGGATAAGGAACATCGTATCCTTTTACTGCATGCCAGATGATCCTGTTAAAGGTATCTTCCTCTATTTGATCCAGTTCATCCAGTTCCTGTTCCATAGATTCTTTTGCCCAGTACAAAGCATCACCCGAAAGACTCAATAATTCAGGATTTATCTGATCTAACGGTATGTTATTTGGTATCGCTTTATAAGGAGTGAAATCTGCTTTATCAGTAAAACAATCTGACATAACTTCGGCTGTAAGATCAAATTTATTCAAAGGTGG
>JAOZTG010000066.1 GCA_029939235.1 Flavobacteriaceae bacterium
ACAAAGAAAAATCAGCCGAAGCATGATAGTCCCAATGTCTAAATATAGCTTTTTAATTTACCATAAAGATCGGGTAGCTTTTATGCAAAAGCTTATGGATTTGGGAATATTACATGTGATTTTAAAAACGGATGAAGAGAATGAGTCTACTTTGAAATTATCCTCAATGGTCGCTCAAGCCGGAGAAGTAAAGAAGTCTTTTGCAAAACGAGACAAAGCAAGAAATAAAGAAGCAACTGCTTCTTTAAAGAATTTAGATTATCCGCGACCACAACTACAGGAAGTTCCAGAGTTAGAAAAGCGATATAAAGAGTTGCTGAGTGAAAAAATATCTTTATTAGCTCACACCAAGATGATGAAAGCCTGGGGTGATTTTGACTGGGCTATAGTATCCAAATTAGAAAATGCAACAGGTGTGAGCATGAGATTTTGTAGGCATCCTAAGCGTAAATTCAACCAGGATTGGCTGGAAGACTACCCAATTGAAATTATTAACGAAGAAAACGGGTTTTTATATTTTATCATTTTTCAAGAAGAAGATAATGGCGATTTACCAGTTGTTCCTCTGGCACTTCCCAAGAAATCTTTATCTGAGTTAAATGAAAGATTGAATGCATGTGAGAATGAAATTTTCACTATCGACCAAAAGCTTGGTTATTACTCATTAACCTATTCTAATGAATTAGAAGACGCAATTAAAATTGCCAAAGATGAACTTTTATTACAAAGCTCTATCTTAAATCTGGAAACACTGCATGATGAAAAAGTAGTTTTGGTTGAAGGCTGGTGTCCTAAGACGCTAAAAGAAGATTTACACTCTTTTATAGAAAAAGACAATATTGTGTATACACAACATAAGTCGACAATTGATGAAAAACCTCCTATATTATTAAAGAATAATAAGTTTTCCAAACTGTTTGAACCTATTGGCGAACTGTACACACTGCCTAAATATGGCGAAATTGACTTAACAGTGTTTTTTGCCCCATTTTATATGCTTTTCTTTGGCTTTTGTCTGGGAGATGCCGGGTATGGCTTGCTGATTGTTCTTGGAACTATTTACGGCCTGTTCAAAGCGAAAGATAAGTACAAACCCTTATTAAAGTTGGGTATGTATTTGGGTATAGCCACAACACTTATGGGGATTGTAGGAGGTACTTTCTTCGGGATTTTTCTAATAGATGTGGATTGGCAATGGCTTAAATCTTATCAGGAGTATATAATGGACAGTAATTCATTGATGATTTTTGCCCTTGGTTTAGGATACATACAGGTACTATATGGCATGTTTATTAAGGCAGCCAATAAGGCCAAAATGTATGGCTTTAAATATAGTATTTCACAATTGGGATGGAATATCATTGTAATGATAAGTTTACCTGTATATGGATTAGGCATATATGAATTTATTCCTACAGATACAGCTAATAATATTGCACTGATATCACTAATAATTGGTGGTATTCCAGCCTTGTTTTATAACACTCCTGGAAAAAACCCACTGGTAAACCTCGGAACCGGGGTTTGGGATACTTATCAAATGGCATCAGGCTTACTTGGTGATGTACTTTCCTACATTCGTCTTTTTGCTCTGGGGTTGTCAAGTGCTATACTGGGCAATGTATTTAATACACTGGCAATGGATTTAAGTCCTGATAATATTATTACAGGACCAATTGTAATGGTATTGATTTTAACCTTTGGGCATGGCTTAAACTTTTTTATGGCATTGCTAGGCTCCTTTGTACATCCTTTGCGCCTAACCTTTGTGGAGTTTTACAAAAATGCCGGATTTATAGGGGGAGGACGAGGATACAAACCTTTTAAGAATGAATTATAAACAGAAATAAAATTAAATAATTAATAAAAATTAAAATTATGGAAGCAATTGTTTTAGCTTATATCGGTGTAGCACTCATGGTTGGCCTATCTGGTATTGGAAGTATTTATGGGGTATCAATTAGTGGAAATTCTGCTATTGGTGCAATGAAAAAAGATCCGGATTCTTTCGGAAATTATATGGTATTATCAGCTCTTCCAAGTACGCAGGGGCTATATGGTTTTGTGGGATACTTTGTAATGAGTGCAGCCATTGTTCCAGATATGACTTGGGCCACAGCCGGTGCCGTGTTTGGTGCAGGATTAACAATGGGGCTATCAGGTTTGTTTTCCGGCATTCGCCAGGGACAGGTTTGTGCCAATGGTATTTCTGCTATCGGGTCAGGACACAAAGTATTTGGTAATACGATGATTTTAGGTGTATTTCCTGAGCTTTATGCCATTCTTGGACTACTTGTGGTTATCCTTATCAACGGAACATTAGCAGGATAAAAACCTACAAAACTTTTTGCCAGATAATTTTACTTTAGTCTATAAGTTTATGTATTTGGTCTCTATTCCAGGCATGAAATCTTTGCATAGCCATAGATATGAAAGTGTTATATGACGAAGAAGAATGGAAAAAGAAATTGTTTATGTTTGTATTTACCTAACCTGAATAATTCATGCGTTTAATTTGATGCAGATGTGAGATGTCTAAAACTGACGATATTTAGTCTATTTCAAAAGACTTTTGTTCTGAAAAAACCATAATTTAGTTTGGTGTATATTAATTTTAAAATTTAGTGTGTAATGGAAATATTAATTTGGTTAGGAATCGTTGTTTGCATCTCGCAATCGGCTATGTTTTCAGGATTAAATCTTGCTTATTTCAGCATCCCAAAACTAAGATTGGAACTGGAGGTTTCAAAAAACAACCCTCTGGCTGATCCTATAGCCAAGCTGCGCGAAGATTCAAACTTTCTCTTAGCCACAATATTATGGGGTAATGTAGGTGTAAATGTTTTACTCACACTTCTATCGGGGTCTGTATTAACCGGTGTAACAGCCTTTCTATTTTCAACTTTTTTGATCACTATTTTTGGAGAAATAATACCTCAAGCATACCTGTCTCGTAATGCTATGAAAGCAGCTGCTGTTTTATCTCCTGTTATTAGGTTTTATCAAGTGATTTTATTTCCACTTTCTAAACCAACAGCCATGATTTTGGACAGATGGCTTGGTAAAGAGGCTATTAAATACATTCCAGAAGATGATATTAAGGCACTTATTAAATTCCAGATGGATAAGGAGAAGGAAACAAATATTAGTAAAATTGAAAGTAAAGGAATTATTAATTTTTTAGAACTTGACAAAGTCGTTATAGAAAATATTGGAAGTGTTATTGAATCTACAAGCATTATTCAAATAAATACTGAAAATGTTGAAGTGCAATTTCCTGAATTAAACACAAATGAGTTTGAGTCTATTGTTAAAAAGATAAATAATTCATCAAAAAAATGGATTATTATAACCGGTACTAATGATCAACCATTGTATGTACTCGATTCACTAGCTCTTGCAAAAGATCTCGCTAAAAATAAGAAAGTTAATTCCTTATTAGACTATTGCCATAAACCGTTAGTCTATGAATCGGGATCACACACTTTTCATTACATGATGGAAACTTTACATAAAGAATTATCAAAGGTTGTTTTAGTGTGGCAAGAAAACGACCGCAGAATTATCACCAATCGTGATGCACTTCGACTCATTTTAAAAGGAATCATTAGTGAATAATTATGTGTTTTTAGCCAGTTGAGAAATGGGTCTTCCCTGTGTTACGTTCCGTAGACACCAGACTGAGTATCGGTAGTATATGATTTGGATGTTTCCACAATATTGCAAAATAATCTATGGCAAGTCCGTATTGTATACCAATAACTTTCCTTTAAACCTTGTAGATCCGAAATATTTACCTTCTACGGCCACCTCCACCTCGCATTCCGCCACCTCTCATGGCACTACTTGAACGGGCACGATTGTAATTTTGAGTACCCGAACTTCTATTTTGATAGGATCGATTTAGATTCTGCTGTTGTGAAGACCTATTGGAAGAACTTGGATTTCTTTGTTGTGGTGTGCTGCTAGGTTTTTGTCTGTTGGTTTTATTGTCAAAACCTCCACTTTGATTGCGTTGGTAAACATTTCCACTCCGGTCGGAATACATATTGTTAGCTTTATTCGTAGGCCGGGTTTTACTGTTTATATTTTTACCTGTTCTATTACCTGTGTTTTTTACTCCTGATTTTCGATTATTATATACATTCCGGTTTCTATTACTTCCATTTCCTGCCAAATTATTGCGATTAGTTCCATTTCTCCCACCACGATTATATCCGTCGTGACGTCCATGATTGTATCCATGTCGATATCCCATTCTATACCCTGCTGCTCCCCAGGCTGCTCTGCCATAAGGATGGAAACCCCAGCCCATCCAACCAACACCAATACCAACGGAAAATCCCCATCCCCCGTAAGGATTCCAATGAACCCCAAAACCCCAGGTAATGGGTCTTGGATAATAATAATTACGATACCAGGGATTGTAATAATATCCAGTTCCATATACTACCGTGCCACCATAAACATAAGAATTAGTATAACCCGGTAAATAACCTACTTCAACTTCTTCGGGTGTAGAATCATATACATAGGTATATTTTACATTATAAACAGGTGATTCCGGTGGAATCTGATCTATTTCATCCGGTCGGCTATCCGAAACTTTCCATGGACCGGTTGACTTATCCGATACAAACCATACGGCATCTTCCACACAATAGTACATTTTATTGATCAATAATACCGATTTATCAGTATTTTTAGCATAGGACATTTCCGTTCCTTCAATTATTTTAAATTCCGGATCTCCGTCATATTTTACTTCTACTTTCGCTGTTTTTCTATCGATTGTAGCTGTCTGAGGTATAGATTGCTCCAAAAGTGCCGTTTCCGCTTCCGGTGTTCCCGGTACACTTACTCTAACGGATTCCATTTCTGAATCTTTCGGAATATTCTTAAAATCCACAGGAAGGTCTTTCGGTTCTTTAAACTTCCAATCGCCATCTTCCAAAGATTTTGAAGAATACCAACGACCTGCAATTAAGATGTAGTGATATTGTGAACTAATATCCATAAGAATATCATTTTCAGAATTGGAAACATATAACAGATCAGTTCCCTCAATGGGTTTATAATCAATCTTTCCATCCACAATGATCAATTCAGAAGGCTTTGTCTCTACTATTATCTCGGGTGCTACCGCATTAGATGCTGCCTCCGGCTCTTTTTCCTTTTCTTTCAAATTATCCTTTGCGAATTTTTCGATATTAGAAGGTACTTTTTTTGTTGCAGTCCATCCTTTGGTTACCTCATCTGAAGTGTACCAAAATGGCCCACCCTTTATATAATACTTACCATTGGTAGAATCTTTGACAAGAAAGAAGTTTGTATTTACAACATATTCAAGACCAGAATTCACATCTTTTTTAAAAGTAGGTTTGCCATCAATCATCAAAAGAACAGCAGGAGACGTTCTAAAATATATAATAGGAGGATCATTGTTTATCTTATCTGATAATTTTTTCAGGTTGTCTACTTCTTCCAAAGACGCTGCTAGTCTATCCAGTGACATATGCATGTCCCATGACTCCATTTCGTTTGAAAGTAATTTTGAAAACTCATCCACCATCTCTGAATCTACTACATCAGGAAAATAGGATTTTTCGATTTTCATATTTTTTATCAGGACGGTTCTTTTATCCAGGTTCGTTGAAAGCATAGCTTTGAACAACACTGCGCCATAGATCAAATTTTTATCTCCAAGTTTAACTGTAATCGCCATTCTTCCTTCTAAAATATTTTCCTTAAAAGACTCTAATTGAGGTTGATATAATGTAATTACCGATTTATTAGAAGTTTCTATTTCTTTAGGCCAGGTTAGTTCTGGTTCGTCTCCCTGAGCTTTAATCGTATAATTTCCTAAATGAAATACGATCAAAAGTAAAGAGAACAATGTCTTCAATCTATTCATAATTTCCATATTTTATCAAATATTACAATACATTATTTATTGAATCAGAATTTCGTTTATAATATCATATATTTCATACATATAAAGACACATTCTGTCAAGTAATCACTAACACATTTAGATGTTATCGATTCAATAAAACCAGATTCTAATGTTTCCAATAAAGTAACCTATATAAAATATTCAGAGTTATTCTAAGTTTAGAATAACTCTGAATTATTAATCTATAATGGTTCTTTTTTCAAATTAAAGAAGGCTGCATACATAGCCGGTAAAACAATAATAGTAAGTAGTGATGCCACAAACAATCCACCCATAATGGTAACAGCCATTCCTCCAAACATCGGATCAGATAATAGTGGAGCCATACCAAGTATAGTTGTTCCTGCAGACATAGCAACTGGTACTGTCCTTGATCGTGCAGCAATTATAATAGATTGATACTTTGACTTCCCATTTGTTACCACTTCAACATCGGCCTGATCAAATAATACAATCGCATTTTTAATAACCATTCCTACCAATCCCAGAAGACCTAGAATGGCAAAGAATCCAAACATTAAACCAGATAGTAGAAATGCAGAAGAAACGCCAATCATAACCAATGGCACCATCAACATTATAATGGCTGTTTTTCTTATATCACCAAAATGAAGAACTAAGATAACCAGAATTATAATAATTGTTAATAACATATTCGCCATAATAGCATTCGTTGAATCCGTTTGGTCTTCATAAATACCATCCCACCACAGCGTATATCCCGGAGGTAAAGGAATATCCTCAATTAATGGAAATAGTATTGCTTCTACTTCTTTATTTCCTATTCCTGGTTTAAGCTCGCACTGTGCCACAATACTTAACTCCCTGTTGTATTTTCTAATGTTCCTTGCTTCCCAAACTAAATCAACTTTGTCAGTTACCTGTTCAAGCGGTACGATAGAGCCGCTTGCATTCATAATTGGAATACTGCTAAAATTACTGAAGTCATATTGATCTCGATTGACATCTTTTAATAAAATAGGTAATACCCAGTCTCCTTCACGATATTCTCCTATTTGCTGGCCATCCGTTACCCGCTGAATTGCTTCTGCCATTTCGGTTCTTGTAACATTAGCTATCCTACCTTTATTCTGAGAATATACAGGCTTCATTTTATATGTTCTTTCATGCCAGCTATCTCTCACGCTACTAACATTTGGTTCAGCACGCATTATTGCTTTTGCCTGCTCGGCTAAATCGCGTAATACTTCTTCATCCGGTCCATCAAAAGTGGCTTCAATTACTGCATCAGGATATGGAGAAACCTTGTATTTATGCATCACAGACATACCATCCGGATAGTGACTGTCTAGATGATCTTTAAAGAGTGTTAAAACAGAATCTGCTGCCTTATAATCATTACATTCAACTACTAAATTTGCATAATGAGGACGGGGGCTCCAGGATATTGTGGCAAGATAATACCGTAAAGGAGGTCCTCCTATACTTACCGAAACATTTTTAACATCTTCCCGGGCAAGAAGAAATTTCTCCATCTCTATGATGTCCCTTTCCACTGTATTTATATCCGTTCCCTGCGGCAAGAAATAATCTACCTTAAACTGTTTTTTGTTGATTGCAGGAAAGAAATCCTGTTTTACAAATTTAAATCCCCAAATACTCAAAACCAATAAGCCAATAACAATACCTATAGTTAACCATCTCTTTTCAATAACAGTTACTAGGAAAGAAGTAAGTTTTTTATAAAAAGGTGTATCAAAAGGATCCTTAGCAGTAGCCCCTGTTGCTTCTTTCAACATAAAATCTCCAAATACTGTTGTTTGCGTGAGGGCAAATATCCAACTTAGCCCTAATGCTATGGCAAGTACAACGAATAATGGTTTTATAATCTCGGCAGTATTATTTGGCGCCAGATAGAGCGGTAGAAAAGCCAGAGTTGCAATAACAGTAGCGCCCAACAAACCCCATTGGGGTACGGTTGCACCTTCTTCAAGCGCTTTTCTTCGTTTCATTCCAAGCGCTATTGATGTTTGTGCATTACTCGTTACAACTATAGCATTATCAACCAGCATACCCATTGCTATGATTATTGCCGCAAGCGAGGTACGGTGTAACTCAATGTCAGCAGGCATCATAAACATTAACGTACCTGCAATTGTGAATACAAGGCTGGAACCTATCAATAACGCAGCACGGCCACCCATAAAAAAGAATAAGAGCACTACTACGATAGCAATCGATAGCCCAAGGTTTATAAGAAAACCATTATTTGCTTCAACAGCTATTTTATCTTCATGATAAACACCATTAATTTCCATACCAACAGGTAGTAATTCTTCAATTTCTTCCAGTTTCTCAGATACTTTTGCACCCATTTTTACTGAATTACCACCAACTCTCGTGGCAACTCCAATACCAATACCCGGTAATCCGTTCATCCGCATCTTGGTTCTGGCAGGATCTAAATAATCCCTTTCAACTGAAGCAAGATCCAGAAGACGAATTTGATTACCCTGTTTTCCTGTAATTACCAGATTTTCTATTTCTCCAAGTGACTGGAATGTTCCAACAGCATCAACTCGTATTTCTGTGCTACCGGTTTGCATTCGGCCAGAATTAACCAATTGATTTTGTTTTGTTATTGCCTCCTCAATATCTGAAGGCGTAATACCTGAATTACTCAGTTTTTGTTCAGAAATATAAACATTGACAATCCTGTCCTGAACACCAAATAAATTAACTTTAGAAACATCTTCAATTGTTACCAATTTCTGTTTGATGTATTGGGCATAGTCCTCCAATTCATCATAGTTATACCCTTCATCTGCAGTAAGTACATAATATATTCCAAACACATCCCCAAAGTCATCATTTACCGATATAGCAGACGCTTCTTTAGGTAATTTATTCTGCACATTGAGCACCTTCCTTCTTAATTCATCCCAAATTTGCTGAAACTCTTCACCGGCAATGGATTGATACATACTTACATGTACATAACTATAGCCAGGCTGAGATTCAGATTTGATCCAATCCACCAATGGATGGGACTGTATTTCACGTTCAATGATCTCTGTAACTTGTTCCTGCACATCATATTGACTTGCTCCGGGATAATAAGTTGTTATGATCATTTCTTTAACAACGAAAGGAGCATCCTCCCTTTTACCTAGCATATCATATGCTACAAACCCACCAATTAAGGTAATGGCTAAGAAGAAGTAAATTACTTGTTTATTGTTTAAAGCGTATCCGGCTAAGTTCATATTATTGATTTTTTAATCTTAATGAATGTCCAACTGTAAAGTGAAACAATTGCTAAATTTAAATTAATAGACAGACTCATCTTTATTTAGAATTAAGAATGTCAACATTGCTTATCTCATCTCCTTCTGTAAGTCTGTTTACACCTGCAGTAACAATTTGATCCCCTACAGAAATGCCTTTTTTAATCACAATAAGGTTATGTCCAACAAGTTCACCGGTGACAATATTTTGACTTTTTACGGTATTGTTATCTTTATCAATAACCCATATCATTGTACTATTATCAACATCTCCTTCAAAAACAGAAGTTATTGGAACAATTATTTTATTCTTTTCATCTGAGTTTTCCTTCAAGTATATATTCACTCTGCAACTCATTCCTGCTCCAACTTTTATTTTAGTTTTATCATTAACCTGATTTTTATGATCCAGATATAGATGCAAAGGAAACCCTTCCGCTGTAGGTTTTTTCTCAAGATTTTTTAAGGTTGCTTTAAAAACAATATCAGGATACGTTTCCAAGTGCACTTCATAACTATCAAAATTTAATAATTGAACCGCTAATTGCTCAGGAATAGTTGTAACAACCTCTAATACAGAAAGATCAATTAAAGTAGTAATGGCTTTTTTTCTCCTAACATCTTCACCAAGCTCAGAAAGCTTTGGTCCAAAAAAACCAGTGTATGGGGCATACAGTTTTGTGTAACTTAACTGATTTTTGGCATCATCCAAACCTGCTTTAGCCTCAAGGTAGGTAGCATAACGTCTTTCATAGGCGTTTTTTGATACCGATCCTTTCTTCCATAACCTCTCAAAGCGATCAGATTCTGATTTGGCTTGATCATATCTGGCTTGTGTAGATTGAACAACAATTAAATAATCACGTGGATCAATTTCGGCAATTAATTCACCTTTATTAATTCTTTCACCTTCCACTACATTATATTGAATAATTGGTCCACCAACCCTAAAAGACATTTCTGAATCCTTGTATTCTTTTGTGGTTCCCGGATAACCTTTTCCAAAATCATCTCCATAATTTCCTACGGTCATTGATTTTACGGGACGGACTCTTTTTACATTCTCTTTCTCTTCTGATCCACAACTTGAAAAAAGGAATATACTGGCAATTGCTACGATGAAAGTTATTTTTCTTATCATTTTGTTTAATTTTTTATTAGGAATCATTTGATTATTGTGTGAGGCTTAATTCACCCATAGCACGTTGATAGGATGTAAAGGCTAAATTAAGTTCGTGTTTTGCTAGTGTATAATTAAAATATGTTTTTTGCCAATCCAATTGTGCATCCAATACTTCGAGAACTGATGACAGGCCTTCAAAATAACGATCAAGCATGACATCAACATTGTTTTTCGCATTTCCCAATGAACTGGTTGCAAAATCTAATTGTTGTTGCGTTTCCTTCAAATTGAAATAACTTGTTTCAACTTCCAGGTTGATCATGTCTTTGGTTTGTTCCATTTCAAGTCTGGTCACTTCAGTTATTTGACGGCTGGCAAAAACCTCTTCTTTTTTCTTTCCCCAATAAAAAATAGGTATGGCCAGTGAAGCCTGTAGGTTATAGTTAAAAGCAGGATCAGTAGAAAGTCCCGGACTTGGAGCTCCCCAGTTACCACCAATTCCTACACCAAATTGAGGATTGTATTTTGATGCCGTAATTTTTTCATTGAATTCATTTAATGAGATCGTATTTTCAAGAACATTAATTTCCGGCCGTTGTTCTATTGCCTTTTCGGTAAGATTGACATCAGTTTTTACCCAGTTTACGGCCAGCAATGAGTCTGCAACATCTGTGGTTGCATCAACAGGAAGACCTACGAGTCTGTTCAAATGCATTACACTTATCTTAGATTCTTTACTGGATTTGATGACATCATATTCTGCATCATTATACCTTACTTTGGTTTGATATAATTCATTCATCCCAACAACTTCTTCATCAACACGGTCTTTAATTACTTTGAGAAATTGTCCAATGGCATCTCTGTATAAAATATTTACCTTATGGATCTCTTTTTTTGTAACTGCATTCCAGTAATAAGAATCAGAATTCGCCATTACTTCCTGTTCATTCAGGTTGATGTAGCTTCTCATGACCTCCGCCTGTGACATTGCTGCATTTCTGGTATTCTTTAAATAACCACCTGTAAGAATGGGCTGAAAAATAACCAGATCTACGGAATATCTATTTTGCAATTCAGCACCAGGTACTCCTGGTGAAGGAGATGCCAATTGTAATGGAACACCCATATATGCGTAATCACCATAAAAATCTAATTTTGGTAAAAAATCTGATTTAGCAGCTTCCACCATTGATTCGGCTCCGGCTAAATCACTTTGTGCCATTTTGATTTGTTGTTGGTAATCGACAGCCATCTGCCGGTATTTATAGATCAAATTATCTTGTTGACCATAAGTGCATGTGATGGTAAATAAGATCAGTAGTATTAAAGAAGTATATGGTTTCATGTTTTATTATTTACTGTTTTTATCTATTTTGTAGAACAGAATTCATTGCCATTAACCTGAGTATCAATTTTTTAATACGTATAATTTATTTAAGCAAATGAATTTTTAATTATTCTATTCTAAAATTAATCAATATTTATAAATTAAAGTTATTTTAAGTTAATAATTATTCAAAAACTTCAGAAGATAACCTCTGGAGTTTTATCATTATTTTATTCTAATTCCTTAGTTCATAAATCCAATACCTATGGCAAAACTAAACATAGATAAAGATTCTAAATCTCCTGCAGAACTACCATATAGATATCTAAGAGCCAGATTAAGTCCTGTACCAGAATATCCGAAAGGAACAAAAACTCCAACTTCAGGTTGCGCTCCAAATGCCCATGAATCGGCATAAAAAGAGCTTAAACCAAATTCTGTACGTTGTTCGGAATAAACGGTTCCCAAACCAATACCAAAATACGGAGTTACACCTCCTGTATCTATATAATAATGTGTATTGATAAGTACAGGGAAAATATTTAAATATCTCACCTGAGTTCCGGTAATAGTCCCTGCTGTACCATCTCCATTATCAAAATCAAGTGCTTTGCCATTTACTTTATCTGTTAATGTATACCAAGCCGCAAAACCCCCGATAGTAAGATTATCATTTATAAAATATCTTCCGTCAAATGAAACACCTCTAAAATTTGTATTTCCAATATAGTCACCAGTATCTCCCATTCCTTTTGTAATGTCCCAGTTAAGTGACCAAAAAGATTGCTGTGCATTTCCACTAACTATTAACCCAATTAACAATAGGGTTGTTAAATATATTTTTCTCATTCGATTATGTTTTTAGTATATGTTTATTTTAAATAAGGTGATTGGTCAAAAGCCTGATCTACTCCCTTAACAGTTCTGTCTTTATTATAGCTTCCACTATCCGAAAGAAGTCCACGTACAACGCCTGTCCATGAAGGGCCTTCACCATCAACTAACTGACCCGGCTCTTTCATGCTTACCAAAACAGTACCAACTTCATAATCATAATAATAAGGTACAGGGTAATACCAGCAGTAATAACAACCCCACCACCAATATGGAGGATAAGCCCAACCTACTCCTGTATTTTTTCTTAATATAATTGAGGTAAGGACACCCATGTCAGTATTTGGATCAGGGTCATTCTGTCTGATAATTTTAACATTAGGATTGCTTGGAGTAGGAGAAGGAGGATCTGCTGGACTGAGAATATAAACATTATCAACGCCGTATAGATCTACCAGATTATCAAGTGTTGTGTTTAATATTTCTTCATCAATTTCTCCATGATATGGTATGTTTTCACCATCTTCTCCTTCTATTTCAACAACCTTCCAAAACATGGTTGCTGATTTTGGAGCTGTGTTAAAATCAGCTTTCTTGTAAATTGTACTGGTTGTATCCAGCTCATCAATATCGACATCAGCATCAGGATAACAAGAATAAAACAGTGCTGTAAAGCTAAATAACACTGCGATTTTCAACATTTTTTTCTTCATAAGATTTTCTTTAAATAATCAATTAAAATTTTTGCACAAATTACAATTAATTCTTACAAAAAATATTTTTATTTAGTGGACAAAAAGCGGACAATATAAAAATGATGTAGCACTAGATATGTTTGTTAACTACTGTAAAAAAAATTATAAAAAACTGTAAACAAGGCGTTCAGGAGCCCTGCTTAATTGCTTAAAGACTCCTTGTTTTGAATTATTAGTTTAATTACTGTCTATTTTATAATCATTCCTAATATTTAATGAGCTATTTCACAGATTTTCACGAAGTAAATACAAAATTTCTTAGAGAAATTAAAACAGAATTTTACGGTTCTCTGAGTTTTTTTGCGCAGCTTTGTGTTATACTTTACAGAAAAAATAATTATTCCAATGTGTTTTAAGTATGGAACGTAATATATAACTCAACCCTAAAGGATGTAAATCATTGACAATCGATCTATTCTTTAGTCCCGTATAGCTATCAAGAGAGGCAAAGATTGAGTGATAATGATTTACATCCGTGTTTTAATCGGACAACAATGTTATTTATACCCTTTGTAAAAAGAATTTATGAATTATCTGATTATTCTTTTTCCTTGTCAAGAATTTCCTGTGCCTCACCTTGTGTTCCCAATAAAATAGCAATACTTGCTGTACTAGGATTTTGCTCGAGCATGATCTTAATGGCCATGGTAAGCGGAACAGAAAGAAACATTCCAATAGAACCAAGTATGAATCCCCAAAAGAGAAGTGATACAAATACAACAAAAGTTGATAACCCTAAACCTTTACCCATCATTTTAGGTTCAACAATATTTCCAATCACCAAATTGACTAAAACAAAAACACCAATGGTCCAGATTGCTCCACCAAAACCAAGTTGAATCAAAGTAAATAATACAGCAGGAATTGCAGCAATAATTGATCCGATATTTGGAATATAATTTAAGAGAAATGCGATCAAAGCCCAGATAATTGCGTAATCAACACCGATGATAGCAAGGCTTATCCAAATCAATAATCCTGTTAAAAGACTGGTCATTGTTTTGATGGATAAATAATGCCGGATACTTGCACCAATGATATTTAAAAATGACAATGAGTTTGGACCTACAGATCCCTTTTCTACCGCCCTGGCCTTTATCGGAAAACTATCCAATTCCATCAACAAGAAAAGTACAAGAAAAAAAATGGTCAGGGCATTGCCCATAAGTCCACCCAGCTCACCCAGGAATCCAGCTGTAATACTCATAACCTTTGATGGGTCTAACAACTTGGTTATTTCATTTGTTGATAATTTGATCCCTTTATCTTCTGCAAACTGAATAACAGTTTTTCCTATTTCCTCAAGGCTACTTTCATATTTTGGAGCATCCTCTGAAAAGGAAGATAAAGAAGACCCGATGAGTTGACCAAATCCTATAAATACTGCAATAATTCCAATAAAAACAATGGTAATTGCAAGACCTTGTGGAACTTTCCTTTTTTGAAGCCATGCTATTGGTTGAGCACAAATAATACTAATAAAAAGAGCCATTAATATCTGTGTGATCATAGATTGGGCATACATCATACCGGCTATAATTATGATAAAGGAGGCAACAATAATTGCTACAGGATATGGTTTGTTATTTGAATTTTTATTTCCCATTATTCTTTTATTTTTCGTTTTCTAATTCTATCCGGGCAGCATCCAGCAACAGCTTTTTATCGGCAGAAACTTTTGGAACTTCAAGATTTAATGATAAAATGGTTTCTGTAACAATTGTCGAGACAATCGTTCGCATCGTCCACTTGTTATCAGCCGGAATAACAAACCATGGCGCCCTGTCTGTTGCTGTAGCATTGATAGCATCTTCAAATGCATTTTGATAGCGATCCCATTTGCCACGCTCAACCAGGTCTGAGTCAGAAAATTTCCAGTGTTTTTCAGAATCGTTCAGGCGCTCAAGGAACCTGTTTCGTTGTTCATCCTTTGATACATTTAGAAAAAACTTCAACACAACAGTTCCATTTTGTGTAAGGTGTTTTTCCAGATTATTGAGATCCATATATCTTTCATCCCAAAATAATTCATCCGGATTATTGTTTTGAAGCAATTCAGGATTGACCTTTAGCACCAGTACTTCTTCGTAATACGAGCGGTTAAAAATTCCGATACGTCCGAGTTCAGGCATTCTTTTGGTATATCGCCAAAGAAAATTATGAGCGAGTTCCTCAGTGGATGGTTTCTTAAAACCAAACACCTGACAACCTTGAGGATTGACCCCTGACATAACATGTTTTATTGTACCGTCTTTACCGGCTGCATCCATAGCCTGAAAAATCAGCAGCATTGATTTTTTACCAGAGGCATAAAGTAATTCCTGTGCTTCACTCAACTCTTCAAGATTTTGTTTGAGAATTTTCTTCGCTTTTTTCTTGAGTTTCTGTTCGCTCAGTTTTTGAATATCGCTGGTTCCGGTCCATGCTGTGTCATGTTCAGACAGAACAAAACTATTTTTTTTATCAACTTTACATCTGTTCATTATTTCATTGACCAGTTGTTTTCTTGCTTCTTTTTTCA
>JAOZTG010000216.1 GCA_029939235.1 Flavobacteriaceae bacterium
TTTAAAGGCTTAAGTTTTAAAACTTAAGCCTTTTTTAGTACTTTTATTATTCTAAAGCACGAATTATGAAATCAAATTACTCTTTCCTTATAATCTTTATTCTCCCTCTTTTTTTATTTGGCCAACGTTCTGATGTAGACCGCTTTTTAACTGTTTATTCAAAAGATTCTATAAACGGTAGATCTAAAATGAAAGGCAGCCTTGGAACAAATATAAAACTAAACGGTTATTATGATGTTTTCGGCGGCCTGCAGGATAGCGAAACATTTAATATAGGTAATATTAACGTTTTTGGTACGGATGACGATGATAGTTTTAAAATGGATCTGTATCAAACACAAATAAAACTGGATGGTGTATTTGTTCAAAAAAATGGTCAGGATATCAAAGCTGTGGTTGAATTTGATTTTTGGGGAGGTAGTGGGCATATGCGCTTGAGAAAGGCTTTTGTTGAAACAGGTCACTGGCAAATAGGACAAAACTGGAATAATTTTGGAGACGAAGATCTTTGGCCAAATATTATGGAGTGGGAGGGACCACCTTCAGGAATATGGACAAGATCACCACATATTAAATATTTTAATACGTTTAAAAATGAGAAATGGAAATATGAGATAAGTTTAGAAGCCCCTATTATTAATTACACTAGTTTTGGTGAATTGGAACCTTTGGTTGAAGAAGCTTATCAGGTAACCCCTGATCTTACTTTTGCTTTAAAAAATCAGCATGACTGGGGTCATATTCGATTATCGTCTATATTAAGAAATGTTCGATATAAATTTGAAGGAGAGATAGACAATTTTGTAGGTTATGGTTTGGCATTTAGTGGAATTTATAAAACAGAAAGAAAAAATAATTTTCAATTTCAATTGGTGGGTGGAAAAGGAATAACTGCTTATTTAACAAGTGTGGCAGGTCTGGGATTTGATGGTTATCCAACAATGAATGATGAATTTGATGCTACTCCTTCCATTGGTGGGTGGCTATCCTATGAATATTATTTCACTCCAAAATTTCACAGCAACATTGTTTTTGGATATACAGATTATGGTTTCCCTGATATGGAAAGGTATATTGTAGCAAAGGATATTGTTCCTGAAGATTCCATTTTAATGGGGGATTATTTTTATACACATACTTATGGTATATTTAATTTAATGTACGAACCTTTTGAAAGAATAACCATAGGTCTGGAATTGGATTATGGAATTAAAAAACTGAATATAAACGGTTATGTGAACGATATTTATATCGATGATAATCAAGCTAGAGATGCCATGAGAATTAGTTTTGGATTTATGTTTTATATTTAATGGTTTGTTCTTATTTTGTATTATTTTCGTCATCATTAATCTTTTGAAACTTAAATTAATGAAACATTCATTTTTAAAGATATAATCTCACAGCAACATGATTATTTGAATGTTCCATCTGATAAAAAAACAAAAAATACGCAGATGAAAATACTTATTCAGTTCCTAATACTTTCTGTTATAGTAGTATCTTGCAATTCAGAGTCAAAAAAAAATAATTATAATAAAATTGCCAAAGCTGACGTAAAATACGTTGATGGCTATGTAGGTGATCAAAATTGTGTTTCATGCCATGAAAAAGAAAATACTTTATGGAAAGACTCTCATCACGATCTCGCTATGGAGATTGCAAATGATTCCACTGTTTTAGGTAATTTTAATGATGTAAAGAAAGAAATTGACGGTGTGAAATATCATTTTTATAAAAAAGAAAATGATTTTTTTGTGAATGTCAATGAAATTGATGGCACTGAGAATATTTACCAGATCACTTATACTTTTGGAGTAACACCACTACAACAATATCTTATTGATTTTGAAAGAGGGAAAAAACAGGTTTTAAGAGTAACCTGGGATTCAAAGGATCATAAATGGTTCCATCAATATGCGGGAGATAAAATTTCAACACATGATTGGTTGCATTGGACAAAAAGTGCACAAAACTGGAATACCATGTGTGCTGAATGTCATTCTACCAACTTAAAAAAGAATTATTTTGTTGAAAAAGATTCTTTTCATACTACTTACTCATATATCAATGTAAGTTGCGAAATGTGTCATGGTCCTGGTGAAAAACACATGAATTGGGCAAACTCAGATCCCAAAGATAAAAATTATCAAATAATACTTGGTAAAACGCAACATGAACAAGTTAATCTATGTGCACCTTGTCACGCCAGAAGATCAAAACTTACTCCTAATTTAGAACCGGGAAAACATTTTGAAGATCAGTATATGATCCAAACTGTTAACACTAATCATTATCATGCTGATGGTCAGATAGATGATGAAGATTATGTTTTTGGTTCGTTTTTACAAAGTATGATGTACGCCAACAAAGTAAAATGCAGTGATTGCCATGATATGCATTCAATGCAGTTAAAATTTGACGGAAATACCTTGTGTGCACAATGTCATGTAAACACAACTTACAATACGAAAAAACATCATTTTCATAAAGAAAATACAGAAGCAAGTCAATGTATCAATTGTCATATGACCGGTAAGAATTATATGGGAAATGATTTTAGAAGAGATCATAGTTTTCGCATTCCTCGTCCGGATCAAAGTGTAAAACACAATACACCAAATGCCTGTAAAGGTTGTCATGAGAATGAAAGCAATCAATGGGCAGCAAACTGGATAAAAAAGTGGTACGGACCAAAAAGAAGAGATCATTATTCTGATAAATTGATATTGAGTTCTCAACAAAATATAAGTGAAAGTGATCGAAAAGAACTTGATCTTTTTATCAATGATCTAAAGTATCCTGCAATTACAAGAGCTACCGCCATTTCTAATTTGAATTATTCAACTAATGAACAGTTTGAGGCTTTACTTATTTCATTACAGGATTCCTCAGCACTGGTACGCTATCATGCTTTATTGAAATTCAGGGTTCTTCCTATGCAAGACAGGATGTCAATTGTTTTAAAACATGTTAATGACACTACAAAATTAGTAAGGATCGGAGCAGCACAGCTAGCCATTGGTTTTGATGAAAATAATTTAAACGATATTGAGAAAGCAAATTTTATTAAATCGAGAAACGAACTAGAAACCATGATGTATGGCAATGCTGATTTTTCAACTGGAAGGATGCAATTAGGTGATTACTTTTTACAGAATAATGATATAAATACAGCTATAAAGCATTATAAAATGGCTTTACAAAAGGATAGTTTATTATTTCCTGTTTATTCTAATTTGGCAACAGCATACAGTATACAAGGAGATAATAGGAGGGCTATGCAGATCATGGAAATATGGATGAAATTGGAACCAACCTCAGGCAGACCTTATTATTTAAGAGCTTTATTGAATTTTGAATTGAAAGAGAATGATAAAGCTGTTGCAGATCTAAGAAAAGCACTAAAGATTAACCCTAATGATACAAGGTCTATGTATAACCTTGCTACTTATTATTATCAGGGAGCTAAAGATCTTAAACAGTCAGAAATATTTATTAAATCTGCATTAAAAGTTGAACCCGAAAATCCGGATTATAAATACTTATTGGCATTAATATATCGAGATATGGGAAAACCAATATTAAGTCAAAAAATTATACAGGAGCTAAAAGCTAGTCAACCGAAATAGGGTTGAGTCATTTTTTATGGGTTTGCTTATTTTTTGCACTGATTTTCTCAGAAAGTGATAATTTTTCTATTTTTTTTAATTCATCCATTGAAATGACAAAGCTATTTTTTCAATAGGTTTACTTTTTGTAATAGATTTTATCCAAAAGGTCTAAAATTTCATTGAATATTAAGCCAAACATCTATTAAATTATGAACACTTGCCATAGATTCTTTAAATTAGTTGTTTCAACTTAACAATAAATGACTTCTGTCATCACCCCAAATTACAAGGATATTTGGTTTTTTTTGTGCAAATATGGAGGTCACCATAAGTATGGCAATCAGTAAGCTTAATGATTTAAGTTTTTTCATTCTATATATTTATATGATTTATATTTTACTAATTTAGTGAATAAATAATAGAAAAAATTCAAATTAAAAATTTCCCATTATTTTTTAATTATAAGCAATAAAAAATCCACATTAATAATTTTTAATGTGGATTCTATATTGTGTTTTAAAAATTATTATTTATCCTGAATAAAATCAACCATATCTAAAATGGTAAAGTTAATTCCATCAGCAATATAATGTTCAATTTGGTAGAATTGAGCAGCTACTAAAGGATTGGTAGCTTTTTTCATTTTCTTGTAATACTTTTCTACCAGTTTATCGTAATTCTTTCTTAACGGAATTACTCTTTTCATTAAATTATCTGCTTGTGTATGACTTACAGCACCTTTATGGGTAGTATAGCGATATAAAAGATCCATTTTTTCTTTTCCTAATTCTTTTCGTGCTACCTCATATTCATTATATAGTTTCCAAAATTCAGTAGCGTTTACTCCTGTAAGATCAACAAATTCAGTCATTACTTCTTTTTTCTGTAATCCAAATGCATCTTGCATCAATTCCATTTCACTTTTAATATGATTATCCTGAGCAAAACTTACATTGAAAAATAGAATTGCTACAATAAATAGGGTGATTTTTTTCATAATATTTT
>JAOZTG010000217.1 GCA_029939235.1 Flavobacteriaceae bacterium
GTAATTATTCTGCAATTGTTTCCTCTAACTCCATCGTAGGAATTTGATCTAAATTTTCTTTTAGAGGTTCGATATAAACAAAAAAATCATCTTTTAAAGATTCTTTGATTGGTGCTGCCGAAGGTAATTTTTGTTTAAACGGATCCACTTGTTTCCCGTTTTTCCAAAAACGATAACAAACATGAGGTCCGGCAGTATTACCTGTCATACCTATTGTACCTATGACCTGCCCTTGTTTTACATAATCTCCTTTTTTTACTTTTCGTTTTTGCATATGAAGATACTGCGTAGAATAAGTTGCATTGTGTTTAATTTTCACATAGTTACCATTACCTCCTGCATATCTTGAGGCAATTACTGTACCACTTGCTGTAGCCATAATTGGGGTTCCGACAGGTGCTGCAAAATCAGTTCCTTTATGCGCTCTAATTCTAAAACCATAATACTTAATTCGTCGGTTTAAATTATAACGCGAAGAAATACGTCCGAATTTTAATGGGGCTTTTAAGAACTTTCTACGCAAGGTCTTTGCTTTTTCATCGTAATAATCGTTGATATTTTTTGTAGAATCTGTAATAAAATTAAAAGCATACAATGGAGAGCCTTTATGCTCAAAATATGCAGCCGTAATATTTCCTATTCCTACCGAAACAGTATCATTGATAAAACGTTCTTCATAAATTAATTTAAAATTGTCCCCCTTTTCAAGGTGGATAAAGTCAATGGTCCATGCATAAATATCTGACATTTCTAAGGCCAAAAGATAATTTAATTTTTGTTTTTGTATAGCTTCTGATAAAGAGGACTCAATAATTCCAGATGCTGTTTTTATTACCGTTTTAACCTTTTTGTGAACAAATTTTGTTTGTATCGTATCTGTAAAATCAACAATTAAATAATCAATTTTACTTTTTTCATAAATAAAAACCTGTGCCTGTTCGGTAGAATCATTTTTAGCCAAAATGGTATAAGGTTTGCCAGCTCTTAATTTTCTAATATCAAATGTGTCTCGTGCAGCAGCAGCAATATTAAATATGGAGGTATGACCAATATGATGACGATCCAGTATTCCTCCAAAGGTCTCTCCATTTTTTATGGTGTCCCTAATAACCAAATAATCATTTAGAACATAACCAAATTCTTCAATGATTTTTGGGGCTTCGATCTCTTCTATTATTTCTTCTGAAATTACTTCTTCCGGCTTTTCCTTTTTACAAGAAAAAGTTAAAGAAAACAACATAGAAAATAGTATAAACTTTTTAATCAATTTTTTGATATTTAATGCAATGAGGGAATTGCTAATTCGAGTGCAAAACTAATTATTTTATTAAAAGAAAGGATACTATTTTAGTTAAAAATTAAGTACATTGGATTTGCCAGACCTTTGTATTCAATCAATTCAGCTTTTATAGAACCAACTAATATATTGGCTTTTATTTTTATAGGAATTTTATTCAAATCATCACTGATCCAAAAGGTAACACTTTCATTGCTTTTAAATATTCTACCTTCCTGAACTGTGGGCTGAAGAACAAGGGCTGTAATTCTTTTCTTATTGAATTTAATAATTTCTCTTGCTTTAAAGATCAGGTGTAATTTATATATTTCATTATCCAAAAACATATCAATATTTATAATTTCACCTTCTTTTAAGGCTGAAAAATCAATAGATCTTAAATAATAAAGGGAAGAAAGCATATCCTGTACCCTCTTATGGATGGAATAGGAGTTTTTTTTATTTTTTTTATGATCAATTACTGTGGCAGAATTGTTTGTGAAATCGAAAAATATTTCTTTATTCTTCGTATATCCCCCTTCATCTATCTTTCGGATAAACCGATAAGGATGTATTTCATTTTTAGTAAAATATGTCTCATAATTATCTTTAACAGAAAAAAAGAAATCGGTCATCCCGGTTGTCCATCCCTTTCCGATTATATGAAACATTTCAATATCTTTTTCAAAATGATCTTCTATTTCTAAAGTAGCCAACCCTGCATTGATAGGGCCATAAGAGAGTTTGTATTTTAAAAACTCTCCTTCTTTAAAAGCTGGTGTATTTATTTGAGAATAACCACTGGATGAGATGAAGAATAGTAGAAAAAATAATTTTCTCATTTTGTAAATGTAATGGATTAAAAATCATCACTCAAAAACCTCGCCAAAAATAAGAATTTATTCTAAATAAAAATTATACTTATCAAAGTGTAATTCTTCTGTAATTCTAACTATTTGTAATTTATAGGACTAAGTAATTTTATTATTTGCTTTTCAACATGGTTAACACCCTTTTAAATTTTTCGACGGCAATTAATGCGTGAGGAACATTCGCTAGTATTATTATATTATCGCCTACTTCAAGAATATTGGAAACTCCATCTATTTTTATATCAGCTTTACGGTCAACTATAAAAACTAAGGCATCAAAAGGTACTGTATGTTCGCTCCATCCTTCATCTTTATCAAAAGCAAATAATGAGATATTTCCTGTTTCTTTTTTTAAGATATTACACACCAATTAAAACAAAAGTTTTAATTGGAATTATTAATATAATATTGAGAATCCGCTAAAAATCTATTTACATTATTTTATCTGCAACTACCACAATTTGTTTAATTGACTATCATTTCTCCTTTCCATTTGCCGAAATAACACATCTAAAACCAACGGGGTAGCCACTTTGTTTCATGTCAGGGGTAAGATAATAGCGATGTGCACAGCGCTGCATACTGGGATCTGCAAAACGAGAAGCCCCTCTGATGACTTTGTATTTTTCGCCATATGCAGGGCTGTCAATAGCGTTTCCTTCGTATGGCTTATACCAGTCAGCTGTCCATTCCCAGGCACCACCGGCCATCCAATAAGCGCCATAAATACTTTTCCCGGCCCGCCAGGCTGCTGTTTTTACAATTCCATCGGGCTCAGCAAAACTCATATCATGCAATTCACCCCAGGGGTATTTTCGAGCATCGGTACCACGGGCTGCTTTTTCCCATTCAGCTTCGGTTGGAAGGCGTTTTTCTGCCCACTCACAATAGGCCACGGCCTCTTCCCAGCTAATGTTTACCACCGGTTTATCATCAGCCATCCACTCTTCTTTCCGAACTGTTTCATCCACTTTATCGGTATTGTATTTATATCCTTTTTTGAATTTAGCATACTGACTGTTAGTTACTTCAAACCTGTCTATATAAAAGGCCTCCACATAAACTTTGCGCTGTGGAGATTCGTCTTTATCACCAATATTGCTACCCATAATAAACTCTCCGGCAGGAACATAGACCATTCCTTTAAATTTATCGGGTTTCGGAACCGCCCAATCAGGTGGATTACCTTTTCCAAGTTTTCCATCTACCGTAAGAAGAGAGTGATATCTGGCTTTCCAATAAGGTAAAAGATAGAAATGTGAGGGCTCTATCCAGGTTCCCTGAATACGCTCTGTACCGTTGCCCTTACGCAGGTTCTGATCATCAACTCTTCTCCATGCCCCTTTCCAGTCAATGAGCTGATTTATAGACACTTCATTAAATCCACCCTGGTCAGGTACATAATGATTGTAGGTAATTTGAAGTGCAATGTTCTTACAAGGATATTCCTTTAACCAAAAGCGTTCCAACGCTGCGAGGTATTTGTTACGTAAAGACTGATCGGATTCATATCTTAATAGCATATAAACTCCTTTCATAAAATGGTGAGTATCCCAGGGTGCATATGGTGGCTTAAATGAGGCTGCCATAATTGATTCATCTGCATAGCCATACTCATTGATCAATTCAATGTATTTATCCTGATACTTTTCATTCCCCGTGATATGGTAGGTTACTTTTAGCTGAAAAAGTGGCAGCAAGGAATTTAATTTCTCACGGTCAAGCGACGGACTGTAATTTCCCCAAAGTGTCATTTTACCATCAACATCCACAAGGCGCATATTATTTTCAATAATTCTATCCGTAACCTTTGAAACCCATGCCTGTACCCGCTGTTTATAGTTATCATCTGCCACTAAATCGTAATACATGGCCAGACCATACATAAGATTTGCATAGGTATCGGAACTTGGATCTCCAATCCACCGATAACCGGGCATACTTGTTGACTGATGCCATTCCATCGGAAAAAAGAACCAATCTTCATGACGTTGTTTTACATTTGATTTATTAAAGCTACGTGCTATGCTACCTTCCACCCCGGTAACTCTCTCTAATATCTCAATGGCCTCAAAAACCTCGTTTGCCCACTCTTTGACCCTATGATCACCTGTTACAGCATACTGAAAACTCAAAGACGCCAGATAAGGACCCGTCACATTCCCTCCGTCTTCCTGATGTGCAGACGACAGATCATCATTTCCTTCAGGGGGAAGTAAGACTCTTGGCATTACAATGCCGTATTGCATATTGTTTTGATGTAGATCCTCTTGCAACCAAACTGCTTTGGCAGCCAGATCTTTATATCCAGGGTAGGGATACTCCTCTATTGGAGGTTTATTTTGTGCAAAACAGCTACCGATTATCAATGCATAAAAAAAAGTGGATAAAAGCCAATTTGACAGAGTCCTTTTCATATTGTTAAAGATTTATTAGGTTTTAAAAATAGT
>JAOZTG010000067.1:0-1559 GCA_029939235.1 Flavobacteriaceae bacterium
GGATAATAAGTAGTTAAACCACTATTATCAGTAGCAACCACATAATACTTCACAACATCACCAACTTTTGCTCTTGGCACTGAAGTTTTGTACTTACCGTCAACTAAGGCCATATCAATGGATTGCACACCATCATTCACCATATGAACAAGTTTTACAGATGCGATACCATCGGCATCAGAAGCTGAAACTTCATATACATCATCAAATTCAGTTAATGGATTGGCTTCAATAATTGGTGGAACATTTTCTGCAGAACCATTAGAAGTTCCTTGTGTAGCATTGCTTATCATCCAGTCACCTTCACCATCAATTTCTCTTGCCCATGTTAGACCTACACTTGCTGTCATATCAGGTGTTTTTGTATGATCAATAACAGTCTTGTCAGGTTTAGACAAAGAAACATCTTCACCACCTGAACTTACTTTAATACCTGATTCATCTTCATCAACCACATAAAAATCATGTGATTTGATAATTGTTCCATCAGGAATTGCAAAACCACCGTCTGCTACATCTTTATCATTAAGGATAAAACCTGAAAGATCCATATCATCATCACTGGTATTATAGACTTCAATCCAGTCCGGACCGTCATTTACGTCCTTCGACATGATCTCATTCAATTTTAATACACCGCCAATAACAGGCGGAGGAGTGTTTTCAATTAAATCATCTTCAACACAACTTACAGTAGTTGTCAAAGCGATAAACATTACGAATAAATATTTTATATTTTTCATTATACTATTGTTTTTCTAATTATCAATTTATTAAAAGTTAATTTCCATTCTAAAAGAAACCATTCCAAAATCATCACCACCTTTTCCTTTTGCTTCCACAACTTCAAATGGATCTTTTGTTAAATTACCATCTGCATCATGCCCAACATATAACTTTCCTTTACCATTTGCATATCTATCATGGTTGTTATACACATAGTTCATCATAAATTTTACATTTGGATTGAAGTGATAATTTAAACCCAGACTATACCCTTCAGCAGATCCACCATAAACTTTCGCATCAAAATCATTGGCATTTATATAATCATAACGAACCGCAATTTCCAACTCACCATATTCTCTCCCTCTGGTAATTCTGGTAAATTCACCTTCTGCTTTATTGTAATTATATTTTCCTCCAAACAATAAATAACCTGCTTGTATATAAAAACCATCTATATCAACAGATTCTAACTCATCTTTTGTTCTTTGTGCATTGAATTTTTTATACTCACCCTGAAACATCAAACCTTTAAAAGCTCCTGCCAATTCAAGGTTTAAACCTGAAATGTTTCCTACATCTTTTATATCATCCGTATCAATATATTTTTTACGATTGATTGAAGTATGTGATCTTGTACTTATACGGTAGGTATTTGGTACTTCAACATCTGTTTTAGGAGTTCTGTACGTATAAGCAACACCCAAATGTAACACTTTATCCACATCCATAATTGGTCTGAAAACTACTCTACCATTCAAAGAATAACCTTCATCCATACCTAAATCTTTATTGTTATCTTGTGAGAATTCAACTTCTTCATATTCACCCTG
>JAOZTG010000067.1:1659-15466 GCA_029939235.1 Flavobacteriaceae bacterium
TGAAAAAAACGCAGCATCAAGTTGCACCCTGTTATCCATCCAAAATCTGTATGATTTATCACTAGAAGTAAAGTTAAGAATTCCTTCCTGTGCTTCAGGATTTAAACTAAGCCAACTAACTTGTTGCCCGTATTGATTGATCCGAACAGAATCTATTCTTTCTGTTACTGTTTGTTGTGCATGTGTTCCAATACTGTAAAGGAACAATGCCACTGCCAATGTGTAAAATTTGTTTTTCATTATTAATTAATTTACTTATATATTTGATTTAGAATTAATTCAGTTTTATAATTTTCTAATTATTTTAGAAAGTTTTTCCTCCTTTTTAATATTCATTTTTTTACGTAATCTATATCGGTTTACTTCCACACTTTTTGGAGTAATATTTAAAATAGATGCAATTTCTTTTGATGATAATTTTAAACGTAATAAAGAACATAGCTTTTTCTCATTATTGGTTAAACCAGGATACTTTCGTTCCAGATTTTGAAAAAAGGTATTATTCAGTTCTTTTATATAAATATCTAATGATTTTCTTTCTTTTTCAAGATTTAAATTATCCAAAATTAACACCTTTAAAGTATTTAAATCACTAAATTTTAAAGATTTTTCCGGTTTAGATTTAATTTGCTCAATTTCAGCTTTTAATTTAGATAGAATCTCATTTTTTCGGATAATACTTAAGGCTATTTTCTTTTGCTCCTTTTCTTTGAATTCTATTTCTTTTTCCAGTTCAGCTTTAGCACTATTGCTTAGTTTTAATTCATTCTCAAGTAAAACCTGTTGTGCATTATATTTTATAAAATGGTCTTCCTCCTCATCAAGTTTATCTTTTTCTCTTAATCTTAAAATGGTATAGAATTGATAAAACACTATAATCATCAAAATAACAAGTGCAATGATAACTGCTGGCTTATATAACTCAACAATGGTTGGCTCTGATCTATCAAGTTCGAATGGATCAATAACCTTTGTTTTGGAATCTATTTCCGAATTTTTACTGTCCTCTACAAAAATATCCCCCTTTACAAACTTTGAAGGATTTTGTGACACCTGAAGATTAAATAAATTACTCATAAAGAACAAAGCAAAGAATGATATCAAACCAGCTATTACAGGTGTAATTACCCATCCTATTGCAATTTTACCAATCACATTTAACTGAATATTTCTTCCTCCTTTTATAATCCCAATACCTAATATTGCCCCAACAATCGCCTGAGAACTTGATACTGGCACCAATGGTATAGCTGGCAATCCTAAACTAACAAAGAAATCAGATAAATTTTGTGAAGAAAACACAAATAACACTAAGGAATGTGCCAATACAACAACAATAGCAGTTTCGGCATTTAATTTCATTAATGAATTTCCAACGGTCATCATCACCTTTTTAGAATAAGTCATAATACCCACTGCAATAGAAATTCCCCCGGCTAAAAATAACAATTGAGTTCCATCCATGGTGAAAAAACCGAAATCCAGCAAAATATCAGGTGCGGAAGGAATAAAAACACCAACAACATTTGCAATATTATTTGCACCCAAACTATACGAACCAAATGCACCAACAATTAAAAGGGCATATTTAATATAGGCATCTAATTTTATTAAATGAATTCTACTCTTCTTTAATGTATACTGAAGTAGTTGAAAAAGTAAAATTGCGAATATCCCACCTAAAATTGGTCCCGAGATCCAGGTAGTAACAATCTTGGTTAAGGAACTCATATCCGTAGGATTATTTGTAAAAAAGTTCCATCCAATAATGGCGCCAACTACCGCTTGCGATGTGGAAACAGGTAATTTTAATTTTGTCATCCAAAAAACAGCAATACCAGCAGCTAGTGCAACTGTAAATGCACCACCAAGTGCATCAACAGAACCAAGTTTTCCTAAAGTATGAGATCCACCGGCTCCTTGGAAAACAGCACCTAGAATTACAAAAATTGATGCAATAATTGCTGCCTGTTTAAATTTTATCATTTTAGAGCCAACGGCAGACCCAAACACATTAGAAGCATCATTTGCTCCAAGTGTCCAACCCAAAAATAAACCGCTAGTAAGAAAAAATAAAAACATAATTTTCGACTTCTATTATCTACATTTTGATCTTTATAACTAATGAAGATAACTGATGTGCAATATCCTTTGCTACATCCGATACTTGTTCTATATGTAAGGCAAAATATCTCAAGTGTAATTTTTCACTTAAAATAAGTGAATCAATTTCCTGAAATATTTTTCGTTTTAAACTTGTTGAAAGGTTATGTGTTTCTCTATGGTAAAATAATACTTTTTGAATACTGTCTTTCACATTATCGGGTTGCGTGAAGAATATACGTGCTGCCGGTAAAACATTTTCTACAGATTTGGAAGAAGCGCTTACTAATTCAATGAAATCTTTCTTAATTGCTTCCGGTATGTTAGGATTTTCAACATCAAACTGACTTAATAAATCTTTAGACATATCTATGATGTCATCAACGGTTTCTAATAAATTCAAAATATCACTTGAATAATTAGGCATTAAAGAATGCAAATAAAAATCATTTCCAATTTTTCTTTGTATGGTATCAGCTTCTTTTTCTAATACAGTTATAGAATTTAAATTTTGAGTAAACTCGATAGCATTTCCATCAATGTAGTTATTAACTCCTTTTTTAAAATTTAACGTTCCAAGATCTACTTTATCAAAAAACTCATCTATACTGATTGCAACAGATTTTGACCTTTTAAAAATATTAATCATATCCCCATAATTTTCTATTCAACAAACAAATATACACCATTATGATCATCTGTAAAGGTGATAAATATCATATTGTAATGTGCAACAAAGTAATATAGAGTTATATTCTATACTATTATCTTAATTTAATGTGCTTTATATATTTATTGTAGTGGTTTTTATAAAGTGCAAATTAACTTTGTAGTGGTTATGTTTGGTTTTTATGGAGTTTTAAAGTAGTGCTATCGACATTTGTAGTGTTGAATTTATTTAATTCTAATTTCAAAGCTCTTCTTTCCTTCCAATTCTCCTAATAAAACATCATTAGGCTCGACTTTACCAACCCCGGCAGGAGTACCTGTAAAAATGACATCTCCTATTTTTAAAGTAAAGAATTGAGACACATAAGAAATGATCTCATCAATTTTCCACAACATACTTGCAGTATTACCATTTTGAACAATGGAATCATTTTTGAGTAATTTAAAATTCAAATTACTCAAATCAAATCCTTCCTTTGGTACAAAATTTCCGATTACCGCACTACCATCAAAAGCCTTGGCCTTTTCCCATGGCAATCCTTTTGATTTTAAATTACTTTGCAGATCACGAGCTGTAAAATCAATCCCTAGTCCAATTTCATCATAGTATTTATGTGCAAATCGCTCCTGAATATGTTTACCTATTCTATTTATTTTTACCAAGACCTCCACTTCATAGTGCACATCTTCTGAAAAAGACGGAATTACAAAAGGGTTGTTTTTTAATAAAATAGCAGAATCCGGCTTCATAAAAATCACCGGATTCTCCGGTTTCTCATTTTCTAATTCTTCAATATGTTTGGTATAATTTCTACCTATACAGATTATTTTCATAAATAAATATTTCCTATCCTAAATCCTTTCCAAAGGAAAGGACTTTTTTCTTTCAACTTTATCCTTTACCCTAAGGTAGCCACTTTTTTTCAAAATTTGGTTTGCGTTTTTCTAAAAATGCATTTCTACCTTCTTTTGCTTCTTCGGTCATATATGCCAATCTGGTTGCTTCTCCTGCAAATACCTGCTGACCAACCATTCCATCATCTGTTAAATTCATAGCAAATTTCAACATTTTTATAGAAGTTGGAGATTTTGCTAATATTTCCTGCGCCCATTCATAGGCTGTATCTTCCAATTCATCATGAGGGATAACAGCATTGACCATTCCCATTTCATAAGCTTCCTGAGCGGAATAATTTCTTCCCAGAAAGAAAATTTCACGGGCTTTTTTCTGTCCTACCATTTTAGCAAGATATGCAGAACCATATCCTCCATCAAAACTGGTAACATCCGCATCTGTTTGTTTAAAAATAGCATGTTCTTTACTTGCCAAAGTCATATCGCATACTACATGCAAACTATGTCCACCTCCAACAGCCCAGCCCGGCACAACGGCAATAACAGCCTTTGGCATAAAACGAATCATTCGTTGTACTTCTAAAATATTTAACCTGTGCTGTCCGTCTTTACCAACATATCCCTGATGACCACGTGCTTTTTGATCCCCTCCACTACAAAAAGAATACACACCATCTTTACTTGAAGGTCCTTCAGCAGAAAGCAATACTACACCAATGGAAGTATCTTCTTGCGCATCGTAAAACGCCTTAATTAATTCAGAAGTCGTATCAGGCCGAAAAGCATTTCTAACATCTGGTCTGTTAAAAGCAATTCTGGCAACTCCATTACATTTTTTATAAGTAATATCTTCAAATTCTATTGCGGTCCTCCAAACAGGTTTTACCATTTGATTTATTTTTAATATTAGATTTGATTGTTTTTTGGAATTTATATAATAATTTATATATTATCCCGTTTGATTTTTTTAACGATATAGCGAAAATAATACTTTTCTAAAGAAGTATTCAATTTAAACATTTAAAAGTATTTATTCTTTCTGAAAACCTTTAACAATGAAAAAAATAGTTCTATTAATTCTTTTTATATCTTCTGTTGGCTTTGCGCAAGACAAAATTATTCTAAAAACTCTTGATTCTTATGGATTGAATGCCAAACGGTTAGTAAAAATATATCTACCACCATCCTATGAAGAGAATAATGAAAATACTTATCCGGTTGCCGTAGTATTTGACGCCGAATATTTGTTTGATCTTTATGTGGCAAATGCTAAATTATTTGCATCAAAAAATAAAGCACCCGAACAAATTATTATCGGTGTTTTTCAAAATCAGGGGGACGAAAGGTATACTGACTGTGATTACAGTATTGATACAGGACTTCCTAATAAAGAAAGTACTGAATTTTACGGCTTTATTAAAAATGAATTAATTGGTTATGTAGAAGACAATTACCGGACTTCTTTATTCAAAACAATCGTTGGAAATACAATAACTGCTAATTTTATCAATTACTTTTTTATTGACAATGATCCACTTTTTAATGCTTATATCAACATTAATCCAAGTTATGCACCTAATTTAAACGAACGCTTAGAATTAAAAAGTCAGGCCTTAGAATCTGATTTTTATTATTATTTATGTTCTGGAACTTACAATAAGGAAAAAAGGAGAAAACCAATAAATGAAGTTCATAATCTATTGAAATTATCTGATAATGATTTTTTTAATTATAAATTTGATGATTTCTCAAATTCAACTAAAACCGCATCTATTGGTCAGTCAATACCAAGTGCTTTGGGTTTTATATTTGAATTATTTGCTGCCATTTCACAAAAGGAATACAACGAAGAAATTGCTGATCTTTCTCCTGCAGAAGCCATTGAATTTTTAGAAAAAAAATATGTAGAAATTGAATACTTATACGGATCAAATATAAAAATCCGCGAAAGCGATATTTATAAAATTGAATCTATTATTTTAGATAAGGAAGATGGAAATTATTTGGAAGAATTTGGTAAAATGATCAACCGATTGTATCCCGGTTCTCCACTTGGTGATTATTATATTGGCCGTTATTACGAAACAGGCTATGATTATAGAAAAGCATTGAAATATTACAAAAATGGATATGCAAAAATAGGATCTGATAATCCGAATGCAAATGATTATTATGCAAATATCGAACGGGTTCTTGATAAGAAAAGAATGGAAAAATTAGGAATTCCTTTGGAAGAAGAGAATAACGATGAAAAAAACGAAGAACCAGACAACAATAATTAATAATTTTAAAACCTGATAGAAGCCCGGAATATTCCGGGCTTTTTTTTTACGTATTATTAACGGTAGATCAAGTTTTTTTAAAAAGAAAATAAATGATACATTTGAAATCATCAAAAAAACTTAATTGAAATGAAAAAATACATCCTGTTTTTTACGATCACTTTACTTACATTTGGTTTTAGCCATGCTCAAAAATATAATTTCAAACCTCTTGTTGATCTTTCAACTTCATCTGTAAAAAATCAGGGGATGACTGGTACTTGCTGGAGTTTTTCAACTTCATCATTTATTGAATCAGAGATAGAAAGAATATCAGGACAAAAAATTGACATTTCAGAAATGCATATCGTAAGAACCACTTATGATAAGAAAGCATGGAACTACGTAATGAGACAAGGAAATGCACAATTTAGTGAAGGTGGCCTTGCGCACGATCTTATGAATGCTGCAAGATTAAACGGGTTGATGCCTCAGGAAGCTTTTACTGGTTTGACAGGACAACAAATACTGTATAATCACAGCAAAATAGTACCTGACATGAAAGTTATTTTAGATAAATTTATCGAAAAAGATCCAGATCAAAAAAACTGGAAATCACCGGTAAAATCTATTCTAGATAAAGATATTGGTGCTTACACAAAAAACTTTAATTATAACGGAAAGACCTATACTCCACAAGAGTTCATGGCAATGACAAAATTTGATCCAGATGCATATGTAACACTAACCACCTTTACGCATCAGCCCTATTATTCAAAATTTATTTTGGATATTCCTGATAATTTCTCTTATGGAAGTTTTTTCAACCTCCCTCTTAATGAATATATGCAAGTATTAGATCACGCACTTGAAAGCGGATATACTGTTGAATTGGACATTGATGTATCAGAGTCAACTTTTTCACAAAAAAATGGTGTTGCGATTATTCCAAAAAATAAAAGTGAAAATGAAAAAAGTTTACAGGAAATAGTTGATGAGCTGGATATCACTGCTGATTTCCGTCAGGCGGAATTTGAAAATTATAATACTACAGATGATCATTTAATGCATATTACAGGAATTTACACAGATCAAAAAGGTAACAAATATTATAAGGTTAAAAATTCATGGGGAACGCATGTAGGTAATGGAGGCTTTATTTATATATCTGAGTCCTTTATGCAATTGAAATCAATTTCCATCATGATTCATAAAGATGCTGTACCTGAAATATTAAGAAAGAAATTACTAACTTTGTAAGACGGAGCCAAAAGACAAATAATTATCTTTAGAAAATAATAATTGACAGATGATTGCCGATCAGTTCATTTCAAATATTAAAATAATCTGTTAAATGTTTAAATTGGCTTAGATTTTGCTTTATATAAATGAATTTGAATCAATAAAATAGTGTAAAAAACAGGCCTCTCTGTTTCAATTAACAATACCAAAACCATGAAAATTTTAAAAAAAATATTATTAGCAACAGATTTTAGTAAAAGCTCTGAGCAAATGGTTGAAAATGCCATAGATGTAGCAAAAATATTTGAAGCAAAGTTAGTACCAATTCATGTCTTACCACATGATATCCAAAATGACAAGGTCAAAACTATGGTCAAAACCGCTGCTGAATCTCAGCTGGAAATGATCAAAGAAAAAATTGAAAAGGCAGATGTTGAATCGGCGAAACCAATACTTAGATTTGGCAATCACTATGACAAGATCATTCAGGTAGCAAATAAAGAGGATGTAAACTTAATTATTATCGGTGCAGGTGAAAAATTGAAAAAAGATATCTTCAAATTAGGTACAACGGCTGAAAAACTGGTTAGAAGAAGTGACAAACCTGTTTTGGTTGTTAAAATGGGCAGTAAATTTAAAAATATAAAAAAGATAATTTGTCCGGTTGATTTTTCAGAAGAATCTACTCTTGCTTTGAATAATTCTATCAATATTGCCAGACGATATAATGCAAAATTGACAATACTTGGAGTTTTAGAACCTAACAAATTAGGATTTAAGGGTTTGAAATTAAATTGGGATGAAATTGATGAATTGAAAAGAGTAGAATTTGAAAAAGAAATGTCATCCTACTTAGAAGATTTCAATCTGGTTGATGTGAACTGGAAGAGCACTATTAAAACCGGTGATCCGGCCAAAAAGATACTCAGAACCATTCAAAAAAGAAATAGTGATCTTTTGGTTATGGGATCTTCAGGAAAGTCAAACTTTCACAGGATGATCATGGGAAGTGTTACTGAAAAAGTGATTAGGGAAGTTCCTTGTTCTTTTCTTACGCTAAAAACTGAAAATGCCATTCATCTCAACATTGAGCCTAGGATCAGAGATATTGAAGAACATTTAAAAGACGCTAAACAGCTTGTAAAAGATGGCTTTTATAATGAAGCAATTGCCGAGTATCAAACCTGTTTAAAAATAAATGACATGCATATCCCTTCTTTAAATGGCTTATCAAAGGTTTATGCAAAAATGGGAGACACAAAACTTGCTGAAGAATATAAAAAGATAGCACATGAAGTTATCGTTAGACTTTGGGATGAGAAAATTGAAGCAGAAGCAAGAAAATTTTATAAATTCTAATTTTTAGTTTTTAAATCAGTTTAAAAGCCTGAAGAACTGATGATTTTTCAGGCTTTTTTGTAAAAATATCTACAAAAAATCAGCATAAAAAAAAGCCTCAAAAAGAGGCTTTTTTTTAGAAATTATAGATGACTTATAAAGTCTTACCATAATGTTTTGCAAGCAAGTAATAAAATGCAGCTCTGTATTTTTGTGTATTTGAAACACCTAGATCTTCACATACTTTTGTATTCGCAGCATCCAGATCATCACCATCTGTTAATCCCAGTTTGCCTTTTAAGAATTTTTCTTTAATTGTTTCCATTTCAGACTCTTGTCCACATGAAACCAATGAAGCATCACCACCCTGAGCAGCAATTCCTAAATGTTTAACAATTGCTTCTAACTGACCCATATCAGCATCAACACCTGCTTTTTCTTTTAATTGTTCAACATTTACTTTAATGTATTCTTCTTTTGTGTATACCATAATTTAAAGGTTTAATTGTTAATATTAATATATTAGCAAATATAATAAAATTTAACATGATTTAAATGTTAATAATAGTTAAGAATCACAGAGATATAAAATAATCTTTTAATATGATGTCATTTTTTTCTGCATTCGTAAAAATCTCTAAAAGTTTTGGCTTTTCAGTTTTTTTAAAGAATGATTTTAAATTAATCTCCAGTTCAGTTTTGTTCTCTGCTTTACAATAATCAACATCAAACATCTCACATAAATTTGCTGCATTCAATTGATGTGGAGTTTCAAAATATTCCAGTGCATTAGAAGTTTTGGGGCCAGGAATAAATCTAAAAATACCTCCTCCCGAATTGTTGATCAAAATAATACGGAAATCATTTTTAAGATACTTATTCCACAAAGCATTACTGTCATAAAAAAAACTGATATCCCCTGTTAGAAAAACAGTTTGTTTATCTTGTACATAAGCTGCCCCTATGGCTGTTGATGTACTTCCATCAATGCCACTGGTACCACGATTACAGAATACTTCAGTTGATAAAGGAATATCAAACAATTGTGCGTACCTTACAACGGAGCTATTGGATAATTGTAAATGCACATGATCTGGTAAAGTATTAAAAATAATCTCAAATGACTGCAAATCTGAAAACTCAGCAGCTTCTAAAAAAATATTGTGCTTACGCTTTCTTTCACTTTTAATATCAATCCATTTTTTTTGATACTCACTTTCCTTTTGCTCTGTCAGAAAGAAAAACTGACTAAAGAACAACTGTGGTGAAACCTGAAAATGATGTGACAAACAATGGTAAGTATCAGGAGAATTAAATTTATCAATATGCCAGTGATTATCCGGTTTTAATTTCCGTAAAAATTGTTTGATTTTCTTGGAAACAATCATACCTCCAAAAGTTAATAAAATATCAGGTTGCAAATCTTTCAATTCTGCATCATTCAAAGGAAAGATCAACTGATCGATACTATTGATAAATCTATTGTGATACACATTAGAGGTTGTTTCTGTCAGTACCAAAACAGATGGATCCTTTATTATATGATCTAATTGAGTTTGGATCATTTTATCTGGAAAACAAGTTCCCAGGAGTACCATTTTTTTAGATGTAGCATTCCATACATCAGCATATTTTTGCAGTTCATCCACCTCCAGGGGAATTTCATCCAACAGACTATTTTTTAACTTCTCTTCTTCCTTATGAATCTTCACAATTAATTCATCCACAACCTCATATAAAGGTTCGTCAAAAGGAACATTGATATGTACCGGACCACTCTTTTCTTTTGCAATTTTAAGAGCGCTTTTAATAAAAATTTCATTGTCCTTTAAATCCTTTTCAAAAGTATTTGATCTGATTTCTTTTAAATTTGCATTAAAAAGTATATGATTTGCAAATACATTTTCCTGTCGGATCGTTTGACCATCACCAATATCGATCAAATGTTTAGGCCTGTCTGCCGAAATAACCACCAGTGGAATATTACTATAATAGGCTTCCGCAATAGCGGGATAATAATTCAGCAAAGCTGAACCCGAACTACAAAGCAAAGCCACCGGTTTTTGTAACTGCTGAGCCATACCCAATGCAAAAAAAGCTGCACTTCGCTCATCAACAACACTTAACGTGTTTATTTTAGGATGATTAACAAAGCCTATAATCAAAGGGGCACTTCGTGAACCAGGTGAAATAACCACATTTTCAATTTCATTTATTACACATAACTGTATAACTAACTGAGCAAGTTCCTTTTTTGGATATTGTGGCATTTGAAAAATTTATAGTTCGCTACAAAAATATAAATGAATTTTACATTCTTATAGCAATTCATCTTTTTTTATCAGACAATACTCATATATTCTTTATCCAATTATCTATTACATCGGCAACCATTTCGTATTCAGGTTCCAACATTATATTGTGTCCAAATTCTTCAAAGATCACAGGTTTGACCCCATATATTAAAGCTGTTTTTTTAACTGATTTTGGAGAAACTGCTTTGTCTTTTCCAGCACCAATAATTAATAGCGGTGTCTTTATTTTCTTTGTATTGATCAGGTTCATTCCAAGCATATCCATATAGGCCAGATAGGATTCACTATTCGTCATTTTTTGATATTTAATTACGTCTTCATCCTTTACATTTTCTGATAACATCAAATGTTTAAACTTTTTTGGAGTATCAATGATATACTTTAAATTCAATGTGAAATTTGCCTTTAAAAATGCACCAGGAAAAGATTTCATCACTGCAATAGTTCCACCAAAAACACCATAAGGAGGAACGGAAGCCAATAACACGGCTCCAGGTACATGATGATCTTCTAAATATTTTTGAACTACAAAACCACCCATGGAATGCCCAATCAATACAGGTATTTCATCTAAAGAATCAATTACCTGTTTTAAATCCTTTACATAATCATTTATTCTTAACCGGTTTAATGATTTATGCTTCGGACTGTTACCATGGTTGGATAAACTCAGGGCATATGCCTTATAACCAAGTTTTTCAAAATAGGGCAAAAAATAAGGTTCCCAGCACCAGGCTCCATGCCACATTCCATGAACAAAAAGCACGGATCTTTTTGTATTTGAAATAGATTTCGGATGATTCTCCAACAACTCTAAATTCATCATTAATAATGTCTATTTTTTTTGATAAAAATCCAGTTATACTAACCCTTTTAATGCAAAACTCGCCTCATAACCTCACTTTTTGAAACGGTTTCTTCCCATTCACTTATGGGGTCACTATCTAATGTAATTCCTCCACCAATATATAAACTGGCATTTTGACCAACTATTTGCATACAACGCAAATTCACATAAAGGTCACTTACCTTATTAATATTCAATTCTCCCAAAAAACCGGCATAGAACGAACGCTTATACTCTTCATTATTTAGGATAAATAATTTGGCTTTTTCTTTTGGAAATCCACAAACAGCCGATGTTGGGTGCAATTTATTGATAAGGATTTCCAATTGATCATTTGAACTCAAATTCCCTTCAATTTCTGTACAGATATGTAATAAACTTCCTGCTTTTTTTGTGAATGGATCTGAAACTTTTAGATCAAAACCTTTTAACTGTTCTAGTATAAAATCAGTCACAATTTGCTGTTCTTCTATTTCTTTTTCTCCCCATTCTCCCTGTTCTTTTTCTTTAAACAGCTGTGTTCCAGCTAATGCCATAGTTTTAAATATCTTACCCTTAGCACTCAATAAAACCTCCGGGGTTGCCCCCATCCACAATCCAACCTTCGGATGGTAGCAAAGAGAAACAAATGCCAAAGGATAACTTTGCATCAACCGGCTAAATAGTACACTTTTAAAAACTTCATCAAATTGAACTTCTTCCTTTCGGGACAAAACCACTTTTCTGACTTTTTCAATTCTTAAAAAATCAATTCCCTTTTTTACCAATGCTATATGGTTTTTTCTGGATTCTTCATCAGAAATTAATTCTTCCTCCATTTCATTATTGGGGACCTCATGTACTTCCGAATCAGCAATAGAAACAGATGAAAATTCACATTTTTCCAGTGGAAACAAAATCTTTTCTTCCCGATCATCAAAAGGTGCAAAAACAAAACCTTTTTGTGAATAATTCTCTAAAAAATATAGTGAACTATCTTGCTGAACCATTAAATTTAACTTATCATCCATTGGTTTCCGATAGGAAACAAAAGGCGTTTCAGACTGTAATAATTGTTCTATTTTATCAAATATTGATTTCAAATTTTTATAATTATTTTCTGATTTCTTTTAGCCATCAAAACTTATTTCCTTGGTATGACAATATTGGTAAGTTTACATAAGGAGATCAAATTCTTCTTTTCATCAGTAATTCTAATTTCCCATAAGTGGGTCATTTTTCCTTTGTGGATAATTTTAGCAGTAGCTGTGAGCAATCCTTTTCTTTTGGTTCTTAAATGATTGGCTGAAATTTCAATCCCTCTTATTTCATACTTTTCAGGATCAACAAATAACAGTGATGCAGGACTTCCAACACTTTCTGCAAAAGCAACACTTGCTCCACCATGCAATAAACCCATTGGCTGGTGCACTTTTTCATTCACAGGCATTGTCGCTACCAGATAATCAGCACCTATCTCAGTATATCGAATTCCCAGGGTTTCCATAAGAGTATTCTTCGTCTTGGAATTAAGTAATTCAAGTTTTTCTATATCATTCATTTTAAAAGATAATTAACAAAGTAAAAGTAACACTTTTAGATGAAAGTATTACTTTTGCAAAAAAATCGTACTACGACCATGGCTTATAAAATTCGTATCATTCTAAATGCTGAAGAAGATGTAATTAGAGATATTGCCATTCAAAAATCAGTAAGCTTAGAAGTTCTTCACCATTCCATCAAAAACGCTTTTGATTTTACAACAAACGAAATGGCGTCTTTTTATCTGTCAGATGATGACTGGATCCAAGGAGAGGAATTTCCTCTTTTTGATATGAGTGATGGGTTGGATGCTAAAACAGCAATGCAGGATATTACTGTAGAAAAAGTTTTGAAAAATAAAAATGATAAACTCATTTATATTTATGATTTTTTAAATTTGTGGTCATTTTCTGTAGAAGTGATGGATGACCATCTTAGGCAGCAAGAACCAATTTTATCAGATGTACTATTTGCTTTAGGCAATATTCCGCAAACCGCTCCGGATATTCAATTTGAAAGTGAAGATCTATCTATGGATGATTTTGATGATGGCGAAGATGATGATATGGATGAATTTGATTTTGATGGATATTTGAGTTGACACCATCATATCCATTCAATTGGTTAGATATTTACTTAATAATATAAGCATTTAC
>JAOZTG010000218.1 GCA_029939235.1 Flavobacteriaceae bacterium
GTTGTTTTTACTCCAATTTTAGCTTGTGTTAAAGTACCAGGTAAATTGATTAATTGCCAATCACCATTATTATTGATACCTTGTTTTTCCTTGTCTAATTGGATAGTCCATGTACCACTTAAATCAATGGTTTTTTGCGGGGTCGCGGTATTTGATAATAATATCAATACAACCAAAATGAAATAGAACTTAAAATTCATGCTTTTAAAATTTAATTATTTTGTTTTTTGCTTCTTTTATTTATGGTGCAACAGGATATGGTTATAAAATAAGAGTCACAGTCCGAAAATATAATATTTTAAAATTTTCATAATTTCTATTTTATAAATCCTTAATATGAATCAAAGCACCAATATGGTATGCATCCAAATTCAATACAACATTTAATTCTTTTTGTGATTTAATTATATCATTTAACCCTAAATATCCCAGTCCCATCAGGTAATGACAATGAATGATATTTCTTTTTTTTAGATCATCTTCCCAAATTAGCAAATCAGGTAATGATACCGCAAAATAATCAATTTTAACTTCATCATTCAGGTGTTCTTTGCCATAATTGAATAAGTTATTGAAGCAGATATTTGCCTCATTTTCTTTATCTAATTTCAATAATGCAAGTCCTTGATAAAAGATCTTATCTGGTTGCTGGTCATTATAAAAAATAGCTGCTGAGGGTTCGGATAACCCTATGGAGGCTTTTTTCCAATAGTTTTTTGCTTTTTCAGGATTCTTTAAGCCTTCAAATGCACAACCCATCCAATAATGGATGTCATTTTCCTGTGTCCCATATAACTTACCTTCTCCTAAATTATCAGGATATTTTTCGGTTCGTTTTAACAAATCAATAGCAGTCTCATATTCCTTTTTTTGAATGGCTTGTTTTGCTAATTCAATTAAAGAAAACAAATATTGATCAGTAACTTTTCCCTCACCTCCTTCCCATGGATGGAATTTTCTTTTTTCAATAAGATCAAGAGCTTTATTATGTTCCTTTTTCAAATTGTACAAGGTGCATTTTTCCAAATAGAGATCATCCCTAAAACTGACTAATCCGGGATATTTATCTAATAAAGCCAATCTTTTATCCAAAGGATAATTCAATCTTTTATACAATTGATCAAGCTCCATCAAAACTCTGGCATCTTTTGTATTTAACTCAAACGCTTTCACCAGTTGTTTAACAGCTGCTTTTACATCATTCTTTTTGTTGAAATATGCTAATGAAAGATTTCTTCTTGATGTTGGAAAATATTTATCTAAATCAACAGATTGCTCCCAATGAAATATTGCTTTTGCGTACTGCTTTTTGTCGTACCATAAATTACCAAGATGAAAATGGGCCATAGCATCTTTTTTATCCATTTCAATAGCATTATAAAGTACTTCAATCAGTTCAATTCTATAAGCAAAATTATCATTTGGATCAGTTTTTTTAGCTTGTTCAAGAGTTGCTTTTGCTTCTTGTAAATCATTATTCTTAGCCATTAAATTTGCTAATAAATAGAGCACTAAGGGATTTGATTTATCAAACTTAAGGCCTTCTTTTAACAACATTATTGCTTCATCATAAAGACCAGCATCTGTATAGTCAATAGCATATTCCATATAATTTTGAATATTACCTCTCATTAGGTTATTCATATATTTTAGGATAGTATCTTCTTTTGTGATCAAGTATTTTTCAAATAAAACAGAAAAATTAAACCCATCAATTTCCAAGCTATCTTTAATAAGTTTTATGGCCAGATCTACCTTTCCTGATTTACGTAAAATAGCTGATTTGAGTGCTCTTGCTTTGTGATTATGCCAGTTTTTAATCAAGGCTTTATCTATATGTTCCAAAGCCAATTCCAGTTTGTTTTGTGCGGTTGCAATTTGTGCTAATTGAAAATAAGCAGCATCTTGCCACGCCGCATTCCAGGCTGATTTATAAAATGCTTTATAGGCAACATCTAATCTGTTTTGATATTTTAAACACTGTCCGAGGTTGTAATACGGTTCCCCGTCATAAGGATTTGGATTGCGCTCGGTAAGAGTTGCTATCGCTTTTTTGAAATACGGTTCCCCTTCAACAAAAAGACCTTTTCGCAAATACAAAAGTCCCATAGCATTATTACATCTTACATCAAAAGGTTCACGATTTAAGGCTTCCAGATAGTAATCTTCCGGTTTATAGGTTGCATGACGATATTGTTCTAAATGTAAGCCTCTTAAATAAAGTTGTTCTATACTTTTGATATCCTCTGGATTCTTTGCTGCCTTAGCTGCTTTAGGAACTTCTTTGTCTATATTGTTTTTATGTTGGTAATCAACTAAAATACTTCCTTTCTCATCAAAAAGTGTAAGTATATATTTTTCAAGTGCAATACTTGTATCAATGTTTAGCTCTTTTTCAAATGAATTTTTGGGTGATGCATTAATAATTTCTTCATAAAATACTTTTCCTTTAGCCTTTAATACAACCCTGGCGTTATCATAAATCCCTAAGGTATACAGCTTAATTTTTGCTTTACCCTTGTTAAATTCTATATTCAATATTGCTTCTTTCGTAGCATTCTTTACAACTCCAACATCACGATAGGGCATGAAATATTGTGAAAACGATTTTTCTTCATAAGGATGCATCCACGAAAAATCGGGTTGATTATCCGTGTAAACGCCACACATCAATTCAATGTAAGGACCGTCTTCATCTGTTAGATTTCTATCCCAGGCTTTGCCAAAATCACCATTTCCCCAGGTCCATTGTTTTTTACCTGGCGAAACATTATTATCTGCAACATGTAATAAACCACCTTTGCTGTCATTTTCATATCCACCAACAAAATCATACCCACTATTAATCGCCATATATGAAGTTGGTACAGGAATATTTTTATATCTGGAAATATCTGTACCTGGTGAATAATCTACTTTATAATAAGTACCTTTTGCTATTGGAAATTCAGATACATCTCGCTTTCCATGATCAAACACAGCATGTACATCCGGGGGAAAAACCGATTGGTAATCGTCATTTACTTTTACTGCCGGGTTTGCCCACCATAAAAAAGTTTGAGGAAACGGAGTACGGTTGTATAATTTTACTTTAATCTCTATATAGGCTTTGTCGGGGTAAAGTGTAAAACCAGTCATCCCTTTTGTTCGTGACATACGTTCTACTTCGCTACACCAAACAGTGATACTACCATCTTTGTTTTCTTCAATTTCAGAATCCACAGGTAAATAAGTAGAAGGGCGATGGTGTTGTGGCCAGTTAAACTCAATACCCCCAGAGATCCAAGGTCCGGTAAGTCCAACCAAAGCAGGTTTGATTACCTGATTGTAATATACAAAATGGCGTTCTTTGGTTTTATCAAAAGCCATTTGTATTCTGCCTCCAAGTTCAGGTAAAATCATAATTTTCACAAACTCATTTTCCAAATAAATAGCATGCCAAACTTTATCTGTTTTTTCATCGCTAATCTTTTCAATAACCGGATAAGGATATACTTTACCAGAACTACCTTGATAAACTCTATTTTCTAAAAAAACCGGGTTCTTTTCGGGTTTACCAATTTCATATGTTGGTATTACTACATCTTCTCTCCAAACTTTCACCTTCATATTTTGATTATTTAAATAAATTTTCAATTTGACCAATTTCCACCTCTGTTTGAGGGTTAAAAGAATTACTCAACATATATTTTTTCAGACTGAATAAAAGTTGTTTTGCTTCAAGTCTTTTTTCTGAATTTTCAAGGAGGTCTATTCCTGAAATTAACAATTTTCCTTTCCCCACTTTTACTTCAAATATCAGAGCAAGTCGGTTATTTGTTACCCAATCGTCAATCACCCTCACAATTGGGTGAACAGTTTCCGGTAAATTCTCTAAGGAAATTGCATTAGAGTGTGTCATTGCATCCCACCATTGCCAGTTGGAGTGATATTCTGTTGGAAATTCTTCCAGTGCTTTATGCTCAGGATTGCATAAAATTCCTAAAGTATGAGGTTTTTGTCCCGCTGTCCAGGCTGTATTCCAGAAAATGGTAGAAAAACCTATACCCACTTCTCCACCTTGCTCTTTTTTTACAGATCCTTTTTTAATTGTTAGAAGTACTTTCCCTCCATTTTTAATTTTTTCAATGCTTTTCTTATTTAGTTTTTGTACAATGAGTACACCATTTTTTAACTCAGGTAACTTGGATGGATACACCCAAAAGTCCCAGGAATTAGAAAAGTGATCAATGGATACTTCAAGTGTATATTTTTTAGCTTTTTGGGTTTGAATGCTTGTTTGAATGGCACCTAGTTTAATTCCACTGCCCCAATTTATTTTAGTAGCTGCTAAATCACCTTCTTTGATTATATTTTTACTGGTATCAGTTATTGTCCATTTTGGGGTGATATTATCCATTTCTTTTTCACCAAAATGGGCGACATCAATTTCAACTGTTATTGCTTCGTTACTGTTGAATATTCGTTTGTTGAATCTTGCTAAAGGAACCGTTTCATTACAAAATCGGCTATATTCTTCGGGGGATATATATCCTTTTTCTTCCCAAAAAGCATCTAA
>JAOZTG010000219.1 GCA_029939235.1 Flavobacteriaceae bacterium
ATTGGATGGAACAGAATTTGCTGTTTGAATAGCTAGTTTAATCGTAGCATTTTTTTGACTTATTTGAGATGTTGTTATAAACACCCCCCAGTCATTTATATGTACAGGATTTAAAATAGACAGGTTTACATTTCGATAGATTCCAAAACCGGCAAACCAGCGTGAGTTATTTTCCGGATTAATGACTTTTATGGCTATTATGTTCTCTTCTCCGGCTTCTGTTAAATACGGGGTAATATTTAAATTAAAAGGTGTATAACCATATTTATGCTCCGCTATTTTTATCCCGTTTATAAATACGATTGCTTCTGATTGAATACCATCAAAATTAATGATGACTTGTTTATTCTGGTCTTTTTGTTCAAGTGTAAAGTGTTTGCGATACCATGCCGTTCCACCTTTAAGAAAGCCAACATCACCACTATTATCTTTTCCTTTAAAGAATGGTCCGATATGAGTTGAATCCTGAACAGGTAGATCTTCGACACTAATATCATGTGGCAGATCAATTGTTCTCCATTGAGAATCATCATAGTTTACTTTCTCTACATTTTCTATGCGGTTATTTAAAAATTTCCATCCTTCATTAAAATTGATGTTCCTTTTAATGTCAGACAGTTGTGCTTGTACATTGAAAAAAAATGACATGAGAAATATACTCAACATCCCCTTGATCAGGACTGCATCAATTTTAAATTGTATTCTCATTTTCTTACGGTTTTATGGTCTACTAAAATATCAATTATTGGTGAGATTTTAAAAGAACAATTACAATTTTTTAATAAGTTGAGTTGATAATAGTTTTTAAACAGATTGTACAAGGAAATGTGGTATTGTATTCTGAATTTGTAGATAGTAAAAAGATCTTTTATCCGTGTAATTATAATGGCTTTATAGGGAATGATTCTAATGAGTTTATCCCATAAAAAAGATATAATTATTTCATTAAAAGAAGTGATTATGATATGTGATGTTTAGTTTTTTATGATATCTTTAAATAATTTTAATAAGAACAGATCAATATCGAATTATGAAGAGAATAACCCTATTTCTATTTCTAATGTCTACAATGGTTAATAGTCAAAAACTAGCTGTATATGACCTAACTTGTGAGCATAGAGCTAACCCAATTGGAATTGAATCAAAGAGACCCAGACTAAGTTGGAAAATTAAAGCTTCTGAAAGAAATACTGTCCAAAACAGGTATGAGATTCGTGTTTCAGAAACAGCTTCCTTCAATAAAGGAATTCTTTGGGAATCAGGTAAAATAAATTCTTCAGAATCGAATTTAGTAGCCTATGATGGACCTGCTCTTGAATCAACCAAGCGGTATTACTGGCAGGTAAAGATTTGGGATAATAATAAAGCCAAATCAGCCTGGAGTGAAGTTGCTTTTTGGGAAATGGGAATTTTAAACAAAAATGAATGGAAGGCTAAATGGATAGAACCAATACAAGATACGTTACCAAATGGTCCTGCAATTGCCTTAAGAAAAGACTTTGTCCTTTCTAAAAAAATTGTAAGGGCACGGGCTTACACAACTGCCCATGGACTTTATGAACTCCACCTAAATGGTAAAAAAGTTGGTGACGAATTGTTTACACCGGGATGGACAACATATAAAAAAAGACTCCAATATCAGGTTTATGATATAACCAATTTACTTAAATCAGGTCAAAATACTATGGGTGCTTTGCTTGGTGACGGTTGGTATAAGGGAAATATTGGTTGGGCAACACAATCAGGATACTATGGCAGGAAAATAGGATTGCTTTGTCAACTTATCGTAGAATATACAGATGGGACAAAAGAAGTAATAATTACAGATAAAACATGGAAAGGATCAACAGATGGCGCTATTACTTTAAATAGTATATACAATGGTGAAAGTTATAATGCTCTTAAAGAAATTAATGGTTGGGATAAATCTGGTTATAACGATAAAAACTGGAAAAATGTTCAGGTTGCCAATTATGAACTAGATAATTTAGTTGCAACTGAATCAGTTCCTGTAAAAAGAATTCAGGAGCTAAATCCTGTCAAAATTTGGAAGACTCCAAACGGAACATTGGTCGCAGATATGGGTCAAAATATGGTAGGCTGGGTAAAACTCAAAGTACAAGGTAAAGCAGGTACCGTTGTAACACTAAAATATGCAGAAGTTTTGGATAAACACGGTGAGTTTTATACTGAAAATTTGCGTTCGGCAGATGCAACTACAAAATATACATTAAAAGGTAAAGGAGTAGAAACATACGAGCCAACATTTACTTTTATGGGTTTTCAATATGTATCTATTGAAGGATTTCCAGGTGAATTAAAACCCGAAAACTTAACAGGAATCGTGATACATTCTGATTTGAAACCATCAGGTACCTTTGAGTGTTCTAATACCTTAATTAATCAGTTGCAAAAGAATATTCAATGGGGTCAAAAAGGTAATTTTTTAGATATTCCAACAGATTGTCCGCAAAGAGATGAACGAATGGGTTGGACAGGTGATGCCCAAGCTTTTGTTAGAACAGCTGCATATAATATGGATGTGGCAGCTTTTTTTAGCAAATGGCTAAAAGATGTGGGTGCAGAACAGGATAAAAAAGGTGCTATCCCTTTTGTAGTTCCAAATGTACTTGGAGAGGTTAAGACCTCTGCTGGGTGGGCAGATGTTGTTACAATTGCACCATGGACAATATATCAGGTGTATGGTGATAAGGGTATTCTTGAACGACAATATCCATCCATGAAAAAATATGTTGATTATGTAAGAACCGCCGCCGGGGAAAACTATATCTGGAAAGGCGGAAGTGTTTTTGGAGACTGGCTTTTTTATAAACCAGGTCTTGGCCAATTTACTGTGTCAGATGGGCATACGAATCAGGATTTGATTGCCACAGCCTTTTATGCATATTCAACTAAAATTTTAATGATGGCTGCAATAGAATTGGGTAAAGAAAACGATGTCAAGGAGTATTCAGCAGTTTTTGAAAAGGTAAAAAAAGCATTCAATGATAATTATGTAACACCATCTGGAAGAATATCTTCAGATAGCCAAACTTCGTATGTGCTTGCACTAATGTTTGATTTGTTATCAGAGGAACAGAAGCCTAAAGTAGTAGAACATTTAGTTGAAAACATCAAAGGAAGAAAAGATCATTTATCCACCGGATTTCTTGGCACGCCGTATATATGTCATGTTTTATCAGATAATGGGAAAACAGATGTTGCCTATGACCTTCTGTTACAGGAAGAATTCCCTTCATGGTTATACCCTGTAAAAATGGGAGCTACCACTATTTGGGAAAGATGGGATGGAATAAAAACTGATAGTACTTTTCAAAATAAAGGAATGAACTCATTCAATCATTACGCATATGGTGCTGTTGGCGATTGGATGTATAGAGTTGCTGCAGGTTTGGAAATTGGCAAACCAGGATATAAAAAAATCATTATTCAACCACATCCAGATGCAAGACTTGGTTATGCAAAAGCAACCTATGAAAGTGTATATGGTAAGATTGAATCAGGATGGAAAATAGAAAAAGACCACCTAAAAATGAAGGTTGTTATACCTCCAAATACTACAGCTAAAATTATTTTACCAAATACAAAAATTGCGAATGTATCAGAAAGAGGAAAACCAATTTCAAAAATATTTAATAATACCCTGGAATCAGATGGCAATGTAGAGCTGGAAGTAGGATCTGGTGATTACGAATTTGATATTAACCGGTTTAAATAATAATTACAATTTGTTAAAATACTAAGACAATAAAAGGTTGATTAAAATGAACAAGGCTTATCTTTTACAAAGGTAATTTCTTAATTAAAATTAAAAATTAAGAAATAGTTTATTGGATAAATTATAAATAAAACATCATGAAATATATCAAAACATTTTTTCTCTCTTTTATTGCACATCTGCTTTTTGTATTTTTAGCTGTAGGACAACCATCTCAAAAATTAATTGAAGTACAGGTGAGTCCAACAAACACAGATTGGACATATCAATTAGGCGAAAAGGTAGATTTTGAAATACAGATCTTAAAAAACGGACAACTCATTCCAAATATAAAAATTAGATATGAGATTGGGGCAGAGCAAATGCCTGCAACTTTAAAGTCGGAAAAAATATTAAAGAATGGAGAAGCAATAATTAAAGGGGGTAAATTAGATCAGCCGGGGTTTTTACGATGTCATGTATGGGTAGATTATAATGGCAAAACATATGATGGTTGGAGCACTGCCGGATTTACTCCGGAGAAGATCAAACCAACGGTAAAATCGCCAGATGATTTTGATGAATTTTGGAATAAAGCAAAAGAGGAATTATCAAAAATTCCAATGGATGCAATCGTTACACTGAAACCTGAACTTTGTACTTCTGAGATCAATGTGTATCATGTGAATTTACAAAATATAAAAATGCCTTTGTCATGGAGAGGAACAAGCAGATTTTACGGTATGCTTTCTGTACCAAAAAAATCAGGAAAATATCCGGCAATATTAGGTGTACCAGGTGCAGGTGTCAGGGCTTACGGTC